>DATNPS010000102.1:0-37291 GCA_036703095.1 Crinalium sp. | reverse complement strand
CCGTCAAACAAATTGGAGCACGCATCAAATTGTCTGGGGCACAGTGGAAAGCAGGAAACGTTCCTCAAGTTCTGCTTCACCGTTGTGCCTATCTCAATGGGCAATTCTCAAACTGAGACTTGCAAGACTGGGATGCACCCTAAAGCCAAAAGCCATTGGGCGCGGAGGTCATTCTCATGACCAGGGACGAGCCGACAATTACTGGGTAAGAATTCGATCCACTACCTGGATTTAGTTAACGTTTATTGGTAGGTATCGTTTCAGCGATTAATATGTTGCATGAAGGATAGCAGGTGATTGGCAACGACTTGGGGTTGATCGAAGTGGGGCACATGTCCCGCTGCCTCAATCCAAATGAGTTGACTGCCTGAGATCGCTCGCTGCCACCGAGTCGCATCAGCAGTTCCTAACACATCATCCGCTTTGCCCCACAGAATCAGCGTGGGATGGGTGACTTGAGCAATTCGATCGCTTAAATCTGAATACCCGCCACTTCTGGTAAAAGAGGCGCACCTGAAGGGATCAGCTTTGCTGCACGCCTCCTTCCAACCAGGCATCTCCTGATGGAGAAATGAGCAACGCAAAGTGTCAATCAGCGTCGGATTGACCATCGGTAAAACTGAAGCCGCTGCCAAGGCAGATCGCTTACGGAAATAGAGCCAGTCCGCACCCAGGTCAATAAGTCCCTGTGGCAGAAATAGCACTTATCTATACCTTACTATTATCAGGTTATCATCGCCACTTCCCGTAAATACAGGGCATTTCAGGCATAATAGGGGGGCTTTCTAGAGCAGGATCATAGAGAGTGAGCGCTCCATAAAAAGTGCTGAGCGTGCAGTTTGTTGATGGTTACTGAGGCTCGTAAACTCCATGACGAGACGTTTGGAAGCGATGGCTGTTGGCAGGGGGGGTGTACCACGGTCGGCAGCGCTCCTATTACCGAAAAGGGCGGAGCAGGGGAGTGCAGCGATCGCCCTAGGAAGGGATTGTGGTGCTGATTTCTGAAATTCCCTTCATGGTGCTGCACATCTGTGCGGATTAAGCCCCAGCAGTCGAAGATGAGGTGGTGGTTCACGCGATGTGTGGGGAGCTATGGGTAGGCAGTAAGCCGATCTCGCTTAGATCAGCCCCAGCATACCTTCGGCTTGCTACCGTGAACGGTGAAAGAGTATGCTCGTCAGCCGCGAGAGGCGCTGTACCAGCGATATAGTAATGGCAACGTAATGGGTTTGAGCACTATCCTGTGAGGAGCAGCATTCGGTTTCGTAGTGCCCAGTTCGACCTTTGCCCCAAGGAGAAGGCAGGATTGAGGCTGTTTTTACCTTCATATTGCTCAACAGCGAAATTGAAGCTTAACTGGCGGATCTTGAGTGGTGAAACCTGAAGTAGTTTCGCAGACTGAGTAATTAGACGTTTGAATTTCGAGCATGAAGGTCATTTGGGATGAATCTGTTGCAAACACTCCATCAATCTAGGCAATCGATCTGGCTCGATGGATTTGAGCGGGGTTGGATTAGTGGTGGTGCTTTACAACGGTACATTGAGGAGGATGCTTTAAAGGGAGTCCGATTAAACTTTCAAAGCTTACAAGCCGCACTTGCAGGAGAGGAATACGATCGCGACTTCACAACATTGGCACAGCAAGGCATCAGTCAAACTGCCAAATCCGATTATGACTATCTGATTGTACGGGATCTGCAATTAGCCGCTGATTTGCTGAAGTCCGTTCATTCTCAGACTCAAGGGCGTGATGGCTATGTGCAAATTGACCTGCCGCCTGATACGCTGTTGGATGCGAAAACGGCGATCGCTTCTGCCCAACACATCTGGGAGTCTGTTGGATGGAGTAATTTGTTGCTGAGAATTCCAGCCACCCCACTGCTGCTTCCGGTAATTGAACAACTCATTGGCGATCGCATCAATGTGAATGCAACATTCGTGTTTTCTCCAACGGTATATGAGAAAATCTTTGACAGTTATCTGAGAGGACTGGAGAGACGGATTCAACAGGGAGAATCAGTCAGTGATGTAGTTTGTTTCGTCAGTGCTTCAATGGATTGTTTAGATGCAATGATGCATCCACTCTTTGCTAACTTAGAAACATTCTTCAGTGTGATTCAAGCTAGATTGCTGTACCAGCATTATCAGATGCTCCATCACGGTGAACGTTGGCGATCGCTCCCTGAAGAAGCCAAGCCATTGCGTCTGGTATGGGATTGCACCGATATTCCACCTGAATCTGCATGGTGTTATCTTCAACAGCTCACCTTCCCCGAAACAGGAATGTTGCTATCGCCGTCAACCGTGGAAATGTATCGTGGGATTTCTTTAATCCGCAATCAATGGGCTGATGGTGAACAATCAAGGAGACTAATCGGTGAACCGCGAGAGTATCTTCTAGATGAGCAGATGAAGCAACTTGTGGATACAGAAATAGCGCGATCGCTGATAGATTTTCATCAATTATTAGATGTCATTGAGAAAAAGAGAAAGCGTTAAATTGGAATACGCAATCTTTAATACTCAACGGCTCCTAATGTTTTCAGGGTGGTTCTTTGAGCGACTGTTAAACCCGTTGTGCCTTGAATATTCATGCCTTCATACAGCCGATCGGCGACCATCGTTTCCATACATTGCCCTGTGTTCACATCCCACAGCTTAATTGCGCGATCATCGCTGCCACTCAATAACCATTGACCATCAGAACTAAAGATCACGGAGCGCACCCAGCCTGTGTGTTCGTGGCAGACGTGGAGGCAATCTCCTGTTTGCAGATCCCACAAGCGAATAGTCTGGTCATCACCACTACTGGCTAAGGTGCGACCATCGGGGCTAATGGCAAGCGTCCATACCAGTCCGGTATGCCCTAGCAGTACCTTGAAACACGCTCCGGTTTGCACGTCCCAGAGGCGAATCGTGCGGTCATAACTACCGCTGACCAGAACCTGACCACTGGGATCGAATGCCAGCGTAAAAACTGCGCCCGTATGCCCTTCTAAGGTCTTGAGCCATGCCCCCGTTTGCACGTCCCAAAGTCGAATCGTGCGATCATAACTGCCGCTGACCAACCCTTGACCATTGGGCGTAAAGGCGATCGCCGGAATCACGCTCTCATGCCCCCGCAGTACCTGCAAACACTGGTGCGTCTGCACATCCCACAGTCGCACGGTGCCATCATAGCTACTACTTGCCAGGGTCTGCCCCGATGGACTAAATAAAACTTTCCAGATGGATGTTTGATGCGCTGACCATTCATCGAAACGTCCCGTGTGAAGATTCCATACTGCAATCCACCCCTGCTGACGATTGATAGCCAGCATTTGACTATCCGGACTAAAGCTTAAATGGCTAAGGGATGAAATCCATCGGGTAGGGCTGGACAACGTTTTGTAGGGGCGAAACCGTGCCAGATCTCCTGCAACTGTATTCGTCGTTGAACAATGCCATACCTGAATAGTGCCATCCTGGCGACTGCTGGCTAACAGGCGATCATCTGGACTGAGACTCAAGGAGTGAATGCCATTGGCGTAACCGCGCCACGTCTTATAACTTTGTCCGGTCTGAAGATTCCACAAGCGCACCGTGTTGTCTTGCCCCGCGCTGCCCAACCATTGATTGTCGGCACTGATGGCGATCGCCAAAACGTCGAGCGTATGACCGTCGAATCGATGCATACATTGCCGATCTTGAAGGTTCCACAACCGCAGACTGCCATCACGCCCCACACTGGCTAGCCAACGACTGTCTGAGCTAAAGGCGATCGCCCATACCCAATCGGTCTGCGTATGAAGCAGCTTGAAGTCGTTTTTAGTGTTTCGCTCCGGGGAAAGCGGAGTCTGCCACAGGCGAATTGACCCATCGTGGCTGCTGCTGGCGAGGAGTTGACCGTCTGGGCTATAGCGCACACAACGAACCCCGCTGGTATGCCCCTGCAAGATATTCAAGCAGGTGCCATCGCGCACATTCCAGATTCGAATCGACGTATCAAGACTGCCGCTGGCAAGGGTTTGCTGATTGGGTGCGAAGTGAACCGAATAAACGTTCTGGGTATGACCTGTTAGGATTTGGAGACACTGCCCTTGCAAATCCCACAGGCGAACGGTTTTGTCTGCGCTGGCACTAGCTAAACGTTGCCCATCCGGACTACAACTCACTGACCAAACAAAGGCGGTATGCCCCGTAAGTACCTGCAAGCACCGCCCACTCTGCACATCCCACAAACGCACTGTGCTGTCCGTGCTGCCGCTGGCTAGCATGGTTCCATCAGCATTAAATGCGACTGACCAAATCCAGCCTGTATGCCCTGCAAAGGTCATCAAGAGTTGGGTGGTCGCAATGTTCCAGAGATAGATGTTGCCGCTAGCATCACCCGCTGCAAGCATCTGTCCGTCTGGGCTGAAGTCGATCGCCATACCCATACCGAGTGGTTCTGAAAAGAGAGTTTTAACGAACGTGGAATTTTGAAAATTGACCCCGGCTAAATCGACCTGGCGCAGGTCGGCTTGTTGCACGACGAGATCTGAAAAATCTGAGCCGCGCAAATCGACTTGAAATTGCACCAGCACGTTAATTAGATTTCCTGCTACGTATCCTGGGTTCTTACCCTGTTGCTTCAAGAGTTGTTTTGCCTGTGCCTCGATCGCTGCTACATTGCCAAAATAGGACAACAGGCGTTCCATTATAGGTTTCACAATTAATCGCGTCTGGATCTCTTGAATGTGATCTTTTGCCTGTACGTGCAATAAGGGATGTGTTTGCAGCACATTAAGTTTTTCTGTTTCAAACTCGCTACAGATCTGCTGCACAAATTGATCGGTCACATATTCCATGACAACGGGTTGCAAAAAAAATAACCCCTCGGTCTTTTCGATCAGCGATCGCCGAAACAAGGAATTGATCAAATTCGGGACAAGTTGTTGATGACTCCGATCTACATCTTCCCGAATCTCTGCGATCGACACTGGCTCCCGATGAATGGCAAACCAGAACAACATTTTCTGTTCGGCTTCTGAGAGGCGATCGAACTGACGATGCAGTAAATCGCGGATGTCTTCAAAAACATAAATGCTTTGACTGAGATAGGTAAGAACCTCTGCAATGCTGCCATTAAACAAATCCTGGGTTGCAGTAGCCACTAATTTTAAAGCCAGTGGATTGCCACCATAATGCTGGATTAGCGTCTGCCATTCGGCTTCTGAACCTGTGAATGTTCCCTTTTGGCGAAAGATAGCGCGTCCGTTTTCGGGGGACAATCCACTTAAGTGGAGCGATCGCACCAATGCCTGTTCACCTTCCATCAGCACCATTTCCCGTGGCTTTTCTCGGCTGGTCAACAGCAAACAACTGAGGTGAGAGGTTTCGCCAATGGTTCTAATCAACTGTCCGTAGTTTTCGCAACCCGATCGCCATTGCCCCACTGACTCCCGCTGCAAAATCGTTTCTGCATTGTCGAGGATCACCAAACATCGCCGCGCTCGCAGGTATTGCATCAGTTTGGACAACTGCTGATCGATCGTGCTGGGAATGATGGCATCTTCCTCAAACAGCGGCATGAGAAACCTTAGCAGACCTGACAGAAGTTCATCAAGGGGGGTGGCATTCGCCAGCGATCGCCACACCACAATCTCAAAGTCTGATTGCATTTGCTGGGCAGCCTTAACCGCCAGCGTGCTTTTGCCAATTCCCCCAATACCCAATAGCCCCACGACCCGGCAGCGTTCCACCACCATCCACTGCCAAAGTTGCGCTAATTCCGGTTCGCGCCCATAAAACACCGAAGCATCCACGGCAGTATCCCAGTCCTGGTGAGGATTTGCCCAGGGCGGTGCAGATGCTTCCTGATCGGTGTTTGGGGGAGTAAAGTCTGCTTTGGTTAAGTCCAATCCAAATGCCTGAAAGAGCAGCTCCAGGGATTGGCGATCGACTCCCAGTTCACGCTTAGTAATACGGGTCAGGGTGTTGAAGGATAGTCCGGTGCGCTCCATCAGAGCTTCCTGGGTGAACCGCTTACCCCAGTTTTCTTCTAACTCTGTTTGCTGCTTTGCGGTTTGAAATCGCTGCCATCCATGACTGGACAGCATCACGCCTCTGACTCGCGCAGAAGACCCTCTACTACGTCTGGATTTTTGGGAATTGGCATCCATTCTTCAGCAACCTAAACGTAAAAAGGAGAACAAACCTCCTTTAAAGAGATGATTCTTATCGAGAGACTAACAGATTTCAGAGAAACAGCTTTTGTTTCAAGGCAGCTCTGCCTAAAAAATCTACCTTTAGACATAGATCAATTATCTTGAAGTCTATCTCAAAGAAGTTGAGTGGTTTGTAGAGGGCGATCGCTCAACAATGAACGGTAATCGAACAGATAGCAAGTTCATTCTTGAAGCGACACACAAAATGAATACCCAAACAAATCAAAATAACGTTGCCATTGTCAGACGAGATGAAGATCTCAACTGGTTCGATACAATGCCCGGAGAACAGATGGCGATCCGAGTGCATAGCAAAGATGTGGGCGGAGCTTTCACCATCATCGAAGCGCGGGTTCCGCCGTTTGTGGGGCCACCGCTCCATTACCACGAAGATCGAGAAGAGACGTTTGAAGTGTTGGAAGGTCGATTTCGCTTTCACTGTGCCGGAGAAGAGTTTGAGGCTGGACCCGGAACATCGGTTGTGATTCCCCGAAACAGTGTGCATGGCTGGGTAAATCTCTCATCCGACGTGGCTCGATTACTCTTCATCTTCACGCCCGGTGGCATCGACGATTTTTTCCCTCAAATCGGTCAAACACCACCTGAAAGCTGGGCAGATCTGGCTCGTCAATACGATACCTGGATTGTCGGCGCACCCCTCTCCCCTTAAGCATCACAAGATTCATCATCCGAGACGACTCAGTTATTAAGGAGTTAGACAATGAAGTCATCTTCAACGATGCACGCTCTGATTGTAGATGATCAAACAGCGACATTTCAGGCGACTACAATTCCCCGCCCAGAACCCGCTGCAAACCAGGTTTTGGTGCGAGTTAAGGCCAGTGGTGTGAACCCACTTGACAGCAAAATTCGTACCGGGAAAGCTCCCCATGCTCAACAGCTTCTTCCGGCGGTGCTAGGAATTGATTTAGCTGGAATCATCGAAGCCGTTGGTTCAGAAGTTACCGCATTTCAGGTTGGGGATGAGGTGTATGGAATGACGGGCGGAGTCGGCGGATTGCAAGGGTCACTGGCTGAATTTGCAGCGGTCGATGCCGATTTGCTTGCGAAGAAACCAACTAATCTCACCTTTCGGGAAGCTGCTGCCTTACCCCTGGTCTTTTTGACCGCGTGGGAAGGACTGGTCGATGCAGCCAATGTCCGCGAAGGTCAGAAAGTACTGATTCTGGGCGGTTCTGGTGGTGTTGGTCATGTCGCTGTGCAAATCGCCAAAGCGCGGGGTGCCAAAGTGTTTGCGACGGCATCTCCAGCCAAACATGACATGGTGCGACAACTGGGTGCCGTACCCATCGACTATCGCAGTATGGCGATCGCCCAGATTGTCCAAACATATACGGATGGCCAGGGCTTTGATGTGGTCTATGACTCAGTGGGTGGCTCCACATTGGATGATGCGTTTGAAGCCGTACGCAATTATGGTCACGTTGTCAGTAACTACGGTTGGGGGAGGCATTCCCTACTGCCTCTCTCACGCAAGGCTGCAACCTACTCTGGCGTGTTCGTGCTTTTGCCCCTCTTAACGGGCAAAGGTCGCGCCCATCACGGTGAGATTTTGCGTCAGGCGACCCAATTAACAGAAGCCAATCAGTTGCGTCCTGTGGTTGATCCTCGCCAGTTCACATTAGAGACGGCACTGTCTGCCCACGAAGCCGTAGAGCAGGGTACGGCTGTCACAAAAATTGTAATCGAGTTGTAACCCGCGTAAACACAGGCTGAATACGCCACCTTTATGGCCTGTAGAAGCGCGAACCTTGAGCAAATCAGGAGAATTCGGATGACTCACTATGACTACATCGTAATTGGAGCTGGGTCGGCAGGTTGCGTGGTTGCGAACCGTCTGACAGAAAACCGGGAAACAACGGTGTTGCTGCTGGAAGCGGGGAATCCAGATATCAAACCAGAGATTCAAGTTCCGTCAGAATGCTTGAGCTTACTCGGTTCTGAAGTGGATTGGAGTTATTTCTCTGAACCGGAACCCTATCTCAACGATCGCAAAATCTTTTGTCCCCGTGGCAAGGTTTTGGGGGGTAGCAGCTCGATTAATTTCATGATTTATATTCGGGGCAATCCCCACGATTATGACCACTGGCAGGCGTTAGGAAATCCCGGTTGGAGTTACCAGGATGTGTTGCCCTACTTCAAGAAATCGGAGCAGCAGCAACGGGGAGCTTCTGCCTATCATGGGGTGGATGGGGCGTTAAGCGTCACGGATATTGCGGCTCCGGCTGTTACATCTCAACGGTTTGTTGAAAGTGCGATCGCCCTGGGCTATGCCAACAATCCTGACTTCAACGGCAGCCAACAAGAAGGTGCCGGGCTTTATCAGTTAACCGTTAAAGACGGAAAGCGACATAGTACTGCTGCGGCATTCCTGTTACCTATCCTCGATCGTCCTAATTTGACCGTAACCACTGGAGCATTGGTGACTCGCTTGTTATTCGAGGGCACGCGCACCGTTGGTGTGGAATATTTAAAAGAAGGCACATTACATCAGGTGCATATCAATCAGGAAGTGATTGTCAGTGCAGGCGCATTCGACTCGCCCAAACTACTGCTGCTTTCGGGCATTGGTGCTGCCGAACAGTTACAAACATTGAACATTCCGATCGTCGCTGATCTCCCTGGCGTGGGTCAGAATCTCCGAGATCACGTCCTGGCTCCCATCACTTACCGGGCGACGGAGGATGTTCACCCTGTTGGCACCAGTACCGGGATTGCTGAAGCGGGATTGTACTTGCATAGCGAGAATAACTTGGCTGTTGCACCAGATTTACAGTGTTTCTCAGGTCCAATTCTGTGGGCACCGCCTGGGTCTAACCGCTCTGGTTCAGGATTTTTTGGGGTCGCCTCATTGACTCAGCCTGAAAACATTGGAGATGTCAGGTTGCGATCGCGCAATCTCCACGATCCACCGCTGATCCGGCTGAACTATCTGCAACTTGAAACCGATGTGCAAAAGCTGGTCGAAGGGATTAAGGTACTTCGTCGAATCTTTGAAACCCATTCCTTTGATCCGTTTCGGCGAGAGGAATTAGCTCCCGGTCTGGATGTGCAGAGTGATGAGGCGATCGCCGCTTACGTTCGAGATGCTTGCGATACCCTGTCCCATCCAGTCGGCACCTGCAAAATGGGCACTGACCCAATGGCGGTGGTTGATCCTGAACTGCGAGTTCATGGTGTTGAAGGTTTGCGGATTGTCGATGCCTCCATCATGCCAACGCTGACGACCGGCAATACCAATGCACCCACAATCATGATTGGCGAAAAAGCAGCGGATTTAATTAAAAGTCGGACTCGCCAACCCCTGTTAGCACAAGCAAAAACACACCATTAATTAACAAAGGAGAACCCTCCCATGCCTTACGTTACTGTCGGTCAAGAAAACTCGGCAAACATTGATATTTACTATGAAGATCTGGGAACAGGTCAACCGATTGTGCTGATTCATGGATTTCCCCTGAGTGGTCATTCCTGGGAGAAACAGGTCTTAGCTTTATTGAAGGAAGGGTATCGAGTGATCACCTACGATCGCCGGGGATTTGGCAATTCCAGCCAACCCTCATTTGGTTATGACTACGATACCTTCGCCGCTGATCTCCATGCTCTCATGACCAAGCTTGACCTGCATAATACGGTGCTGGTGGGTTTCTCGATGGGAACAGGCGAAGTCACCCGGTATCTCGGCAAATATGGTTCTGAGCGTGTTCAAAAAGCAGTATTAATGGCTCCCGTTCCACCGTTTTTGTTAAAGACAGATGACAATCCAGAAGGGGTTGATCAAAGCGTTTTCGATGGCATTATGAAGGCGATCGTGGAAGACCGTCCAGCTTATCTTTCTGCATTCTTTAGAGACTTTTTTAATGTGGATATATTGTTGGGCGATCGCATCAGCAATGACGCGATTCAAGCCAGTTGGAATGTGGCAGTCGGAGCATCTGCAAAAGGAACGCTGGATTGTGTCCCCTCCTGGCTTACGGATTTCCGCGGTGATCTACCTCGTATTGACGTGCCAACGCTGATCATTCATGGAGATAGCGATCGCATTCTCCCCTTTCAATCCACCGCTGCAAGACTACCGCAGCTCATTAAAAACAGCCGATTGGTAGTTATTCCAGGTGGACCTCACGCGATTAATTGGACTCATGCCGATCAGGTGAATCCGGCATTGCTTGACTTCCTCCGTCAGGAAAACTAATCCAAACTCCTTATCCCAAACCCTCCAAGGTTAGCGTCAGCTTTGAAAGGAGATTTTTATGTCACAGGTTTGGTTGATCACTGGCAGTTCTCGTGGATTAGGACGAGCAATCAGTGAAGCAGTGCTTGCCGCAGGTCATCAACTTGTTGCCACCGCACGTAACCCCGCACAGCTAACCGCTCTAGTAGAGCGCTACGGCGATCGAGTTCGTGCTGTCGCGCTTGACGTAACCGATGCACAAGCAGCAGATCACGCCATCAAATCGGCTATTGATGCGTTTGGACGGCTTGATGTACTGGTTAACAACGCGGGCTATGGTGATGTTGGCTCGATCGAAGATACCAGCCTCGCTGATTTCCGCGCCCAAATCGAAACGAACCTCTTCGGTGTCATCAACGTCACCAAAGCGGCAATTCCACTCATGCGAGAGCAGAGATCGGGGCATATTATCCAGTTCTCCTCCATTGGTGGACGGATTGGACCACCGGGTCGTGCTGCCTATTCTGCCGCTAAATGGGGTGTTGAAGGCTTTTCGGAAGTTCTTGCTAAAGAAACTAAGCCATTCGGTGTCAAGGTAACGATCGTTGAGCCAGGCGGATTCCGCACTGATTTCGCAGGCTCCTCGACAACGATCCGCAACAGCCGTTCGGAGTACGATTCCACCGTCGGGGCATTAGCCCAATACCAACACACTCATGACGGTGCTCAAGCAGGCGATCCCAACAAAGCTGCATTTGTCATTCTCTATATCGCCAGCCTCACTGAACCACCACTGCGCCTGCTGTTAGGAAGCGATGCCGTTCATGCAGCAGAGCAAAATGATGTCGCACGACTGGAAGCCGACAAGCAATGGCGAGACTTAAGCGTTTCTACCGATTTTGAAGGAAATAGGACTTCCAACATCTATCCCTGGCAGCGAGAACAAACATGAGCATCGATAAAGATGACTCAAACTTTGTTGAGGGCGAACGGACGCGCATCCCTCACTAGCTCTATTGACACACTTTGTATTTAGGAATTCATTGTATGACTCATCAAACATCTTCTCGCGTATGGTTGATTACAGGCAGTTCAACGGGTTTGGGTCGTGCTCTAGCTGAAGCAGTATTGGCTGAGGGCGATCGCGTCATCGTTACAGCCCGTAATCCCGACAAAATTCAAGATTTAGCGCAACAGTATCCACAAACTGCAAAAGCCGTTTGTTTAGATGTCACCGATCCAGTCACTATTCAAACGGCTGTGCAAAATGGTTTAGAAGCATTCGGCAGAATTGATGTATTGGTGAACAATGCTGGGTATGGCTTGATGGGTGCGATCGAGGAGGTCAGCGATCAGCAAATCCGCGATCAATTTGAAACCAACTTCTTTGGGCTACTTAATGTAACTCGTGCCGTTATTCCTATCTTCAGGAAACAAAATTCTGGTCATATCGTGAATATTTCTTCTATAGCTGGGCGCTTAACTTCGCCTGTGCTGGGGCTGTATTGTGCATCTAAATTTGCAGTAGAAGGGCTATCAGAAACCCTTGCCCAGGAGTTAGAACCGTTTGGCATTCATGTCACCATCATCGAACCTGGTGGCTTCGGTACAGACTTTTCCAGCCGTTCTTTAGTTACAGCCGTACAAAAACCAGAGTACGCTTCTATGCGAGAGCAATTCATCCAGTTTGCCGCAGAGCAGCCCCGTGGTCATGTACCCACAGGTGTTCAGTCAATTTTAAAGGTCGTGCAACTCTCGCAACCACCTCTTCACTTAGCCCTTGGTCCTGGTGCATTACCAACGTTGGTTCAAAAACTATCCTCAGATATTGAGGAATACCAACGGTTTGAAGATATTTGGCAAGCCTCCACCACCAATGCATCTGTAGGATTTAGTTTTCCGGAACCAGCTCAACAAATTTAGCTAGCTCAATGGTAACCATTACCCAAAAGCTGGCGCGATTATTTTCGGCAGCAACAGCATTAAAAAGATCAACATGACCAACAAAACATGGCTCATTACAGGAGCCTCACGGGGCTTTGGCGCTGAAATTGCAAAGGCAGCTCTGGCATCGGGTGACACAGTGATTGCAACGGCACGTAATCAAACGGCTCTGCAATGGCTGGGTGCCAGTAAACGCCTGTTGACGGTGAGTATGGATGTTACAAACGGAACGCAGGTGCAAGCAGCGGTTGCAGCTGGGTTGGAGAAATTTGGACAGATCGATGTACTGGTTAATAATGCTGGATTTGGCTTATTGGGAGCGATCGAAGAAAGTACCTTAGAGGAGATTGAAAGCATTTATCGAACCAATGTTTTTGGAGTGCTAAATGTAATCCGTGCCGTGCTGCCCAGTATGCGTCAACACCGTTCTGGACACATTATTAATCTTTCATCGATCGGCGGTTATCGTGCCGCCGCAGGTTGGGGGATATACAGCTCGACAAAGTTTGCGGTGGAAGGCATTACCGAAGCCCTACATTATGAGTTGGCACCATTGGGGATTCATGTAACCGTCGTTGAACCGGGCTACTTCCGTACTGATTTTCTAGATGCCACGTCACTTCGCAAGACCACAACACAAATCTCTGATTATGCGGAGACCGTTGGCAGAATCCGCGCTTTTGCCGCTGAGCACAATCATCAACAACCTGGAAATCCGACCAAACTTGCCCAAGCAATCCTTCAGCTTGCAGCCGCAGACAAACCACCGCTGCGATTACCGTTGGGCACAGACACCCTACAAGCGATCGCCAATAAAAACGCTTACGTCGAGCAAGAAACCGCAGCCTGGCGCACACTGGCTGAATCCACAAATTACTGACTGTTTAACCGTGGATCGTTCAACGCTGTCATTTCATGACAACTTACCTCGCGTAATCAAAGAATCAACAAACACGAAGGAAAACATACAGGGTATTGAAGGCCCCATCGTGCTGGTGGGCCACTCCTACGGTGGCGCAGTGATCACCAATGCAGTCAAGACCAACGAAAACGTAAAAGCATTGGTCTATGTTGCAGGTTTCGCTCCTGATACGGGTGAGACGGCTGTTGAACTCTCAGGACGTTATCCAGGCAGTACCCTTGCGCCCACCCTTGCGTCCCCGGTTGAACTTCCGGATGGCGGCAAAGATCTCTACATCCAACAGGACAAGTTCCACGCACAGTTCGCTGCTGATGTGCCTGCTAACGACGCGCAGTTAATGGCAAGTACCCAACGTCCGATTACGGAAGCTGCATTGAATGAAGCCTCTGACGCGCCCGCCTGGAAGTCCGTCCCGTCCTGGTTTATCTATGGCGATCGCGACTTAAACATTCCAGCAGCAGTACAGTCTTTCATGGCAGAGCGGGCTAACTCCAATGAGACGGTTGTCGTAAATGGCGCGTCCCATGTCGTCATGGTTTCCCATCCAGATGCCGTTGCCGAAGTCATCGAACACGCTGCAACTATCACTGTGCAGTAAATGGAACAAGATTAAGTATCGTCTGTTTGTGCAAATGACTCAAAACTGGCGAGGTAGACCGTTAGTGAGTCGAGAAGTGTTGGTCAATTTGGTCGCTAAAACAACGACCACGGCTGGACTGAAAGTCAGGGTGGCACTCAATTAATCTGGTTGAGGATGTGGGATTACGATGCACTGTTCTCGAAGAGATGCAGGAAGCTAGCGTGCGGGAACCGGTAACCCCAAGCCATGAACTAGAATGCCGAGGATCTTGTTGAGATTGGGCGAGATGTAGTAGTCGGTCAGGTCAATGGAAGCCGTTGTACCTATAAGTTTCAGGAATTTCCAGATTTCGCCAGTGGTGACAGCTCCGTAGATTGCGTCAATCGCCTGCCCTTCTCGTTGATTAAACTGCTGGGCGGCAACCATACCTGCAATACACTGCCCCAAGCCAGCTTTAATGTTTTCGTTTTTGGCTTCTGCAATGAGAATGACAGGCGAATTGATGGTGAGTTGCTCTTTTGAGCGGCTGAGAATGTAATCGCAGTAGCCGACCAACCCTTTCGTCTCATCTACATTAAATTCTGTACCTGAAAACAAACTTACTTGCCCCTTCGCCTGCCGTCGCACCTCTAGCAATACAGGGGTAATGATCATCTCCGATCGCGCCTTCTCGGTATTGATCGCGATCGCCAACTGCACAGTCTCTTGCAGCGTATCATTCAACAGGTCACTGCCCTCAACAGGCACGACATCTGCAAACAGGTTGCGCTGCTCATCGACCTGTAAGCCAAAGTCCTTCTTGAGTTTTTGCAGGGTGAAGTCACTGTATGCCATACGCTTCCCGGAGTGCCTGTGCTGTCTTCATCATTATCGCTGAGGTTAAGGCAAGTAGGCTGTTTTCCAACATTCAGACTGCAAGAGCAAGGGGCAATTGTACTGCTTAAAATCGCATCACACCCTACCTGTGCTGATCAGTAGTTTCATGCTTCTCCCAACCAAACCTCATCGGCAGTGGAACATCAAAATCATCTACTATCCAATAAACGTTTCCCTTGTGCAATCCGGGTGACTTCTTCGCTAGAGTCACAGCGGAAAACATTACGAGCGAAAACTCAGTGTGGCGACCCTTGCGGTATCTGCGGAGCAGCACGCCATCTCCTTATCCTTTTCTGTCACATCGATATACCGCTGCAACGCCGATAGGCTCTTGTGCCCAGAGATCGACTGAATGTACTTGATCGGCACTCGTTCGTTGTGCATCCAAGTGATTGCTGTTCGACGAAAACTGTGAGTGCTAGCTCCCTCAATCCCTAATCGCTTAAAAGCTGCCCGTAAAATAGCATCGGCAGACTCCGGACAAATATGCCCTCGCCCCCACCGTCCTGGAAATAGGTCAGGACGATTGCTCCGATACCCCGCCAACAGTTCCCTCAACTCTGGTGACACTGGAACGGATCGAGTCTCCTGTTTCCCTTTGGTTGTTGCCCGCCGAAAGGTAATGCGATCGCGCACCCGTCCATCTGTCCCATACACATCAGCCGTGTGCAGTGAACATGCCTCATTGACCCGTGCAGTCGTGTAGAGGCAGATGCCAAACAACGCCCGATCGCGCTCGGTCGGCAACCCTTCTATATAAGAGAGCAACGACAGGGAGGCGATTGCCCTTGGCAACAGCGAAGCTCCCGCCTCCATCCCTTTCACTCCCCCAAAACAAACCAGCAGCCGAAATAGCTTCAGATCTGAAACTAACCCCACCTTGCCATCAAACAACCAAGCGATCTCCTGTGGCGAGAGGATCTTGGCTTGGTCGTGGCGGTTGATTTTCACGGTTGAAGCAGTACAGGTGTTCAGCCAATTCTACATTAGGAACCAGCAATAAGTTAATGTATCAACCTCAAGTGCTGATTTCCTGGTAAAGGTGGAGATTGAAACCGGATGAACTTCAGGAAAACTTATCGCTCAGTGGGTGCCGGGTAAGCAGCAGGAAACTTCTGTCGATTTAGGTTGTTATCGACAGAACTATCTTTGGAGAGCTAGAGCCAAAATTGGCGATCGCCAAAGTAACTGAATCTATAATTCTGTCGATCTAACGACAAATCGACAGAACAAAATGGTCAGCCCTCATCTGGAAGCAGAGCACGATCGCCTTCTTCAACTCATCCAAGCCATCCGCAACTCTGGCAGTGTGGCTCCACCTAATGTCTGGATCAGCCCCGCTCCCAAAGGGGAGCATACTTACTACAAGCTCAGCAGTAAAAATCCTGCGTATAAAAATCAGCATCTG
This sequence comes from Crinalium sp., assembly GCA_036703095.1. Classification (GTDB taxonomy): domain Bacteria; phylum Cyanobacteriota; class Cyanobacteriia; order Elainellales; family Elainellaceae; genus DATNPS01. The sequence continues at coordinate 21,178 of DATNPS010000102.1, read as the reverse complement.
GGCAAGGCAGGGAGCGAAAAACACCGCGATTGGACAGCAAGGATCCAACGACGGGAGGTAGTCACCGAGTTGGGGCAGCAACTATCCATGCTTCAAGCATTGATTGACCGTCAGGCAACAGGAAGCACAGAACTATTGCTAGAGACAATACTTAATGAACCGAGCAGATAGGCTTAACCCTGCATAGCTTGGCTAGGAGGTGACGGTTGGGGAATAAGAGTGCCACGATATGGGGAATACTAGCCTCGAAAAGCGAAAAAACTGGCTGTTGAGTTAGCCTTGCGTGGAGTAAATAAAAGAGTGGAGCCCTCCTAGTTGACCCTATGTTAGAAACGATCGCCCCTGGTGCCCGCATTTTGTGTCGAGATGCAGAATGGCTAGTTAAGTCTACGGCTCAGTCGTCAGATGGGGGACGAGTCATTGAGGCAGTGGGGGTTTCAGAGTTCATTCGAGGACGAACTGCCCGATTTATTGAGCAACTGGAGGATGATCTGCAAGTTCTGCGCCCTGAGGAGACGGAACTCATTACGGATACATCTTCTGGTTATCTAAACAGCCTTTTGTTCATAGAATCTCAACTACGGCAGACGGTGCCGGATGACGATCGCATTTATCAGGGACACCAGGCAGCGATGGATGTCATGGGCTATCAGCTCTTACCTGCCCGGAAAGCTCTGCAAATGCCCAGGCAACGAATCTTGATTGCCGATGCGGTGGGTTTGGGCAAAACGCTAGAGTGCGGCATTCTGGTAACGGAATTGATGCGACGGGGACGGGGGCGGCGCATCCTGGTCGTCACGACTAAATCTATGATGGTGCAGTTCCAGAAGGAGTTCTGGCTACGGTTTACGATTCCGCTGGTACGACTGGATTCCGTTCAACTTCAACGGATTCGGACTCGGATTCCTGGAAATCACAACCCTTTCCATTACTACGATCGCACGATCATCTCCATCGATACGCTGAAGCAAGATCGGGAATACCGCAGTTATCTGGAGCAGGCGTATTGGGACATTATCGTGATTGACGAGGCGCACAACGTCGCACGACGGGGCAAGGGGCAGGGAGCATCCCAACGGGCAAAATTAGCAGAGCGGCTCTCGACTCGTTCGGATACACTGATTTTGCTGTCTGCAACTCCTCATGATGGTCGTCCGGGTAGCTTTGCAAGCTTGATGAACATGCTTGACCCGACGGCGATCGCCAATCCTGACAATTACACGAAAGACGATATCCGGGATCTGTACGTTCGTAGGTTTAAGAAGGACGTGCTTCAGGATTTGAGGCAGAATGTGCCAGAACGAAATGTTGAATCCGTTGAGGCACAGGCATCCACTGCGGAAGAGCAAGTCTTTGAAATTCTCAACGAGTTGAAGTTGACTAGTATCGATAACCACCGGAAAGCAGGGCAGTTATTCAAAACAACTCTGTTAAAGGCAATGCTTTCTAGCCCAGCGGCGTGCTTAGAGACGGTTACGAATCGGCTGAATCGGTTGAAGAAGCAGGAGGCTGATTCTCCAGATGTGGCAGAACTGGAAACCCTCCAGCAGGCATTGCAGCAGGTGCAGGTCGAGGATTTTTCTAAGTACCAGCGGCTCCTCAAGCTGATTCAGAAAGATTTTGGTTGGACGGGACGTGATCCGAAGGATCGGCTCGTTCTATTTACAGGTCGGTTAGAGACTCTGCGATTTTTGAAATTGCAGTTGGCAGATGACTTGAAGCTGAAGCCAGAGGCGATCGCCGTCCTAGATGGCGGACTGCCGGATATCGAGCAAACTCGAATTGTGGAGGAGTTTGGGCAGGAGAACTCGAAGATCCGAGTTTTGCTGGCAACAGAGGTGGCATCAGAAGGTCTGAACCTGCACTATCTCAGCCATAAGCTAATTCACTTTGATATTCCCTGGTCGCTAATGACGTTGCAGCAGCGTAATGGACGGATCGATCGCTACGGGCAAACTCGTCAACCAGAGATCCGCTATCTGCTTACTCGTTCCCAGTTAGAGCGAATGGATGAGGTAGAACGAATCGTCAAAGTGCTTTTAGATAAGGACGAGCAAGCGATTAAAAACATTGGTGACCCATCTGTGTTTATGGGCGTGTTTGAGGCAGAGGCTGAGGAGGAAGTAACGGCAAAAGCCGTTGAATCGGGGGTATCAGCAGCAGATTTTTCGCAACAACTGGATCAAAATGCTGCCAGTGGGGGTGATTTCAATATCTTTGATTGGTTTGAAAGTGAGGAGGCGATTGAGGAAAGTTCTCCCGACGTGGAAACGACCGAGCCTGGAACCCTACTCAGCCTATTCCCTTCCACTTACAAATACGCCGTCGCGGCGCTTCAGTCCCTCGAATCACTTCCACCTAACCTCAACATCAATGAAGCCGATCGCTTTATCGAACTTCAGCTTCCTGCGGAACTGGAGCGACGGTATGAACGGCTGCCGCGTGAAATTCGTTCAACCGGGTTGATGCACTTGACTGATCGCCCCGTAGAAATGATGAAAGCAATGGAAGAGGCGCGGCGGCAGGAAGCAACCTGGACGGAGAAGCAATATCTGTGGGATTTGCACCCACTGGTGGAGTGGCTGACCGATCGCTGCTTGTTCCGATTTGGGCGGCATCAAGCTCCCGTTTTGCTACTGAACGAGGGCATGGCGAAACAGGAGGTCGCGTTTGTGCTGTTTGGCAGCTTCCCCAACCGTCGTGGGTCGCCGGTGATCAACCGCTGGGTATCGGCAGTCTTTGAAGCAGGGAAATTTAAGCGGATTGAACCGTTTACAGACACCGTTCAACGGACTGCATTAGGGCAACGTCCCATCCCTAACCCTGGAGCGGCAGAGGTGGCGGATCTGTTGCCCCTGAGAAAGGAGGCGATCGCCAAAGCTCTGGCTTACTTACAGGCAGAACGCAAAACCTTTGAGGCAACCCTGGCACCCAAGCTGAAGGAACAGCAGGAACGGTTAGAACGACTGCGGGGAAACCATCTGGAGCAGTTAGAGCTGCGGTTTGCGGAGGATAAACGCCCTGAGACGATCAAGCAGCAACGCCGCCAGGGTGAGTTGAGTTACATTGAGAAGATTTTTAAGGACTATCGGGACTGGGTAGAGTTATCCATGACGACCGAGCCTGATCCCTATATCAAACTGGTTGCTGTCTTCAGGAGGAATGGGTAATGCCGCTGACTGGAATCGCGAACGAAAATGAGTTCTATTCCGCCTACTACCTGGATGCGATCCTGAAGGAAGACCTCAAAGGTGTGGCGCAGCGGTGGAAGGAGCAGACGGAAGAGCAAACGCCCGATCGCCAGTTGGGTAGTTTACGGCAGGATTACTTCAAACTACGGGAGCGGCAGCGAGTTCGGGATGAAGCGGAACAGCGATCGCTGCAACGGGAGTTTTTCCGGCGAGTGCTGGAGATTTTGGGTTACGAGTGGCATCCCCAGCTTCAGGTGTTGGATGATGACAGCCTGTTACCGATCGCTGCGGAAGTTAAACGTAGCAATGGAATGCCCCAGCTATGGGTGATCGAGGGATTTAATCTGTCGGCTGAACCGATGGATGTTTTGTCGTTGATGCTGGAGGCAGGACAGTATCAGGACTTGCCGGAGATGGAGGGGGAGCGGTTACAGGATATTAGTCTGGAAGATTTGTTGACGGATCAGATCTTTGCCCAGAATGAACCGCCTCGCTGGGTACTGCTGATTAGCATTGACCAGATGGTGCTGATCGATCGCCATAAGTGGAACGCTTCGCGGCTCCTGCGGTTTGATTGGGCGGAACTGTTGAACGAACGAGATGCGGATTCCTTGCTGGCAGCGGCAACCCTGTTACATCGGGAGCATACTTGCCCGACGGAAGGCAGTGCCCTGCTGGATGAGTTGGATGAAAACAGCCATCGCCATACCTACAGCGTTTCAGAAGACCTGAAGTTTGCCCTGCGACAGGCGATCGAGATTTTAGGCAATGAGGTGCTGCATTATCGGCGCACGGTGAGCAAGCGGCGGATATTTTCTACGGAGACACAGCAGGAGCGGGGAGAACGGGAGATTGACCCGGAGCAACTGAAGCAGGAATGTTTGCGCTGGGTGTATCGGCTGCTATTTGTGTTTTACATCGAGGCACGACCGGAGTTGGGCTATGTGCCGATGGGTTCTGATGTGTACCGGGAAGGGTACAGCCTAGAGACGTTGCGGGATCTGGAGCAGACAGAATTGCTGACCAGTGAAGATGAGGAAGGCTATTTCATCGATGCGTCGATTCGGCGGTTGTTTAAGCTGCTGTGGGAAGGATATCCGGTGCAGAACTTTGAGCAGCTTGACCTCCAGAGTACACAGGAGGAAGTGGTTCACAATACGTTCCGGTTGCCTGCGTTGAAAAGCCATTTGTTTGACCCCGATCGCACCAAGATGCTGAATGGGGTCAAGTTTCGCAATGGGGTGATGCGGCAAATTCTGGAGTTAATGTCGCTGTCACGGGCAAAAGGGAAGCAGCGACGGGGACGGATCAGCTATGCCCAGCTAGGGGTGAACCAGTTGGGCGAAGTGTATGAGGGGTTGCTGAGTCTATCGGCGTTTCTGGCAGAAGAAGACCTGTATGAGGTGAAGCCTGCGGGGGAAGAGAGATCGGATCTGGATGTGGGATATTTTGTGCCTGCCGATCGCCTGGATGAGTTTAAGCCAGAGGAGTGGGTGATCGATCCGCAAACGAAGAAGCCGCGTTTGCACGAAAAGGGTAAGTTTATCTTTCGATTGGCGGGACGCGATCGCCAAAAGAGTGCCAGCTACTATACGCCGCAATCGTTGACGCAGTGTTTAGTGAAGTATGCGCTGAAGGAGTTACTGCAAGATAAAACCGCTGACGACATTTTGACGCTGACGGTGTGTGAGCCTGCAATGGGCAGTGCGGCGTTTTTGAATGAGGTAGTGGATCAGCTTGCCGAAGCCTATCTGGAGCGCAAGCAAGATGAACTGAATGAACGCATTCCCCACGATCGCATCACCATCGAGAAGCAAAAGGTGAAAATGCTGCTGGCGGATCGCAATGTATTTGGCATCGACAAGAACCCGATCGCAATGGAGCTTGCCGAAGTTTCCCTCTGGCTGAACTGCATCTACCGCGATCGCCAGACCATTACAGAAACCGATGACCGGGGGCAAACCTGGACGCGCACGATCGAGGGTGAGGTGTTTGTACCCTGGTTTGGGTTGCAGTTGAACTGTGGCAATTCGCTGATTGGGGCGCGGCGGCAGGTTTACCGACGCAAGCAGGTGACGGGACTGAAAAAGGGTGTCGCGAAACATTTTGAGCAGGAACCAGAACGGATTCCGTTGGGGCAAGCCTTACCTGCGGATGCCATCTTTCACTTTTTGCTGGGTGATTCGGGGATGGCAAACTACACCGATAAGGTGGTGAAGGCAATGGAGCCAGCAGCGATCGCCCAGATCAATGAGTGGCAAAAGCAGTTTGCTAAAACGGAACTGACGGCAGAACAGGCAGATTATGCAGTCCGGCTGAGTCAGCGAATTCATGAACTGTGGGAATCGTATGCGAAAGAGTTGGCGAAGATTCGCGATCGCACAACTGATCCGTTAACGGTGTGGGGGCAAGGGGCTTCAGACCTCGGAGGTCTTGAAGACCTCCGAGGTCTAACCACGCTGGAGATGAAGGACAAAATTTATCTGCAAGAGAAGCTGTCGGAAGGGGTTGCCAATGCCAGTGCCTATCGACGGTTGAAACTGGTGATGGATTATTGGTGCGCTCTGTGGTTTTGGCGGATTGCCGATGTAGATCAGTTGCCTAGCCGTGAGGAGTTTTTGCAGGAAATTGGGGCAATTTTGGGTGAAACGGAGATGTTGGCTCCGGCGGAACAGCAGATGCAGCTTTTCCCAGAAACCCAAGAGCAGACCCAGGGCAAGCTATTTTTGAGCACCTGGGGTTATGTGGATTTGAAGAAGCTAAAACTGTTTTATCCTCGTTTGCAAGTGGTGGAACAGATTGCCGAACAGCATTGGTTTTTCCATTGGGAATTGGAGTTTGCCGATATTTTCTTGCAGCGAGGTGGATTTGATTTAATGGTGGGAAATCCACCGTGGATTAAAGTTGAGTGGAGCGAGAGCGGTGTGTTGGGCGATGCTGACCCATTGGTTATTTTACGCAATTTGTCAGCCAGTGCACTGGCAGAGAAGCGGGAGCAAGCATTTGAGGGAAACCCCCGACTGCGACAACTATATTTACTGGAGTATGAGGACGCGGAAGGAACGCAGAATTTTTTAAATGCGCTACAAAATTATCCACTCTTAAAGGGGGTTCAAACTAATTCGTTTAAATGCTTCTTACCACAAGCTTGGATGTTTAGTCGATCGAGTGGTGTATCTGGATTTCTACATCCTGAGGGTGTTTATGACGATCCAAACGGAGGCAGACTACGATCGACTCTATATCAATATCTAAAAATACATTTTCAATTTAATAACGAGCTACTTCTTTTTGCTGAGATTTTTCATAAAATAAAATTTAGTATCAATATATATAAAATATTCAGCTCTAGAGAATCGGAAATTCGATTCATTCATATTGCCAATCTCTTTACACCCAAAACTATATCTGAATGCATCGATTTTCCTGCAAGTGCCATAGTGCCCGGCATTAAAGATGATAATGACTCATGGGAAATCAAAGGACATCCTGAAAGAATAATTAGTGTTGACTTGGAAACTCTTAGATTATTTTCAAAGCTTTACGACAGCCAAGAGACACCTGCTATAGAAGCAAGGCTGCCAGCACTACACACTCAAAATCTTGTTAGTGTTTTAGAGAAGTTTGCTGAACAAAATCAACGGCTTGGAAATCTCCAGGAATCTTACTACGCAACAGTAATGTTTGATGAGACAAATGCTGTGAAGAAGGAACACACAATTAGACGAGATACTCAGTTTTCTAATTTATCTTCCTCTTTAATTCTCTCTGGTCCTCATTTTCATGTAAGTACTCCTTTTAATAAAACACCCAGAAATATTTGCAAACATAATAGTGAATATGATGCCCTTGATCTCAACTCAATTCCTGATGATTACCTTCCCCGCACTAACTATGTTCCTGATTGTGATGCGATCACTTATCGTGACCGAACCCCTAAAGTGTTTTGGGGCGATCGCCTCCCCGTCACGGAATTTTATCGATTAGTTTGTCGTCGTCAGCTAAGCCAGTCTGGCGAACGAACATTGATTCCGGCGATCGCTTCTCGTAACGTAGCTCACGTTGATGGCGTTTTTAGCCTAACGTTTGAGGACATAAATTTAGTACCTCTGTTAAATGCGCTCTGGTCGTCAATCCCGTATGACTTCTTTATCAAAACAACTGGGAAAAGCGATTTCCGCAATGATTTAGCTAAACAGCTTCCGATTCCTAAAGTAAGTGGTCAGTTAAAAGCAAGTTTGCTAATTCGTGCGATCGCCCTAAACTGCCTTACCACTCACTACGCCGATCTCTGGTCAGACTGCTGGAACGCCACCTTCCAACAAGACACCTGGAGCAAACCCAACGATCCGCACCTCGACCCCCACTTCTTCCGCAACCTCACCCCCCAATGGCAGCGCAACTGTGCCCTTCGCACCGACTACGCCCGCCGCCAAGCCCTCGTCGAAATTGACGTACTCACCGCAATGGCACTGGAGCTAACCCTCGATGAACTGATCACCATCTATCGCGTTCAGTTCCCCGTCATGCAGCAATACGAACGCGAAACCTACTACGACCAAAACGGGCGCATCGTCTTCACCACCAGCAAAGGTCTCGTCGGCGTTGGGCTACCTCGCAAAGGCAACGCCAAACAAAACATTATCGGCTGGGAAGACATAAAAGACATGACCGAAGGCACCGTTGAAGTCACCATCACCGACGACACCCAACCCGGTGGTCCCATTCAGCGTGCGATCGTTTATCAAGCTCCCTTTGAGAAGTGCGATCGGGTGAGTGACTACCGCACTGCCTGGGCTTTTTTTGAACACAAACTATAATTACCCATTGATGCGATCGCACCCTCGGAGGACTATGAGTTCATTACTTCAGCAAATCCTGAATCAGGTTGACCAACTAACCCCAGAAGAACAAATGCAGGTGATAGGTCACTTAATGACCCAAATCCAAACCCGTGCTGTAGTTACATCCAAGCCCAGCCGATCCTGGCAAGATCTGGAAGGGATTGCCCCTAATTTATTGGGTGGCGAAGATGCCCAAGCCTGGGTCAACCGCCAGCGCGATGAATGGGACGATCGAGAACAGTCGTTGAGAGCCGAATGATGAATCTCGAAGATGCCTTCAACGGAGTCGATCGATGTTTTTTAGACACCGCTCCAATCATTTATTACGTTGAGCAAAACTCCGCCTATTTTGCGATCGCTCGCCCAGTTTTTCAACGGTTAAAGGCAGGAGATTTTACCGCCGTTACCTCCCCGGTAACATTAGCTGAATGTTTGGTAGTCCCACATCGACAGGGACTGACCCAGTTAAAACAAGACTTTATGGAGGTGATCACCGCTGGAGCAAATACCTTCTTCTCACCCATTACAGCAGAAATCGGTCAGCAAGCCGCAGAACTACGGGTGCAGTATAACCTAAAACTCCCCGATGCCCTACAAATAGCAACGGCGAGGAGCGCAGGTTGTCAGGCATTTTTAACCAATGACACAGCCCTAAAGCGCGTTAGTGAACTGCGAATTTTGGTACTCAGCGAGTTAACACCATGAGCAAAACTCAATATCGAGCGATCGTCAAACAGGTACTGCAAGATTATGCAGACTGAGAGAAAAAGCTAAAGCTATGGACTCCAACCTGAATGGTACTTTAGATACCTACAGTTATTTAGATTTAGAAGTGAATGCTGAAGAGCAAATTCATTGCTTTGGACTCCTATCCCCAACCCATGCTCTCAAAGTTCAATCGGATCGGGCGATCGAAATTCAACAACAGCTCGTTCATCTTCAACAAACAGGTGGGCTTCTCTGTGGTCATAACATTCGCCGTTTCGATCGCCGTTATCTAATTTGTCAATGGTCTGAACTCAGCGATCTGCTCCTGCTCGATACCCTAGAGCTATCCGTTCTTGCCTTTCCCCTGGAACCTTCCCATAAGCTGCAAAAAGACTACAAGTTAAGCGATTACGCCAGCAACGATCCCCTTGAAGATGCTAGAGCGACCCGTTTCCTACTAGAACGCATTCTTCAAACCCTCTTACGGAAACCTGAGTCTCTGCGGCAGGCTTATGTTTGGTTACTGACCTGCGGCAACGAATCCAGCGATCGCGCCTATCAACAACTCTTTCAGAACCTTGATTGGCAAGTAACAGTTCCCCCTAATTGCTCCGATCTGCCCCAGACAGCCACCTCTGGAATGGATCAGGGCTATCTCATGCAGTTATGGCAACCCGCTCCATCAGGTGTAGCCAGTTTTAGTTTTGAGCACCGATTCACGCTTGCAGCCTTACTTGCCTGGAATCACGAGCGACACTCCACCCAAACTAGCCAAGCTCCCTCAATTTGGCTCAACCATCTTCCCGACTTTCAAGCCGTATTAAATGCGCTGCTGCCCATCACCCCAGAAGGATTTACCTATCAGCCCTATCTCAAAGAATTTGGCATTGAATGCTTTCGCCCCCCACAAGAAGAAGCCGTTCAAGCCATTATTTCAGGGAAAAATCCTCTGATTCTCATGCCGACAGGCGGAGGCAAATCCCTTTGCTATCAACTGCCTGCCCTCATGTATTACCGACAGCAATGGGGGCTAACCGTCTGTATTTCACCCCTCCAAGCCTTGATGGAAGATCAAGTCGCTGATCTGGAATCCGCAGGGTTGAGCTTTTCTACCTTCATCAATAGCAACTTGCCTGCCCCAGAGCGTTCCCAACGGCTCGAAGAATTACGCAACGGGCAAAAAGGCTTACTCTACATCAGCCCCGAACAGCTTCGCTCCCTCAGCATTCGTACTCTTCTGAAAGAACGCCCGCCTGTTCTCTGGGTCATTGATGAAGCTCACTGTATTACTCAATGGGGACATGACTTCCGCCCCGATTACCGTTACGTTCCCAAATTCATTAAAGAGCTTTACACAGAACAGGGGCGATCGCTCCCTCGTCTTGCGCTCCTGACTGCAACCGCAACCGTTAAAGTTCAACAAGACATTTGCGAGTTATTTACTGAGCATGGCTTGAAACCTCAACTCATGCCAGCCAGCAATATGAGTCGGAATAACCTGGATTATCAAGTAATTCCAGCCTCTGACGATAAAAATAAACCTATTTTTGAAGCCGTCAGAAATGCCCTAGACCAGGGAGGGTGCGCTCTGGTTTACACAACCACTCGCAAAGATGCTGAACGGTTAGCGGCTTTGTTAGAGCAAGAAGGACTGGAAGCGAAACACTATCACGGGAAAATTGACAAAGAGCAAAAAGCCGTCATTCTGCAAGAATTCAAGCAAGGCAGTTTAAACATCATTACCGCCACCTGTGCCTTTGGCATGGGCATCAATCGCAAAGATGTCAGGGCCGTCATCCACCATACGCTCAGTAGTAGTCTAGAAGCGATCCCTGTCTAGGTGTTATTTAGTCAGGAGATAAAAGTTTTGCTGTTGAAACATGGGGATGTTTCGGGTCTTTAGAGGGTGGTATTTTTGGCGTTTTCGGTTTCCTGGGGTGTTTGAGAAATCGCTTCAAGTTTACCTGTGCGGCTAACTGTTGAAGCAGTACTGCCAACTCTGCTATAGACAGGTTGCTCAACCCCTGCCAAGCGTCCTGGGGAATGGCAATCATCATGCCACGATACGTCCCTTGGATTTCATCCACTACATAGAAGTCAGATAATGCTGCCGACACCTTCTCGACTCCATGAACACTCCCTAAAGCTGCTCTGAGAGTCGCCAATATGTTGTACGTCACTAGCGCTAAAGCAAAGCTAAACAGCGCCGCTTTCGGATAGGCTAAGGTTTTGATTTCACCCTCAAAATTGGTGGTTATCGTCAAGAATAACCCTTCCACTTGCCACCGTTCTCGATACAGTTGGCTGACGACCGTGGCACTGGCAACTGCAACGGACAAGTTCGTCAAAATAACAATCTCTTTGTCACCGTGACGGGTTGGTTTGGATAAGCGTAGGATAATCCGCCGTAGCGGCAAAACCAATTCCAAATGCCGCAACTCAATTGCTTGTTCCCACACTTCTCCTGCTTCCACTGTTGCAACCCAGTTCGGCTCACACAAAGCTCGCCATGGCAGGTTCTGGTGTTCTCGAATCACAAAGGTTGATTGTCGTCTGTTAATGCCACTCAAAAAGTCAAGTGTACACATATTGCGGTCTGCAATCCACAACTGACCTGCTTCGACGTGATCTAACACCTGGTCAAACAATCGTCGTTCCTGGGCATGTCCATCCTCACATGGAAATACATCGACCGCTAAGCGCAATTGTGGGTCTAGAACCACCAGTGATTTCCCAGGTAACGGTGCCGCCCCAACGGATCGTAAAACCTTCAAACGGTGCTCTGTTGCTGCCAGGGCATTGCCATCCAAAATCCGCACCTGATATCCTTCCAGCAAGGGTGGGTGTTGTCCACCCATTTGCTCAACTAAAGCGGTTAACTCACTTGCCGTTTCTCGCACCAGTGCCGCACTGACTTCGCATTCTACACCATTGAGCTTTTGGTAAAGCGCTCCTCGACTGACATTGAGTGATTCTGCTTTGGCTTTGTAGGCAGCACTCACGGATGGATGAATCCCACACACCACCAAGCTGAGCAAATCGACTAAACTCGAAAACAGGAGTTCGCGAGTGTACTGTGCTTTGGCGTGGGACTCAAAGATTTCGTTGATGCGTTGGGGACGCAACACGTATTCCATCACACCCCGCATCATCACACTGACCGGGCTTTCCTTGACAAAGGCATCAAAGATACTGCTCAACATCGCTCAAGCTTCTCCCGACAACGCTATGGCTCAACCTTAGCGCCAATCCTCGGAGGAAGAATCACGATGACGAAGAATTAATTTCTCTCTGAACCAGGTTTAACACCTAGACAGGGATCGACTTAAGAACTTCCAGTAATTCCCTCACGTTGGCTTCCAAATTAGCGGATTTTAACTTTTTGGCGTCTTTGACAGCAGTGCGACTAAATTCAATCTTCCATTCCATTTAAAGCCTGCAAAAAATCCTGTTCTGACACCCAATCATCAGCCTGTTCATCTTCTCTAATTGATTCCACCAAACCAGGGATAGATTGCAAATAAAGAGTTTCTTGTAAACTGTCCCAATCGTCCTTAGCTAACAAAACGGCATCTCCTTTTTTACTGGTAATTACTCGTGGGAGATGGTCTTTATTAACATCCTCTACTAAGCTAAACAAATTGGCTCTAGCCTTACTAGCACTGACAATTTCCATCGATCGCCCTCAAGCATGTACAACTTATTGTACCATGCAGAATTTCTGATAGTGACAAGATGGGTTTAATAGTGCGATCGCTGTGAGACGGAAAAGGCGATCGCTTGAAGTGGAAGAGGTTGTTAGTATTACAGCGCGATCGCCATCAAAGTAGCGAACCGTTTGAGAATCCGCAAGGCAGGATATAAATCATTGCGACGATTCAACAGCGATAACGCATCTGATAATGCATATTGGGAAACATCAGCCGAGATTAACTTGATAAACGAAAACTCACTACCATTCAATACCGCTTTAACCAGAGATCGATCTGGATTTGGAGATGCCAGCATGTAAGCGAGTGCTTGAGGAATTGCTTTTGTTAATGAAAACCCGAGTACCTTTTTGTTAACATTGCGATCGCCTCTCAAAATCGCCTCATAAAATAAAAGATCAAGCAGGACTGTTAGAGGTAATTCAACAATGGCCTTTCGTACTCGCTATCGCCGCAAAGCGCCTTCCTCTCCAGACGTTCAAGGGCTTTTCTTTGACAAAGCGCATAGCGCTCCAGCGTTTTTCAACCCTTCCCGTCAAACGGGTGAGCGTGGTAGCTCTGCATCTCTACCTGTAGTTCAACGTCAGGAAGGGGCAACACCTGCAAAGGCAGATGAAGACAAGCCGATGCAAAAGCAAGCAAAAAAGGAAGAAGAACCACCCGTTCAAAAGCAGAGCAAACCAGAAGACGAAAAGCCAGCTCAAAAGCAAGCGAAAGAAGAGGAAAAACCTGTTCAAAAGCAAGCTAAGCAGGAAGAAGAACCCCCTGCTCAGAAACAGGCTAAATCAGAAGAAGAAAAACCTGTTCAAAAGCAAGTTAAGCCAGAAGAGGAAAAACCTGTTCAAAAGCAAGCTAAGCAAGAAGAAGAACCCCCTGTTCAGAAACAAGCAACTCCTAAAGAAAAAAAGCATCTTAAATCTAGAGCGACTGCTCATACCAGCCACGCTGAGGGAGAACAAGAGCAGATTAAAGGGTTGCCCGATCGCCTCAAAGCTGGGATTGAAGCCCTTTCTGGCGTTGCGATGGATGAGGTCAAAGTGCACTACAATTCTTCGAAACCAGCCGCAATGAACGCGTTAGCGTATACGCAGGGTACCGACATTTATCTTGCTCCCGGTCAGGAACAGCATTTGCCACACGAAGTCTGGCATGTGGTGCAACAAAAGCAAGGTCGGGTGGAACCGACTCTGCAAACCAAAGGAATTGGTGTGAATGATGATCCGGGGTTGGAGCGGGAAGCCACGGTGATGGGACAGAAGGCCAATAATCAATCCGCTGTAACGTGAAGCATCCTCTTTTATCGACTAATGTTCAAATTCTGGAAACTGCGATCGCCTACCTGGCTGACGTAATTCACTGGCGCATTTCAACGTACTTTGGAGAGGCTGCCCAACTTAAAGCCGCAATGCCCAGTCCCCCTGCTGACTGGCTTGCGGGAGATGCACCCTTCAGTCGGTTCGTTCATCAGCGTCAGTTTAGTCTGATTGAGCAACTCACGCTCTTGATTGCTCTCGCGCCTCATTTGCAACCTGACTTTTTTGATCAAACGATTACAGCGCAATTGCCTCAAGCAGGTGACTATCCGCAAATTGGTGGCTGGCGTGGGAAATCACATCGGGGTTTTTTGCCGACGGGGGAGACGGTGTTGTTTATGCTGGGAGGCAATGAGTTTGGCGACCGCCTCCATCTGCAACACCTCTTCAGCGAAGATCATGTGTTTGCCCGCGAGCACATTCTCTACCTTGATCCGCCACCTGAGGGTGAACCGTTGATGAGCGGTAAACTGATCATCGATCAGGACTATGTTGATCTCTTTACGCAGGGACACTTTTCTCGTCCACATTTCAGCCTGCGCTTTCCAGCTCAGCGCATTACGACGGAGATGGAATGGAGTGACTTGGTGTTGAATGCGCAAACGCTACAGCAAATCCGTGATCTGGAAGCCTGGATCACGCATGGCCCAACGATTCTCTACGAGTGGGGGATGAAGCGAAAGTTGAAGCTGGGCTATCGTGTTTTGTTTCATGGCCCTCCCGGTACGGGTAAGACGCTCACCGCCAGTCTGCTCGGAAAATATACAGGTAAGGATGTCTACAAGATAGATATCTCGATGCTGGTGTCAAAATTTATTGGAGAGACTGAAAAGAATTTAGCCAATTTGTTTGCCCGTGCTGAAAGTAAGGACTGGATTTTGTTTTTTGATGAGGCAGATGCACTGTTTGGAAAACGCACGAATGTGCGCGATGCGCACGATAAATATGCGAATCAGGAAGTCAGTTATCTGCTCCAGCGCGTTGAAAACTACGATGGGCTGGTGATTCTGGCGTCTAATTTCAAAAGCAATATTGATGATGCGTTCATTCGCCGTTTTCAATCCATTATTCATTTTCCCTTGCCGAATCCTAAAGAGCGATTGCAACTGTGGGAAATGGCGTTTCCACCTCAGCTTAAACTAGCGGAGACTGTAGACCTGCCTGCGCTGTCAACCACGTATGAATTGACGGGAGCAGACATCATGAATGTTGTGCAGCATTGCTGTCTGCAAGCGTTACAGCGAGATAATACTGTCATTCATGAGGCGGATCTGCTTCAGGCAATCAAGCGAGAACTGAGCAAAGCCGGAAAGGTGCTGTAAACAGACACCGGGTGCTTTCAAAACACCCGGTGTCTAAACGCGTGATCCTTAACTTTTTGGGAAAAACTCCTTAACTTTTCCGTATCGAAAAGTGCCAGCGCAAATCCTATAAATGAACTATCGACAGTTCACCAAACGCGAAGGCCATTATGGAACGTTACCCCTATTACCCCGTGGATGTATGGACCGCTAGCTCAGCCGAATGGACATCTGTAATGCGAGACAATGCGCTGAATGCAAATGATCCTATGCCTGAAGCATCTGAATCGTCTGAAAAAGCGTTGATCCTTGCTAGCTGCGGTGTATTAGTGGCCTTGTTATCTGCGAGTGCGATCGCATTTGCCTTGGGAACTGTCACCATTTCCAACAGCATTACGCTCATGACCCAGCAAACTGTACAGCAAACGATATATCCCTATCCATAAGTTTATATATCAGTTCTGTAACGTCCCACAGAAAATTCTTTCAAGCAGTCCGGCTCCTCACTTTATCATTTCAGGAATCCTCACATGAGTTCTACTACAAAACTGCAATTCGCTCGCAAAAAACTGCTCTTGACCGAAATTCCATTTCAACTGCGAGTGGTGTCTTATTTACGAATTTCCTGTTCTGTTGCCCAAAAAGAAGACTTGCGGTACTCAAACTTGATGCGCGCCTTAATCAGCCACGATGTTGACTGGTGGAAAACCTGCCGGATTAACATGGCTGGAGGTTTAACATCCAGTGACCCTACCATCAATGCACTACTACATCCGATTGAAGCCCTGTATCAAAGCGAGAGCTTGCTTTTAGCGGCTTAGGTTTGGGTATAGGATATGGGTGACTCCTGACTCCTGACTCCTGACTCCTACTCCTAAGGATCGTGGATTTAATAAAACCCGAAACTTAATTTTGGAAAGTGCGGCTCTGCCGCACTTTCCAAAATTAAAAATTTGGTTTTAATTTATCCATGATCCTAAAGGGTTTTCTCGAAAAGAAATTACCGATCCTCGTAGGATGGGCAAAGCCTTGCGTGCCCATCTTGCTATGGGTGGCGATGGGCACGCAAGGTTTTGCCCATCCTACCTGGGTAATTTAATTGGCAGAAATCTCCTAAGTTCGGGTATGAGATGTTTTTACTTCCCTATCTTCCCTACCTTCCCCATCTCTCCCTTGTCTCCTCTGCCTTTCCCTAACGCCTAACACCTAACGCATAACACCCTCACTCCCCAACCGTATGCACATTAAAGTACTGCTGATATAACTCACAGCTAGGCACGACATAGTTTCCCTGGAGTGACACTAAGCCCATGCTGTGCAGTTTGAAGGCTTGTATCTGCTCTAATTCAATGGGAGCAGAGGCTTTAGCGACTCGATTGAAGGCGATCGCTAGCTGTGGATGATCTTGCAAGTGGCGAAGATGACGATGCAGGTGGTTGCTGTAGATCCCGGCATTGGTGGCGGCAGTTTCAAGCAATTGAGCGAGGGTTAAATCCTGCTTGGCGAGATGATAGAATGCCTGCCGCAGTAGGTACGGATGACCCGAAACCAGTTGCATAAGGGCAGACAGATCAGCGGAGGATAGCGTTAGACCGTGGCGTTGCGCCAGGGTGTTTGCCTGATCGGGCGTGAATTCTTTCAGCTCGATCGCCACGCCGACATTAAACGGTGACTTATTAATATCCAGTGGCAGGTAGACTTCAGTAGAGTGGACAATCACTAGCCGCAGATGTTGCCAGAGCGGATTGCCACTGTCGCCATAGGCTGATTCTTCGTACCACGATCGCAAGAGCGCAAAGAAATCATCGGCAATTTCGGGATGCGGAAAAACCTCATCCACCTGATCCAGCGCAATCACCAGTGGGCCATTAATTTCAGACAGCACACAGTCTTCAAAATATGCGGTGCAGTTACTTTTGCTGCCAAAGGTGGCACTCCAGTAATCATCTACTCGCTGAGATAATTGGAGCTTACGGGCGATCGCCGCACAAAACCAGCGCAGGAACCGATCCATATCGGCAAATACAGCGCTGTCGGCCTGCTGCAAACTCAGCGCTACGGTAGCGGCCTTGGCATCGCCAGGGAAGGTGTGCTGCTTGGCGTGGGCCAGAATTCTGACCATTAGGGATGTCTTTCCCATTTGGCTGGGCGCTTTAATCCGAATTAAGGCTCCCGGATGAGTGATCTCGTCGTAGCAGTGCGCTTCGATTGGAGGGCGTTCGATGTAAAATTTGGAGTCTAGAGGAACCAGGCCAGCAGGTGATTCCAGGTCTAGGGGTTGATCGCTGGTTGGCGAAGTGTTACCGTTTGGCTCAGGATCAGCGGTCGCTCTACGAACCAATACCGAAATCAGGTTGGTCTTGCTAACCTTCTCGCCAAAGCTGGACGAGAGCAACTGCCACAGGGTAGGGCCAACGTCGTGCTTGATGTATTCGGGAGTATAGCCATTCTCAGCGGCGATCGCATCATACTTATACCCCTGCCAGACGCCCTGCAAGACGGCAACTTCAATGTTTTTTAAGTGTCTTGAGGTTTTCGCAAAGACTGCTTCGTCCGCTACTCTCAAGGCCACTTCAAACGGTATCAGTTGTTTCCCATCGATCTCCGGCATTATTTTACACACTGGGGCAATGCTACTTTCCAAAGCATACCGCACTAACGGCGTCTTGCTATAACTCAGTGCGCTCATAACCAGCCTTTCTCAGTATGCGAATCGTTGGCAATGTAAGTTTGCCGCAGGCAAACTTACATTGCCAACGATTGCGGTTTCACAATGAGAATGGCTGGCTCGCAACCGATATCAACTCTTTGCTATACAATGCTGATGAGCGATCGCGAACCCGATCAATGCAAGAGCCAGCCAATGCAAGAGCCAGCTTCTTCGTATCAATATCAAGTGGGGGGGCGTCTGGCTGCCGATGCCCCTAGCTATGTTGTGCGGCAGGCCGATGAAGAGCTATACAAAGCGCTAAAGGCAGGCGAATTTTGTTATGTGTTGAATTGCCGCCAAATGGGGAAGTCAAGCTTGCGGGTGCAGGTGGCGAAACGGCTGCAAGCGGATGGAATTGTGTGTGCAACGGTTGATCTGTCGGGCATTGGGAATCGCAACATTACGCCTGACCAGTGGTATGCCGATATCATCATGCGGCTGGTGCGGAACTTGCAAGTCTCGAATCAGTTCTCGTTGCGGCCCTGGCTGGCCGAACGTCAGGATCTGTCTCCCGTGGGGCGTTTGGGTGAATTTCTCGATAACGTCCTGCCTGACTTAATCCTGCAACCGATTGTCATCTTTGTTGATGAAATTGATAGTACGCTGAATTTACCGTTTGACACCGATGATTTTTTTGCGCTCATTCGGTCGTGTTACGAACACAGACGGCTAACGTTTGCACTACTCGGTGTAGCAACTCCTTCCGATTTAATTGCAGACAAAACGCGGACTCCGTTTAATATTGGTCATGCGATTCAGCTTAATGGATTTCGTCTGTCTGAGGTGTATCCCTTGGAACGGGGATTGGTGAATACATTAGACAATCCATCTGCCGTTTTGAAGGAGGTTTTGAGCTGGACTGGAGGACAGCCGTTTTTGACGCAAAAACTGTGTCAACTGGTTGTGCAACAGCATGGGGGAGATGTAGAAGAGCCGGGAAGCGTTCCGGAACTTGACTTTCAGCTTCGTAAGCTGATGCGGAAACTGTTGACTCAGCCCAAAGAAATTGCCGAACAGGTAGCGGACGTGGTGCAGACTTGCATTGTTGATAACTGGGTTGTGCAAGATGAACCGCCGCATTTACGGACGATTCGCGATCGCCTTCTGATCGACGAACAGCGAGCTAGCCGTCTTTTGAGTCTGTATCAGCAGATTTTAGTACGCAGTAAAATTCCCGTGGATGATTCCCCAGAACAGCGAGAGCTATTGCTATCGGGACTGGTTGTTAAACAAATGGGATATCTGCAAGCTTACAACCGCATTTATCAAAAAATCTTTAATCAGGAATGGGTTGAGCGTCAACTGATGCAGTTTCGCCCGTATGCGAATCTGTTTAATGCCTGGGGCGCTTCCAATTATCAAGATGAGTCTCAGTTGCTGCAAGGACAAGCCCTGAAAGAAGCACGAGCCTGGGCAGAGGGCAAAAATTTGAGTACACAGGATTATCAATTTTTTGTGGCCAGCCTGGAGCGAGAAAATCGAGTGCTGCAAGATGCGCTGGAAAATTGCAAACAAGAGTATCAAGAAGCGATCGCTATACAGCAACAAACAGCTAAAACCATTCGTTACGGCATTGCTTTATTGTTTGCAGTTGGCGCTTTGTCTTGTCTTGGGTTCCTACTGATTGGATCTCACTAACGTCTGCTGTTTATCTTTTACGTCTTGCCGGTTGCTCTATGTTACGCTGCAAGGGCTTCCATGACCTCTGCAAGTTGCAGATCAGCACAGGCAACGATATCTGACAAAATAGCGCTGGCCATCATTCCAGTATGAACTTCTAATTGGGCACTGGGCAGCGCTTCAAAAACAATCTTTTGTCCTGGAAATACCGTCCGTTCAAAAAAGAAGTTGGGAACATTTGTAATGCGAACAATTTGAATCTTGCTGGTGGTATTTGCGTAGCCGCAAAGGATAGGAGCAAGGTAGGAATTAACGACGAGTTGCATGGCTGTTCTCTCTCTAGACACGTTGGAATGGCTGATGCTCCTATTTATAAAATGGGTTTCGGCTCCTGTCGATGGAGAAAAGTTAGGGATTGCCAGTCTGAATGGGCTTAACTTTGACAGATGTAAGTCCTTAATTTTTCCGTATCGGCAAACCCGCTTGCAGATTCTATAAATGAACTGTCAGCGATCGCCAATATGGATGCGCCACGATGAACGATTACTCCTACGCTCCCCTGGATGCTTATAACTCCCTGAAACTGTGGGCGGCTCAGTCCGCACAATGGCAGGAACAGTGTTTAGACAGAGGCCAACCCGCGAAGCAAGACTGGAAGCCTGCGCCCATCAGTTTGCGATTAACGCTGGGGTTTATTATGGTTTCCTTGAGTGTCGGAATCGGTTGGTCTTTTTCCGAAATGAGACCGTTGCCTACTGTATTTACTGAGCAATCACCTAACGTGTTAAACGTGAATGCTACATTTCTCTAGGCTTCTGTAAAATTATTAGGAATAGCTTAATAATTTGAGATGAGTCCAAGCGGAAATGTTATGGTGATCACACATTTCTCATAAGGCAGCGCCTTATTTCTATGAACATTCACAAATTGCTTTCTGGACTGCAATCGCTACGGCAGTCTCGCAAAGTGGTTCACTTGGTTACATCTGTAGCTGCGTCTGCACTTACAGCAGGAACGATGATGGTAGTGCAACCTGCACATGCCAGTGAAGTTGCATCTCCCACGTCCGGCACTGCCGCTACGCTGGCGATTGCGCCTTCCAATCAACCGTCTGTACCATCTGTGCAAGCCCCTGTGGTGCAGCAGATGGGATTGGCGGATTCTTTCCTGCCGTTGATTGTAGGAGGTGTGGTGATTGTAGGAGGTGCTCTCTTCTTCTCCTCGATTACCGGGCTGGTGATTATCAGTGAAAAGGAAGTCGGTGTTGTCATCAAAAAATTTGGTGGCCGCTTGCCTCCCGGACGCTTGGTGGCGCTGAATGGAGAAGCCGGATATCAGGCGGACACATTGGCTCCGGGATGGCACTGGGGGTTCTTTCCCTGGCAGTTTAATGTGCAGAAAGTGCCGATGATTGTTGTTCCGGCAGGTGAGATTGCCCTGATCGTGGCAAACGACGGAGCTTCCATTCCACCAGAACGAATTTTGGCTAAAACCCTTCCCTGCGATAACTTCCAGGATGCCCGTAAATTTCTGACCAATGGGGGCGAAAAAGGTCGTCAGATGGGTTTCCTGACCGCAGGTACCTATCGCATTAATACCGCCCTGTTTAAGGTCATCACTGCCGCCAATGCTAGCCAGCAGGGAATGGCTCCCGAAAAGCTAAAGGTGCATACGGTGCAGTCTGACAAGGTGGGCATTGTCACCACCTTGGATGGTTTGCCCATTGATGCAGGTGAAATTGCTGGATCGACCGTTCCGAACCACAACAACTTCCAAAATGG
>DATNPS010000370.1:0-4448 GCA_036703095.1 Crinalium sp. | reverse complement strand
TGGTATCTACCAACCACAAATTGCTGGAGGTCAAATTGACCGAAACCTGCTGCTGGTCGCTGATGTCGGAATATTGAGTTAAGTCAAACCAGGTCGAACCTGGGATATAGCTTTGAATTGGGCCAACAGATAAACTCATATGTTTATTTAACAAGAACGGGGATTAATGGCTTTGCTCGGCGTGGCAGGGAGCACCCTCGACGATATTTGTACGGTAATCGTCATCTATCTCACTCCTTCGAGAATCGGGTCGAGCATGACTCGCGCTTTAATCGGTTGGGCCGGATTACCTGAATAGACGGTCATAGCCGCTAGCGATCGCCCCGTGACGCTCCCCAATCCCAAAACAGCACCCCGGCCCACGGTGACACCAGGGCCAACGGTAGAGCGAGCCGCAATCCAACTACTCTCCTGGATATAAATCGGAGCCGGAATCAGTTGAAAATCTGGATCGCTCCAGTTGTGATTTCCGGTACAGAGATACACATCTTGCGAGATACAAACGTGATCTTCTAGAACAATGGGCGCAATGTTATCGAACCAAGCTCCTTCACCGATCCAAACAAAATCACCAACGGTTAAACGCCAGGGAAATTTCACGCGAACGCCCGGTTTAATTCGCACCTGTTTACCCACATGTGCGCCAAAGCATCGCAAAATCCCAACTTTAAAGGCTGAAAACGGTAGCCAATAACTTTGAACGAGTGGTGAGCCTAAAAAGTACCAGAGAAGCTGTTTCCAGTGCGGTGCACCAGGAGTATAAGAGCCTAAACTATAGCGATCTAAACGCATATTAGTCAGATAAGGGAGTGTAATAGCGGAGGCTGGCTCCGGTATGACCTGTCACAATCCAGAAAAGCGATCGCACCACATCGCGAACAATTCGAACACTCGATTCGGGAGTTGTGAAAGACGGTACTGTAACAGGTGTAACGGTAATTCCTCGACTGCCAAAGACAATGGTAGCGATCGCTTTGGCGCGAGGCATGTGAAAATCAGAGGTAATTAAGTAAACATGATGAATCTTTTGCTGCCGAAATTCATCCGCCATTGTTGTGAAGTTTGTAACGGTATCGCTGGCCCGTCGATCAAAATGAACTCGTTCCAGATCAATACCCGCTGCCTGGAACAACGGTCTGGCCTTTTCAGCCTCCATTCCCGACGAGATCCAGATATTGAGGTCAGGATGCTGTTTCGCAAATTCGGCAGTAAACGCCTCTCGGCTTTCTCGGCCTCCTAGCGTAAAAATGACCTGGGGTTTAGGAGCTTCGATTGAGGCAGCCATGAGTTGCACTGGAATATACATCACAAACACCATGAGCAGTGCGGCGATCCCCCATGCCAAAAAACGCTGCATTCGGTAAAGGCGATACGGAGGACGGTTGGCATCCGAAAATGCGCCTAGAACGGTCAATCTATGGAATGACATAGGGTTTCTGCAAAGACTTGCTACTTTTACTGTTTGTGAACCGTGGTTGCGATCGCGTTTGTGTCGCTGTTCAACTTTCAGAGTTCCCACACAACCGCTAAAACAGACGTGAACTTAAACATGTCTTGCTTAAACTTCAAAAAGATGCACATGATAAAGCACCTATGACAATCTCTCAACCCTCATTCTCATCCCCCGATGCTGCCCCAAGCTCAGCGAGTGCAGCTTCCGCCAAACAGTCTAAAACCGCGTCCATCTTTCGCAGCATTGGTTACGCGTTGCTGTGCCTCTCAACCGTCGATCTGCTGTACGTTCTGCTGCCACCCGAATTTACCAATCCAGTGTGGGAATATCAGACGATTGGCGATCTCGTTAAATTGATTCCGGTTCCCCTGCTAGCATTCATGCTGGTGTTTTACGGCGAAACGACATCGCGTCCTAAGTTTGAGCGATATGTACTACGCTTTCTGTCCTGGGCTACGTTAGGGATCGGGCTAATCTTTTTATTATTGATTCCATTAACGGTTGGAGATTCTATTCGAATCAGCCAATACAATAACGCACAAATTAGTACGCAAGTTAATCAACAAAAGCAACAGCTTGATGCCACCCGGCAGCAGCTTGAAAAAGCCACGCCACAACAATTGCAGAGTTTAGTTCCTGTTCCCGATAACAAAGGTCAGCTACCAGATGCACCCAGCACTCCAGCTCAAGCGAAAGCTCAAGTTTTAGAAGGGTTAGATCGCGCGAAAGAGCAGGCTGAAACTCAGGCCACTCAAGCTCGCAATAACCTGCGTAAGAACTTGCTGAAGAATACGGTTAAACTCACGCTGGAATCGCTGATCGGTGGATTTGCCTTCATATATATCTGGTCAACCACCCGTTGGGCGCGTCGTCTGCAATCCTATGCGATGGAACCTGCTGCGCCCACTCGGCCCGTGTCAGGCAAGAAATTATTGCAATCGTTCATACCAAAGTTTCCCAAGCGGCTTCGTCGTCGTTAGTTTCATGAATCGGCAGCTATCTCGAGGTTTGGAAGGGGCTTGGCAATGTCAGACCCCTACAGGCATCTGTCGTACTTTCAACTCAAACCCTGCACTTTGGAATGGTGAGTCATGAACTGGCGAGACATCTCTTTGTCTTCTCCCAACCAACTTGCCGGCTTAGGGTTGGGATTCATCGCACTGCATCTGACGTTAACCTGGCTGATTACAAAACATGCGGATCAGGTTCTCTTAAACGGTTTATTTTGGGGGGCGATCGCCTCTTTAATTTGGCAAAAACGAGACAGATTATCGGTTCAGCGCGATCGCCTTTCACGTTTTATTGGTTTTGCTTTACTCGCATGTCTGTTGCTCAAAAGTGTTTCACTTTCACCATTCGATTCAGCATTTGTTCGCTTACTACCCGGATGGATTGCGCTGACGTTAGGGGTATTCACGTCAGGATGGTGCTTAGTTCAGTACAAACGGGAATTGCTCTTGATATTAACGCTGATGGTACCGCAGGGAAGCGTTTCTACCTGGATTGAGCAAGGATTAGGGATACAGATTCAAACGGCGATCGCCCAGTTCGCTACATTTCTGCTGCATTATCTAGGACTAGATGTAACTCGTCGAGGCGTTGAAATTACAGTTCCTCATGGAGCCGTTGAAGTGCAGTATGGCTGCGCTGGAATACCTGTATTGATTCTGTTAATTCAACTTTCGATCCTATTGCTGATGACCCATTCTGCCAACACGATAAAACGGTTACAGATTCTTATACTAGCGACCTCAACTGCATTCTTGCTGAGTACAATCCGGGTAGCGATCATGACGGTTGTTGTGAACCATCAAGAAACATTTGAGTACTGGCATGGAAATCAAGGGGCACAATTTTTTTCTACTTTGGCTATTCTAATATTTGTAGGGTTTAGCAATTTAATTCTAGATAATCGCATCGTTGTTAGAGAGTTAGAGTGAATGCTGTTTGGCCAGACGGGGTGTGATCCAGCGTTAAATCACCGTTGTGGGCACGAGCAATTTCGCGAGATAGACTGAGTCCCAGTCCTACGCCTTCTATTTTGCGGGTATGAGCCGGATCGCCACGGTAGAAGCGATCAAAAATGCGATCGCGATCGCCATCGGAAATATCGTTAGACGCATTGGCGATCGTGATGGATACCGCAACTTCCTGATGTTTTGCCTCAATCCGAAGCCAGCCATGAGGACGATTGTATTTAACAGCGTTGCTAAGTAAATTATGTAAAAGTTGAGTTAACAAATCGAGATCGCCCTGCACATACAAATCATCTTCAATACTAGATTGCACGTCTAGATGAGGAGCAATTAGCTCCATATCTTCAACCATAACGGTCAGCATTTCAGATAAATTAATTTGAACTTTGTGTAAGTTCATCTGTCCAGCATCCGCTAGTGATAGCAGCAATAACTTACGGACAATTTCGCTGAGACGACGCACTTCATCCAGTAATGTACTCAGACTTTGCTGAATGGCAGATTCGGGTTCTGCTTGCTGTAACGTCCTTTCTAACTCGCCTTGCAGAATCGCTAGCGGTGTTTTAAGCTCATGGGCCGCATCGGCACTGAACCGTGAAGCTTGCCTGAAACTGCGCCCCAACCGCTCCAGCATTTGATTAAACACTTGAATCAGTTCAATAAATTCGACATCGGTTGTTTCAATTGGCACTTGCTGATCGAGACCAGCCACCGTAACCTGACGAATGGCAACGGTTAATTTGTCAATTGGCTTCAGGGCACTACCGGATAATCCCCAGGCACCCCCTGCGACTAACAGTAACGTTCCCGAAATGACAACCAGAAAAATATTGTGGATGATCGTCATCTCTTGATCGATCGCCTGTAAGTTAACAGCAATCGCTGCTTGAGCAGGCGGAAAATTTACAGACGCAATCCGCCAGCTTCCGGTTGACATAGATCGAGTGACGATTTGGGGCATCGGCGACGATTCATTCGGGCGTCGATCGGAGTACGGGTTTAGCTGGGAATTAATGCGA
>DATNPS010000368.1:0-2869 GCA_036703095.1 Crinalium sp. | reverse complement strand
TTAGGCATTCCCGGCCAAATTGTTGAACTGACGAACGCAGACCAAAAGTTAGCGATCGTCGATGTTGGTGGCGTGAAACGGCAGGTGAATATTGCTTGCATTGTGGATGAAGACCATCCCGTTGAATCCTGTGTGGGAGATTGGGTTTTAGTCCACGTCGGATTTGCCATGAGCCGGATTGATGCCGCAGAAGCCGCAGAAACATTACATCTGTTAGAAGAACTGGCAGCCGTGCATCAAGAGATGACAGCGAGCGGATTGAATTGAGTCTTAACGTGAGTGGAGCAGGGAATTGAAATGAAATATATTAACGAATATCGCGATCCACAAAAAGTACAGGGCGTTTTACAAGAAATTAGACGATTGGGAGAAACGTTAACAGCCGAGAAAGAGCGTCCCATCAAGATCATGGAAGTGTGTGGTGGACATACCCACGCGATCTTTAAATATGGACTGGAAGAGTTGATATCACCTGCGATTGAGATGATTCATGGGCCGGGTTGTCCGGTCTGCATCATGCCTAAAGGACGGTTAGACGATGCGATCGCCATTGCAGAACATTCCAACGTTATTTTCACGACCTTTGGCGACACGATGCGCGTGCCCGGTTCTAAACA
This sequence comes from Crinalium sp., assembly GCA_036703095.1. Lineage (GTDB taxonomy): Bacteria > Cyanobacteriota > Cyanobacteriia > Elainellales > Elainellaceae > DATNPS01. Next base: position 2,252 of record DATNPS010000368.1, on the reverse strand, counting down.
CAGCCTTTTGCAAGCTAAAGCAAAAGGCGCGGATATTCGCATGGTGTATTCCCCACTCGATGCTCTGGAGCTTGCCAAAGCCAATCGCGATCGCCAGGTTGTCTTTTTTGCGATCGGGTTTGAAACTACGGCTCCCAGTACAGCGTTGACGGTGCTTCAAGCAGAAGCGGAAGGCGTGGAAAACTTTAGCCTGTTCTGCAATCACGTCTTAGTCGTACCTGCCCTGGAATCCTTACTCAGCAATCCCGACCTTCAGTTGGATGGGTTTGTGGGGCCAGGACACGTCAGCATGGTGATTGGCACTGAGCCGTATCAGGTGATTGCGCAGCGATATCATAAACCGCTGGTTGTATCCGGGTTTGAACCGTTAGATTTGCTGCAAGCGATCTGGATGGTGCTGCAACAGTTGGCCGATGGCCGGTGCGAGGTCGAAAATCAGTACGCTCGATTTGTGCAACCGTCTGGCAATGCGGTAGCACTGAATGCGATGCAGCGAGTGTTTCAAATGCGCGATCGCTTTGAGTGGCGCGGCTTAGGAGAAATTCCTTACTCTGGATTAAAGATGCGTCCGGAGTACGCTCAGTTTGATGCAGAAGCGAAATTCGTCCTGCCTCAGCGCCATGTTGCCGATCACAAAGCCTGTGCCTGTGGAGACATTCTCAAGGGCATCAAAAAACCGTGGGACTGCAAAGTATTTGGTACGGCGTGTACACCAGAACACCCGATTGGAGCCTGTATGGTGTCCTCTGAGGGAGCCTGTGCGGCGTATTACAAGTATGGTCGGCTCTCTCTCGCAACTCCCGTTTAAACCAATGAATGTGATGTCTCAAACCTTCAACAGTGCTCGATCGCCCGACTCCAAGTTACCTGCGCGACGTGCCAAGATACGCGACAGCGAAATTACCCTGGCGCACGGCAGCGGTGGCAAAGCCATGCGCGACCTGATTCAAGAGATCTTTGTTGATAATTTTGATAATCCGACGCTGAGTTCTTTAGAAGATCAGGCGCGGTTTAATCTGGCGGACTTGATGAAATGGGGCGATCGCCTTGCCTTCACCACCGATTCCTATGTGATTGATCCGCTGATCTTTCCGGGAGGCGATATTGGCAGTCTGGCGATCAACGGCACCGTCAACGACTTAGCCGTCAGCGGCGCGACTCCGCTTTACCTGACGTGTAGTGTCATTTTGGAAGAAGGATTGTCTGTCGATACGCTCCGACAGGTAGCTCAGTCGATGAAACAGGCGGCGATCGCAGCTGGTGTACAAATCGTCACGGGAGACACCAAAGTCGTGCCGCGAGGCGCAACCGACAAGCTATTTATCAACACCGCCGGAATCGGCATCATTCGTTCCTCCGTCTCGCCCTCGGCACAGCAGCTTCAACCGGGGGATGTGGTGCTGGTGAATGGCACGTTGGGCGATCATGGCGCAACTATTTTGATTGCGCGAGGTGAACTGGCCTTGTCCACCAACATTCAGAGCGACTGCCAGCCATTGAATGGATTAGTTGATGCCATTGTGACTGTGTGTCCTCAAGTTCGTGCCATGCGAGACGCGACTCGCGGTGGTTTAGCAACTGTTCTCAACGAGTTTGCCACCAGTTCCCAGGTGGGCATTCGGATTCACGACGCGAAGTTGCCTGTCCAGGAAGAAGTGAACGGCGTTTGTGAACTGTTAGGACTTGACCCGCTGTACCTGGCTAACGAAGGCAAATTGGTCGTGGTAGTGCCGCGATCGCACGCTGACTCCGTCCTCGCTGCCATGCAATCCCATCCTGCCGGACACCAAAGCTGCATCATCGGTGAAGTGATCGAAGCACCCGTGGGGACTGTCTTGCTGAAAACCTCCTTTGGCACAGAACGAGTAGTCGATATGCTCGTTGGCGATCAGCTACCCCGCATTTGTTAGCCTCGCATTTATTAACGGATGCCCTTATGCACGAACTCGGAATTACCCAAAATATCGTGGCGATCGCATCAGAGTACGCCAACGGCAGTCCGGTCAAACGTGTGACGTTGGAAGTGGGCAAGCTCACCGCCATTATGCCCGACGCGATTCGGTTTTGTTTTGATGTGTGCAGCCAGGGAACCGTATTAGAGGGAGCTACGTTAGAGATTATTGAAACGCCAGGATTAGCTCGCTGCAAACGATGCGGACGTGATGTTCCGCTAGAAATGCCGTTTGGCATGTGCGAGTGCGGCTGTCAGGATTTACAAATTATTCAAGGCGAAGAACTTTTAATTAAACAAC
>DATNPS010000095.1:0-3278 GCA_036703095.1 Crinalium sp. | reverse complement strand
GCTGTGCGCAGGCAAAACCGGGCTATCGAATTCACGTTGTATTAGCCAGCAGGTGGAGGACTTTAGAGCAAGCGAAACGGGCTATTCCCCGCGCTAGACATTCCGTCGTCTGAGATTGCCTGAGCAAATTCGGACGGCTCTGCTTGAGCGTGCTGCTGAGCTTGAATATCCCATCGAAGCAGTAATTGAGATGGCGATCGCAAGTTTTCTAGACACAGAGGCGTTAGGTTTTGCAGATTGCAAACCAGGGCGGGGTCAGTAGTGCTTTGTAGTTGGTGAATCGCACGGTCTAACAATCCCGTTGCACACCGACCGTATAAAGTCTCTTCGTTGAGTGCGAGAGGTTACTAGCGGCAAGTGAACGGGGTCGTTAGCGCGATCGCCCTCCCATGAACGATCGGGGAAATCGGGAAGGTGGGGAAGGTGGGGAAGTCTTGCCTTCCACACCCATTACCCAATACCTTATTACCCAACACCCAACACTTGAACAAGAAACGCCCAGCGATCGCTCGCTTCCTCAATCACCTTCGCCGTGGGTTTGCCTGCTCCGTGTCCGGCTTTGGTTTCAATTCGGATGAGCACCGGAGCATCGCCTGTATGAGTCGCTTGCAGGGCAGCGGCAAATTTGAAGCTGTGAGCTGGGACAACGCGATCGTCATGATCCGCCGTTGTGATCAGCGTGGCGGGATAGGCGGTACCGGGTTTGAGGTTATGCAGCGGCGAGTAGGCGTAGAGCGCTTTAAACTCATCAGGATTTTCAGGTGAACCGTAGTCAGAACACCAAGCCCAACCAATCGTAAATTTGTTGAACCGCAGCATATCCATCACGCCAACGGCAGGTAAAGCGGCTGCAAATAAGTCGGGTCGCTGAGTCATACAGGCCCCCACTAACAAGCCACCGTTGCTGCCACCCCCGATCGCCAGTTTTTGAGGTGACGTATAGCGATTGGCAATCAGCCATTCCGCCGCTGCAATAAAATCATCGAATACGTTTTGCTTGTTGAGTTTGGTTCCGGCCTGGTGCCACGCTTCGCCATATTCGCCGCCGCCTCTCAGATTTGCGACCGCATAGACGCCACCCAACTCCATCCACACCAGATTGCTGGGTGAAAACGATGGGGTAATGGATGCATTGAAGCCGCCATAGCCATACAGATAGGTTGGATTGTTGCCGTTTAGCTCCAAGCCTTTTTTGTGCGTGATAAACATCGGCACTTGCGTACCGTCTTTGCTGGCGTAAAATACCTGTCGCGTTTCGTAATCTGCCGGATTAAATTTAATTTGAGGTTGCCGGAAGATCGTACTCTCGTCACGCTCTAAGTCATAGCGATAAATGGTTGGCGGAGTCGTGAAACTGGTAAAGCTGTAAAAAGTTTCTTTTGCATCGCGCTTACCAGCAAATCCACCAGCAGAACCGAGTCCCGGTAGTGGCAGTTCGCGTACAAAAGAGCCATTTAAATCAAAGATTTTGACTTGAGTATGCGCATCTTTGAGATAGGTGGCAATGAACCGATCGCCAAATAAACTAACGCTTTGCAATGTCTCTTCGGCTTCCGGAATAACCTCTTTCCAATTGCGGCGATCGGGCGTATTAATGTCAATCGCGATCACTCGTTTGCGCGGTGCGTTGAGATCTGTTTGAATCCAAAACAGAGAGTCTTGATTATCAATTACGCCGTAGTCTGCTTCAAACGTATTGATCAGTTCAAGCACTGAACTATCGGGATTTGTTAGATCTTTGACGAACAACAAATTGCGAGGATCGGTACCCAACCAGATATAGATCAACAAATAGCGGCCATCATCCGTCACTGAACCGTTGAAGCCCCATTCCTTTTGATCCGATCGCTCGTAGATCAAAATATCATCCGATTGGGACGTACCCAAACGGTGATAAAACAGCTTTTGGAAATAATTAGCGTCTTCTAATTTGGTTGCCTCATTCGGTTCATCATAACGGCTGTAGAAGAATCCCTGATTATCCTGCGTCCAGGATGCTCCTGAGAATTTCACCCAGCGAATGTGATCCGGCAAATCTTCGCCCGTCTCGACATTCCGCACCTTCCATTCCTGCCAATCTGAACCGGATACAGAAATGCCATACGCCATCAGTGCCGCATCTTCACTAATCGCTAATCCAGAGAGGGCGATCGTGCCGTCTTCCGACAGCGTATTGGGATCTAGCAAAACGGTGGGTTCTGAATCCAGAGTCGGCAGCGTGTAGAGAACATTCTGGTTTTGCAAACCATCATTTTTGAAGTAGAAGTAGCGATCGCCCCGCTTAAAGGGAGTCCCAAACTTCTCATAATCCCACAGTTCTGTAATCCGTTGCTTTAGGGCATCCCGTTTTGGAATGCTGCTCAGGTAGCTAAACGTAACCTGATTTTGAGCGTCAATCCAGGCTCGGCTTTCGTCGGAATCCGGATCTTCTAACCAGCGATAGGGGTCAGCTACCTGAATACCGTGGTAGTCATCGACCTGATCTACCGTGGAGCTAACGGGATAAACCAGTGGTTTGTCTGAAGAGGGCATGATGATTCATTTGAGCGACTTCCCCCAATGTATCGCAAACCACGAGCGCGAGATTATGCGACCCGCCAGCAAACGATGCGTACTCGGTCAGGTGCACCCAAGGTTTGCAGAAAGGGTAAAACATCATTGAAGAATTCATAGCGTACCGGAGTAGCCTGAAGTTCAATCCCTGTCCTCTGTGCATCTCCAGATTCACGCGGTTGATGATTTCGCCAATCAAAATTCAGAAGCTCACTCAGCAACAGCCAACTTTGGGAGAAATTCAACCGTCTGGCTCGCTGACGGAGGAGCACCCAATCCTGCGGAGCTTTCCACCAATCGGGAAGGTGTCTGCGAACGAAATGATCGATTAATTCATCTGAAATATCGTCAGGGAACCCTCGCGGCTGAGGCGTGATTTGAGGCAATTCCCAACAAGAGACATAAAGACCTAGAATTTCTGACAAGCTATCATCTCTGGCACTATAAATCGACCTGGGTTCAATCCATGAGTCTCCCGTAAGATGCCCCCTAATGTCTTCAACATACAGCTCTGCTGGTTTGGCATGCCAGCGATCGCCATTGAATGTCTCCGCATATAGTTTCAGGGTGATACTCATACAGGGCGATCGCTGATTGTCTTGATAGCTGATTGTCTTGATAGATGATGGGCGATCGTGTCCACCATCATAATCTTACAGCGATTCTCTCTTGAGTAAACCACGGTTGTTTTTTGGAGAGCCGCGCTCCGCGCGGCTCTCCAAAAA
>DATNPS010000349.1:0-36903 GCA_036703095.1 Crinalium sp. | reverse complement strand
CGACGGGCGCGCAAAAACCGCACTTGGTTTCAAGATGAGAATTGCTGCTATGAGTGAGTTCGCATTTTGTAAACGGCTGGCAACTGCCACCAGGGAACATCAGGATGTTCATGATGCTCCAAATGGTAGCCAAAGTGATAGCAGGAGATGAAAGACCAAAACTCAGAATACGGACTGGTTTGAGCACGATGGGGATTGGTATAGCCTCCATCCGGTTCTCGATGGGTAAGAAACGTCCCGAAATAAAATAGCTGAATCGAGCTAAGAATGGTAGGAAGCCCCCAAAATAAAACGAGATTTACGGTGGAAACGTGAAACCCAAACCTAATAACGATAAAGGCCACTATTAAGCCCAAAATTTGCTTCCAGCTCCAATATCCTTTCATGAAGTGGAAATACCACATCAGCGGATGTTTGTGTTCATTGTCATGAAAATCCGGATCTAATTCACTGGCAGGGTGCCGATGGTGTAACCAATGTTTGGTCAAAAGATGTTTATAAGAAAAAAGTCCAAACAGCAATACCGAGAGCTTCCCTACAGCATGGTTGAGCTTAAGGTCAGATTGATACACAACGCCATGCATTGCATCGTGAGCCGTAATGAATAGCCCTGTGTATAAAAACGTTTGCCATACCATGGCAGGCACAATCAATCCTATTGAAAAATGCGAGATGTGAGTAGACAGCAAGAAAATCAGACTGACAACCCATACTGTAATAATTGAAAACGCTATGAATAAACCATAAAATTTTTCAGTATCTCTGGGTATTGATTTAATCTGTATGGGTTTGGACGGCAAACTATTAATCTGTACCAAACTTGAATTACCTCAACAAATGAAGCTGTATAGCTGCTTTACGTCCTTCATGGTAGTAAGCCAGTCCATAGGCTGCTATCCATCAGAAGTTCTATAAAATTTTTTACACTAATCAGAATTGCCGCTTAAAGAAGTGCTCTTATTATCGTCTATGGGGAATAGACATAGAAGAATTAATCATTTGAATTGGCTCTAAAGATAGACTGTAGTGATTTGAACAATAGATAGGATCAACCGTATAGCCAAGGTATGCATACAAGGGTTGAAATTATGGTTGTGACTCAACAAAAACGAGCCGTTGGAGTATTTGCAGAACCAGAGAAAGCAGAACAAGCTATTCAAGAGTTGAAGGCGTCCAATTTCCCGGTCGATCATATTTCGATTGTGGCGAGAGATGCTAAACACACCGAACCCGTCGGGGATACTCCAGTCAGCGATCGCATCGGTGATACCAACGTGCAGACAGCAACTGCTGTGGTTGCAAATACCGCTAACAATAGCGCTATGGCAAGTGTCCTGGTAGGGTTGACGAGTTTAGCGATTCCAGGAATAGGACCTGTGATTGCGGCTGGAACGGTTGGAGCAGCGATGGTTGCAACTGTTGCCGGAATGGGGGCTGGAGCGATCGCGGCTAACCATCTGGTCAACGCATTAACGGATCTAGGAATTCCTGAAGAACAGGCACGAGTATATGGCGATCGCTTACACGGAGGTCACTATCTTGTCATCCTTGACGGAACAGAAGATGAGATCCAACGCGCCACATCCGTTCTGAATAAATACGATATTCAGAACTGGAATGTGTATGAGCAGGTTTAGAACGGCGGTTGCAGGTCGCCAAAAAAGGGTGCCCCACGCGACGCGTGAGGCACCCCTTTTTGGCGCGTTCGTCGATTCCTGTTAAGTTAGTGAATTTCAGAATAACGAGTGAGCCACTGCTGATAGGTATCACGCAATTCGGGATCACTTGTCTCGATGCTAACGTGAATCGTTCCTTGATTCGCATCAGGCCGATCGGCGATCGCTTGTAGAAATTGGCTAGCGGCTCTTGCCGATGAGAAGTCTCCACTAACCGCAGAAGCAGATCTGGAAGAAAGCGGGCGATCGCTTTGGTTATGCGTTTGGTTATCCGCAACCAGTTGAACATTGCTTTCTGATGTTTGCTTCAAGCTACTCAAATCAATTTCAGCCAGTTGTTTTCGCTCTGGATTGATTTGTTCGACAATTAGCTTTTCACGCCGAACAGGAACTTCTACCATTCGAGTTTCAACTTCTTTACGGACAATGACTTCACCAATTTTGTGTTTCTCGCGATCGACTACCAGGCGTTCCTGTAAGAGACGAATCGTGTCTTCATCAAAATCTGACGGAGCCGTTTGTAAAAAGTCTCTAACAATAGATTCTGTTGCCGCTGGATCAAATTGTGCTGCTGCTGGAGACACTAGGTGATCAGATCGTTGCGATCGATCGAGTTGTTCAGAAGATGGAGCAAAACTGGCAGGTGTAGCAACGCTAGAGGATGCAATCCGTTCATCCGACGCCATTTGGCTAGACACAGGACTATTACTAACCGATGAATTGCTGTAAGTATTGCCAACAGCTTTTTCTGTAGATTGATACGGTCTAGCAACGGTATTTTGCTGAGTAGAGGCGGGTGTACCCATTGACGTTGCAGATTGCACTGGGTTGTAAGGCGGTAGACTAACTACCTGACTTTTACTAATGCCAGTCAAATAAATTCCCTGCCTTTCAGGAACCACCTGTGTTTGCCCCAAAGGAATTAAAACCTGCTTATCAAATAGATTAACAACGAGATAAATAAAAGAACTGGCATCATCGATTAAAACATCGATAACTTTACCAATCTGCTCATTCTGATTAATGTAGACCGTAAAGTGTCGAAGATCATGGTTGCCAAAATATTGATAATAGCGAGGATCAGAATTATTTAATTTCAGAAGTGCCATAAATCTCTCCAACCCTTTAAGGAAGACCGATTATAAGTATCAAGTCACAAAAATCAGAACTGACAGAACCTGCCGTGATCTCGTCTTATCCGTTGTCCATCTAGTTTTCTCCATTGTTCTTTCAGATAATCTAATTCGCATCTTCATAGAGATACAATATCCTGCATCTTCAGTAGGATTTTAGTATTTAACGTGAATTCGATAGCCCGATTTTGCCTGCGCGTCGTGCCCAAAAACCGCAGTCGGAAGCAAAATGAGAATTGCTGGTATTTAGGACTTATCAACTCAGACCTTGTGTCATATGCAGATGCGCACTGCACACCTGCATATGATGCGATTTTGGGCAGCGCTAAGCGCTACCCAAAATCGCCTACGGGGAAAGTTGCAAGATTTAAAGCTATGCGCTCCGGAATACCTGAAAACTACGTCTTGTAGAAGACGGATTAATTAATTTCGAGCGCTAAGGTGATGGTTCATCTAATGTGATGTGTGCTCAGAGTAGCAAGGAGATATCCTGTGGTAGACGATAATAAGAGTCCTTTAGATAAGCCACCATTTGACCCTACAGACAGTAATCCTGATCCCATTACGAAAGAACCTGGTGCTCACCCTGTCGGAACTGGCATCGGTGCAGCAGGTGCAGGCGCGATCGGTGCAGCCGTAGGTGGAGCCGTAGCAGGCCCGATTGGTGCTGTTGTCGGTGGAGCGATCGGAGCCATTGGCGGTGGGCTATTTGGTAAAAAAGCGGCTGAATCAGTCAATCCCACCATTGAAGATGAATACTGGCGCACTAACTACTCATCACGTCCGTATGTCGAATCGGGACGGACGTATGACGATTATCAACCCGCGTATCGGACAGGCTATGAAGGGTATCGGCAGTATGCCAGCACAGGCAGAAGCTATGAAGAAATTGAGCCAGAGCTTCAGCGTCACTATGAAACCAACCGTACAAGCAGTGGATTAGCTTGGGGACAGGCCAAAGATGCAACTCGTGACGCTTGGGATCGCATTCAAACTATGGCTATAAGAGATGAGAACGATCGCCCTCTACCTCACGAAGCAACTGTAGATCGCAACCCAGAGTCGGTCAAACTTTACGAAGAGCGGTTAGTCGCTGACAAACATCGCGAAAAAGCCGGAGAAGTTGTGCTTGGAAAGCGTGTGGAAACCGAAACCAAAAAAGTTTCTGTTCCCGTTGAGAAGGAACGAGTCGTCGTCGAGCATGTTCCCACGGCTCAAGAGAGTGCAGCGATCGCTCCTGATGCGAATCCATTCGACGACAATCAAGTTGCTCGTATGGAAGTATACGAGGAAGTTCCAGATATCAGCAAAACAGCTTATGTGCGTGAACAAGTGAACGTTAGAAAAGTAGCTGATCAAGAGCTGATTCATGCCGAAGATCAACTTCGTCGCGAAGAACTGGACGTTGACGCCCACGGCAACTCAGTTGTTGACAAACGCCTTAATTCGTAACGCAGACCACTTGAGATCAACGACACTCCCACTAGCTCAAATTCGTTCTGAAGCGCGTCCCTTAGGGGGTGCGCTTCTCGCATTTTATGTATAGCGGCAGTCATCAAAGCGCTACATCAGCAGAGCTGTAGTAGACTAGTGCAAACGTAGAGCGATCGATCTGAACTATCATCATTGCCAAACTCAATGAATACGCCTTCGCATTTCATCATGACGGCTGCGCTAGAAAGAGCATCACCACGAGCATCGATTGCGAAATGGGCGTTTTTAATCGGTTCCGTCGCGCCTGACCTACCACTCTGGCTATTGTCCATTGGCGGCATGATGTATTACCAATACATCTTGGGATGGAGTAAGGCCGATACGTTTCGCATTATGTTTGATCATCTATACTTCGAAAATCCTGTTTGGATTACGCTGCATAACCTCTGTCATGCACCCCTAATTCTTCTTGCAGGATTAGCGCTTGTGTGGAGAAAGCGAAGAAATCTCAATTCCTGGCAGCACTGGTGGTTTTGGTTCTTGATTGCCTGCTTTTTTCATTCTGCTGTAGATATTTTGACTCATGCAGATGATGGCCCTCTGTTACTCTTTCCATTTAGCTGGAGCTTGCGCTTCAACAGCCCAATTAGCTACTGGGACCCTCGACATCACGGCACTGAGTTTCAAACATTTGAATTGACTCTAGACATTACGCTATTAATTTACCTACTGAAACCTCAAATTAATCAATCTGTACGAAGAATAATCAAGAAATTGAGATAGCCATAACCAGTTGCTTCTATACATCATCAAGCTTTCGCATCTTATCGCTCGTGGATGGGTATTCTAACCCTATGCATCATGGATTTAATAAAACCCGAAACCGAACTTTAGAACGTGCGGCTGGGCGCACATTCCAAAATTAAAAATTTGGTTTTAATTTATTCATGAGCATATAGATAGGTCAAGCCATAGTTAAAGCCTCTATCTATGTTGGAACAAAGCATGAGAACCTGACCAGCAATTAGTTTAGGTGTTTCTCCTGTACCAGTCCTCTACATGCACGTAAACATGAGTCAGCTCTCGCTAGATAACATCCTGATTGTTGATGACCATCTCAATAACCTTCAGGTTTTGAGCACACTCCTCAGTCAAGAAGGCTACCGCGTTCGCAAAGCTACCAGTGGCACCTTCGCCCTTAAAGCTATCCAATCGGAATTACCCGATCTAATCCTGCTCGATGTTCAAATGCCGCAGATGGATGGTTATGAAGTGTGTTCGCGGTTAAAAGCAAACGCTGAAACATGCGACATTCCCGTTATCTTTCTAAGCGCCATGGATGACGTCAATGACAAATTAAGGGCGTTTACCATCGGAGGGGCAGATTATGTGACGAAACCCTTCCAAGGATTAGAAGTGTTGGCCCGTGTGAAACACCATCTGATCATCCGGCAACAGCAACGGCAGCTCAAGCAGCTAGGAGAAGAACTGCTGCATGTAAAAGCCCTGTACGAAGATTTGGCCGCGAAGCACATCTCATCCGATTGACTCGGCTATCCAGGAATGTGCGCATCACATCCTCATCGCTTCATCAACCATTTCAACTAAAAGCCGATGGCGGGATTTGAACCCGCGACCGCTCGATTACGAATCGAGTGCTCTACCACTGAGCCACATCGGCACAAACGTTTTACAAGCGCAAACGATTTATAAGTATAACAGGAAAAAGTGCCTTAATTGGCCACTTGTCGTCAGAAAGTTTGTTTTTTTAGAAATACAGTAAGTTTCGATCGCTTAAAACCGGGTTATTTTTGTGAAAGCCTTTCTCCGTAAGGCTTTCACAAAAATAACTAGGGCTTACTCAAGCGCAAAGCGCTGTAAGTGTGCCGAGTTGCATAATTTGAACGGTGTCTCCGGCAGAGATTAAGGTTTGACCGACCGGAATAATAGCAAGGCTGTTGGTTTGGGCCAGGTTGATCAGATTACCCGAACTATGCGAGCCGCCAGATGGCTGGAATTCGTACTCGCCGTTGGTTAAGTAAAGCGTCCCCCAGATATAGCTTTCCCGTTTACCGTCACTGCGCAGGGGTTGGAGCGATCGCCCCTTCACCATTGCTCCTTGCCAGGCATCGCGCAGGCCAGACAATTTGCGTAGGGCTGGTAAAACGAAGCGCCAAACGCTGACGAGAGCGGAGACGGGATTGCCGGGTAAACCGAAGTAAAGAAGGGTGTTGTGTGTTGGGTGTTGGGTGTTAGAGGAAGGAAAGGTGGCGACGGTGAGGGGTTTGCCGGGTTTTACGGCAACAGCCCGGATGTGGATGTCTGCGCCCAGTTCAGCCAGGATGCGATCGACGTAGTCGTAATCGCCAACGGAAACGCCACCTGATGAGAGAACCATATCGGCAGTGGTAATGGCATGGGCGATCGCCTCTTTCAAAGGTTCGGGATCATCTGGGACGATGCCAAGGAGGATGGGTTCAGCACCCGCTTGCTTGACCAGCGCAGCGAGGGCGTATTGATTGGAATCTACGATTTGTCCGGGCTGCAACGGTTGATCAGGGGCGACTAGCTCACTGCCTGTAGACAGGATGGCGACACGAGGCCGACGATACACGGTGACCTGAGGACATTGGGCCGCAGCTAACACGGCAATTTCTGGGGCAGATAGGGAGATTCCGGCGGGCAGCAAAGAGCTACCTGCTCGATAAAAGGCGGCCCGATGCCGAACGAAATCCTGAAACTTGGGAGTGGCCAAAATCGAAACGCGATCGCCGTCTCGCTGGGCCACTTCTTGCATGACGACTGTATCAGCTCCATCCGGCATCATAGAACCCGTTAGAATGCGGGCAGCTTGCCCTGCTCCAACTGTTTTCTGAGGTTTATAGCCCGCCGGAATTTCTTCTACAATCTCCAGCACCACCGGAGCATCTGCACTCGCCTGTTGCACGTCAGCAAAGCGAACGGCATAGCCATCCATCGCTGAGTTGTCCCAATGGGGAAAGTCAAGTTTGCTGGTAACAGGGGTAGCCAGGATGCGTCCTGCGGCAGACAGTAAATCCAGCGTTTCAGTGTCTCGCTGAGCATCAAGGGGGTGTACCAGATTCAGGATGAGAGCTTCTGCTTGTTGGGCTGACAGCATAGATCGCACATTGGGCCATTGGCTAACAGCTTAGTATAAGAATGGAACTCCACCTCACTCGGTCATCCCTATGCGTTCTAATTTGGCCCTTCCTCCATATCCCAGAGTTCCACTGTGGCGCCGCGCCGCTGCGTTTGGGATTGATTTTGTGGCAGTAGCGCTCTTAAGTTCCATTTTGGGGATGAGTGCGATCGCCCAGGCCGTTTTGTTTATTCTGGCCTGGTTGGGGATGCGAGTGATTTTAGTCTCTAAGAATCATGGGCAGAGCTTGGGCCGATGGGCTTTTGATATGAAGGTGGTCGATGCTCGCTGGGGCAGCACACCGGGATTAGAAAAACTGGTGCAGCGAGAAGGTGTGATTGCGGTAGGAGCCGTTCTGCTACTCTTTGGCCTGGTTAATTTGAGTCCGGCGTCTCCCTGGTCTCTATTACTGTTTATTCCGCTAGGGGTTGACTATGCATTGGCAGCTGTCGATCAAGAGCGGCGGCGCACGTTTCATGACCAGTTGTGCAACACTCTGGTTGTCCAAACCCGACGAGGCTATTCTCTGGATGTGAAGTTGAAGCGACTGTGGTTTTACACCCAGCGGCGAATCAAGCAGCGATGAAAACTCCTATTTTTCAAGCCGCAATTCTCTTACTAGCACTACGCATTCACGTTAGGACAATGGGGGTGTGGGGGCTGCGCCCCCAGCCAGGGGGTACACCCCTGCACCCCGTCCTAACCTTTATCAGTACTGCTATATCTTGAAACCGATTACGGGGTTTGCTCGCTCGTCGGGCGCACAAAACTCGCAATCGGTAGCAGGGCAAGTTCGCCTGCGGCGAACTTGCCCTGCTACCGATTTACAGAATGAAAATTACTGTTTTTCGCGATTTAGGTTGCCGATGGTTCTTATTTTATGAAACAATAGACGTTTGTGTTTAATTATCACTTAGGTTAGCTCTGTAGGACTATGGCTAAGGGCGTTCGAATCATCATCACGCTGGAATGCACCGAGTGTCGCACAAACCCCGACAAACGATCTGCTGGGGTTTCTCGCTACACCACCACGAAAAACCGTCGCAATACCACCGCGCGGTTAGAACTCAACAAGTTCTGCACCCACTGTAATAAGCACACTGTTCACAAAGAAATTAAATAGTTTGGAGCTATGACTTACTATCGCCGTCGCGTTTCTCCCATCAAGCCCGAAGAGCCTATCGACTATAAGGATGTCGATCTGCTGCGTAAATTCATTACTGAGCGTGGCAAAATTCTGCCCCGCCGCATTACTGGGTTAACGGCTAAGCAGCAGAAAGACTTAACCAGATCCATTAAGCAAGCTCGCATTTTGGCATTGCTGCCTTTTATTAACCAGGAAGGCTAGGGTCTAGGGTAAAGGGATGAAATTGGCTATGATGCTAATTTGTACCCCTAACCCCTGACCCACCTTTTCACTCCGGTCAAGCCTACTTTCAAGGTGTTGACTGTTTTTTCGTTAGTTACCGCACTCTACTCTCCGAACCCGACTCCCGCCATATGGAAAAGGGCACTTTAGTTGAATTTCGACTACATGGCGATCGCCGTTTAGCGGTGGCCGATCGGGCAGAGGGCAAAAAGCATTGGATTGTGATCGATGAACGGGGGCAAGCGCATACTCTCCACCCTCGTCAGATCACCTATGAGGTCAAAGGGCAGACCTATCAGTTCACGGATATCCCTCAGTTCCTGAACGAAATTCAGCCGTATCTTGATCCCTCTAGCCTGGAAGTAGCCTGGGAGATTTTGGCGGAAGATGGAGAGTCGGTTGATCCCAGCGGCATGGCAATGCTGCTGTTTTCTGATCAAAGCCCTCCATTGTGTTATGCGGCGTACTGCCTTTTGTCAGAAGACAAACTGTACTTCAAGCAAAAGGGCGATGTTTATGAGCCTCGTCCGGCCTCCCAGATCGCCGAGTTAAAGCATCAGTTGAATATGGCCGCCCAACGCCAGCAGGAATGGCAAGGCTTCTTAGAGCGGGTTCAACAAGCTTTAGAGGGAGAGCAGGTAGAATGGCAGAATAGCGATCGCCCCCGACTAGAGGCCGTTGAACGCTTTGCTATCCTGGGGGAAGAGTTGACACATCGCGCCCCTGCGTTGGAAGTGTTATCGGCGTTGAAGCGACCTGAAACCCCGCAATCGGCGTTTCAGCTTTTAGTCGATTTGAAAATCTGGAATTCCCACGAGAATTTATTTCTGCGGCGCAGCCAGATTCCAACTCAATTCCCTAGTCGAGTACTGGATATGGCTCAAAGCTGGCTGACTGACCCACCCGTCGATCCCGATTCTCAACGGTTAGACCTAACGCATCTCAAGGTCTACACGATCGATGATGAAAGTACTCGCGAAATTGATGACGGGCTAAGTGTTGAATTTCTAGACGATGGTCGGCAGCGCGTTTGGATTCACATTGCCGACCCAACGCGTTGGTTATCTCCAGGTGACGAACTGGATTTGGAGGCTCGCCGTCGCTGCACAACGGTTTATTTGCCAACGGGGATCATCCCCATGTTTCCGCCAGAACTGGCAACCGGGCCAATGAGCTTAATTCAGGGACGCGTTTGTACGGCCCTTAGCTTTGGCGTGTTTTTAAACGAACTGGGTGGGGTTCAGGATTACAGCATTCATGCCAGTTTGGTGAAGCCGACCTATCGGTTGACCTACGAAGATGTGGATGAAATGCTGCAACTGGGCTTACGGGCTGAGCCAGAGCTAGACGCGATCGCCACCTGGGCTAAACGGCGGCAAACCTGGCGACAGTCGCAGGGAGCCATCAGCATTCACATGCCGGAGTCGTCCATTAAAGTGCAGGACGATGAAATCAGCATTCAGGTACTGGATGATTCGCAGTCGCGCCAGTTGGTTGCCGAAATGATGATCCTGGCTGGAGAAGTAGCGGGTCACTATGGCCAGACGCATCAATTGCCGCTACCCTTCCGGGGACAAACCCAACCGGAATTGCCCCCCGACGAAGAACTATTGCAACTTCCACCTGGGCCTGTTCGCTACTGCGCCATCCGGCGCTGTATGCCGCGCAGTGAAGTCACCATTACACCCGCACGTCATGCCAGCTTAGGGTTAGACACCTATACGCAAGTGACCTCTCCGATTCGGCGCTATGCAGATTTGTTGGCCCATTTCCAAATCAAAGCGCATCTGAGACAGGAGGAACTGCCCTTCTCGACTGAAACGATGAAAGAACTGCTTCAGTCGGTCAGCACCACGGCTTATGAAGCTACCCTGGTTGAACGGCAGACCAACCGCTATTGGGGACTGGAATATTTGCGACGCAATACCAATGAAATTTGGCAAGCGCTGATGCTGCGCTGGTTGCGAGAGCATGAAAATCTAGGACTGGTGCTACTGGAAGACCTGGGTTTAGAAATAGCGATGCGCTTTACTCGCTCGGTAGAAGTGGGCGATCGCCTGGATCTAAAGGTTGCCTATGCTGATCCCCGACAAGATGTGATTCAATTCACCGAAATGACTGAAACGGCTGCTCAGCCGGCGTAGGGGAAGAGATAGAAGCCAGAAGCCAGAAGTCAGGAGTCAGGAGAGGAGCAAGAGGGCAGGCTTCATTCTGAATGCTGACTCCTGACTCCTAATCCTTGCTCCTTTCCAATTCCTTCACGGCTAGCACCCCACATTTTGATAAGATCATAGACTTGCACAAATTATTACGCTTGCTGGACGGAGAGATGCTATGGCTCGGATGTATTATGATGCCGACGCAAATTTAGATTTATTGGCCGGGAAAACGATCGCTATCATCGGTTACGGTTCTCAAGGACATGCTCATGCCCTAAACCTGAAGGATAGCGGCGTGAATGTCATCGTCGGCCTCTATCCAGGAAGCAAATCTGCTGCTAAGGCAGAAGCTGCCGGGTTAACCGTCAAATCCGTTGCAGATGCATCTGCCGCTGCTGATTTCATCATGATCCTGCTACCCGATGAAACGCAAAAAACGGTTTATAAGAATGAGATCGAACCCAACCTGAAGGCTGGCAAGGTTTTAGCCTTTGCACACGGCTTTAACATCCACTTTGCTCAGGTTGTACCACCTGCTGACGTGGATGTGGTGATGATTGCTCCCAAAGGTCCAGGCCATCTGGTTCGCCGTACCTATGAGCAAGGTGAAGGGGTTCCCGCCCTGTTTGCGGTATACCAAAACGCGTCTGGACAGGCTCGCGATCGCGCGATGGCCTATGCTAAAGGGATCGGCGGCACTCGTGCTGGTATTCTAGAAACCACCTTCCGCGAAGAAACCGAAACCGATTTGTTTGGCGAACAGGTCGTTCTTTGCGGTGGTCTGAGTGCGCTGATCAAAGCTGGCTTTGAAACGCTGGTAGAAGCAGGTTATCAGCCCGAATTGGCTTACTTTGAGTGCCTCCATGAAGTGAAGCTGATTGTAGACCTGGTGGTTGAAGGCGGATTGGCTAAGATGCGTGACAGTATCTCAAACACCGCAGAATATGGCGACTACACCCGTGGGCCTCGCATCGTCACCGATTCTACGCGTGCAGAGATGAAGAAAATTCTGCACGAAATTCAGACCGGACAGTTTGCACGTGAATTCGTGCTGGAAAATCTGTCAGGTAAGGCTGGCTTTACCGCGATGCGCCGTCGCGAAGCAGAACATCCCATTGAGGAAGTGGGTAAGGATCTGCGAGCCATGTTTAGCTGGCTGAAGAAGGTGTAATCGGCGATCGCCCAATTTTCGGGATGACCGATACCCCGTAGAGACGTGCCACTGGCACGTCTTTATTGTTTATGGTTCGTCACCGTTAATGATCAAATGCATACCATCATCAGAAACGTCCCAGATGCGTTGCGTTGAGTTAGAGACGTGCCAATGGCACGTCTCTACGGGGGTATTTTGCGTTGTGGCGTTAATCAACCGCGATCGCCGGACGTAAATGGTTCCAGGGTTTTGCCTGTTCGATTTGCGCGGCTAATGAAATCAGCGTTTGCTCATCGGCAGGACGGCCAATCAGTTGAATGCCGATCGGTAAGCCATTGGGATCAAATCCAGCAGGTAGGGCAATTCCCGGTTGTCCGGTAGCGTTGAAGGGAGGGCAGGGGGCGACCCAATTCACAATGTTTTCGAATTCCTTAGCGGCTCTCAATTTTGCCCATTCGCCAACCCGAATGGTGGGATGCATAAAGACGGGTAACAGCAGTGCATCCAGATGAGCTAGCTTGGCTACCGTGCGACGGGCGATCGCCTGCATTTGCATGACGGCCCGCAGGTACATTCCACCGGAGCGGGAGCGCGATCGCCCCAGCAGCCAGCGATTTAACTTACCCAACACAAACCAGGGCACCCCCATATCGACGCTGGCCTGCCATGCGGTTGTTAGCGGCTCGGCTAGCTCTGTGAAGTCTAACTGGATCGGCTCTACAGCATGACCCAAGCCTTCTAATAAACGGGCCATCTCCAACACAGCTTGTTCACAGATGGGATTCACCTTGCCGACGGGAGGAATGTCGGTTGCGAAGGCAATTCGCAAGGGTCCGGTTGGCTTTTGAGTGGCAGAGAGAAACGATTCGGGTGGATCGGGCAACCAGTAGGGATCGCCCACTTCGTAGCCTGCTATCACGTCTAGCAGAGCTGCCGCATCGGCAACGGTGCGCGTTAAAGGGCCATCGATCGCTAATCCGCTCAGCTTATCGCCAATCGGAGCATGAGAGACGCGACCACGGGCAGGCTTCAGACCGACCAATCCACAGCAGGCCGCAGGCCCACGAATCGAACCACCTCCATCTGACCCATGCGCAACGGCACTCAGTCCAGCAGCTACAGCCGCCGCCGCTCCGCCGCTAGAACCGCCAGGAGTATAGTCTATATTCCAGGGGTTACGGGCAGGTGGAAAGCCTTTGGCTTCGGTATAGGGCGTAGAACCGAGCGCTGAGGTCGCCGTTTTGCCTAATAGAATAAAGCCAGCTTTTTTGAAGCGCGTCACAATTCCTGCTTCTTCCGTTGCCACTCGCTTGCGCAACACGTTAATGCCATAGCTGCACGGCACACCTTCAACGGGCGTCAGGTCTTTGATGGGAATCGGTACGCCGAAAAAGGGTGGCAATTCCTGTGCGTCGATCTGCCCATGTCCTAGATTGGCTAACCGCTCCGTTTTCTGTTTGGCATCTTGAATCGCCTGGTCTGCCATTACCAGAAAAAAGCTGCCTAGCGTTGGGTTGAGCCGCTCAATTCGCTCTAAATACAGTTGGGTTAATTCTAACGGAGAGATTTCTTTACTGCGAATCAGGCGAGCCTGATCTAAGGCGGGGGTAAATGCCAAATCAACGGGATTCATACTCGTTTGTGGGACACTGCTGATGCTGACTCTAACAATTCACCATGGGGGAATGGGGGAATGAACTGACAGATTATAGATTGTCTTTGTGTGGGGTGTGAGGGGGATGGGGAATGGGGTGTGAGGGTGTGAGGTGTGGAGAGCGGGGTTTACTTCCCTATCTTCCCTGTCTTCCCCATCTCCCCTACCTACCTCGCCTGCCGCCTACCTCGCCCCTCACCGAGGAAATTCGCATTCCACAGTGACTTTAATATTGCAACCAACGGTGCCGGAGGCAATGTAGGGAATGCCGCCTTCGCCACTGACGTTGACGCCGAACTCTAATTTGACATTTTTCACTTCGGGTAATGAGGAGGCACGAAAAGCATTCAGCGTATATTGCGTATAGATTTTGATAGTGGTTTCGATCGCCTGAAAATTCTGCACGATCTGCTCGCGCGCATTAAAAGGAATACCTTTTGCGGTGCGGGTGGTTTCTTCTGGCTCTAAGACAATTGTTGAAGTGGTGATGTCGTCGGACGCTTCAACGTAAATGATTGTATTCTCGTCAATTTGGAAGGGCTGGAGTCTACTCATAGTTGATTGTTATCCAGAGGATGCACTAGTAAGCAACTCAATTGAACACGATCCATCCCCTTATGCGTCGAGATGATCTAACTTTTGGAATCAGTTGTTACGATCGTTTACCATCGTCAGGTTCGACCCTAATCCCGTGAAAGCGATCGCCTTCATCTTGCATTAGACTTAGGGGATTTCTCGAAAAGAAATTACCGATTCTCGTAGGATGGGCAAAGCCTTGCGTGCCCATCTTGCTATATGGGGCATGGGCACGCAAACCTTTGCCCATCCTACCTGGGTAATTTAATTGGCAGAAATCTCCTTAGTTCATGCAACTCAACACTCCAGTTCTGCTGCCCCTACGGACGATCGCCCCGCCACCTGCCGCAGTTCTTCAAACAACTGAGCCACTTTACTCAAATCTTTGTCACCGGGTGCAGATTCAACCCCGCTTGATAGGTCGAGGCCATCGGGGTTGAGTTGTTGGAGGGCGATCGCCACATTATCGGGTTTAAGACCACCTGCCAGAATCCAGGGAATTCCGGGTGAGAATTGCTGAAGCATGGGCCAGTCAAGAGTTTTGCCTGTGCCGCCCAAGAGCTGTGGGTGATAAGCATCCAGCAACAGGGTATCGACCCATTTTCGGTAGAGATTTACTTGCTCTAAGGCTGCTGCATCTCGAATTCTTAATGCCTTAATCAGTTCAACCTGAGGAATCGTCTCGCGCAACTCTTGACAAAATTCTGGAGTTTCGTTGCCGTGCAGTTGAACAGCCGTGAGACGGGCGATCGCGATTACCTGTTGAATCTCAGTCAATGACGCATCAGCAAACACCCCAACACAATCGACAGCAGGCTGATCGGTATCAGGCACGACGGGTAACGCATCGACCATGACTCGAATTTGTTCGGGTAGCACATAGCGGGGCGATCGCTCCACACACATAAACCCTAGGGCTGTTGCGCCAAGCTGGGCGATCGCGCGTCCCTGATCCGGTTTGGTAATGCCGCAGATTTTGATTCTCATACGCTTTTTAATACATGCTATCCATAGCGCTTTGGGAGTCGTGACGGTTTTAACCGCTACACTTTTGCATAGATTTGTATCAATTCTCGCCCTAAACTGTTAACTCTTCAAACAAAACGTCATCTCCGGTTACGAGAGGTTTTTATAATCCTTTTGACTCCAAAACGCAGTCATTCTTGGGAGAAAAACTTTGATTAACTCAACTTTAGTTCTAGGTGCTGCCGTTACAGCCAACTGGTCGCCCAGTGTTGCGCTTGTGATGATTGCCTCTAATTTATTTGCGATCGCAATTGGCTATTATGCCATTCAAAAACGTGGTGTGGGGCCTGCGCTTCCCGTCGAGATGCCCGCTATGTTTACTGGATTTGGGTTGCCTGAGTTGTTGGCGACCGCTAGCTTTGGTCATATTCTTGGAGCTGGCTTTATTCTAGGCTTATCCAATGCTGGGTTGCTCTAAAACTATTGGTTATTGGACGTTTTTTGAATTTACGGTACTGAGTTAAAGCCCTTTCTGGGGGCTTGCCCCAGACCCCCATTGGGGAGCGAGCGGCGCTCCCCAAACCCCTTCCGCAAAGGGTTAAGGGTTAGCGATCAGAACTATTTTCCTTGCCTTCGTAGCAAGGTTAACCTAACGTCTCTCTTGCAACGTCAAAAGAGAATCCCCGTAGGGGCGCAGCATTCGGCAGTTTATTATTGGCCGAGCTATAAGGCGATCGCCCGAATGCTACGCCCTGACCTCCAAAGCTTGCCACTATTTCTGACAACCTCATTAGACGTAGATTTGACATGCGTTAACACGCATCTTAAAGAACGGCATCTAATCGAATCAGCGTTTGCAGCAACACATCTGCTCCCTGAACACACTGTTCGGGTGACGTATATTCATCCTCAGCGTGGCTGATGCCGCCGATACTGGGAACGAAAATCATGCCCATGTTGGTAAATCGGCCAATCTCCTGAGCATCGTGGCCTGCTCGGCTGGGCAAGTGGCAGTAGCTTAATTCCAATTGCTGACAGGCTTGTTCGATCGCCTCCTTAACGGGTGCTGTCGCTAACGTTGGTTCAACCCGTAAAGTTGAGGTGAGTGTAATGTCGGTTTGGGTTTGAGTGGCGATCGCCTTCAGCGTTTCCTGAAGCTGTCGCACTAGGTGATCGACATGCTCTTGTGACAGATCTCGGATATCCAGCACCATCTCGACTTGGCCCGGAACAATATTGGCCGCGTTAGGGGAGACATTCAGCGTGCCGATGGTAGCGACCTGCTCACCGGGCGTTTCTTTGGCTAATCGCTCCACCGCCAGAACAACCTGAGCCGCCGCGACCAGCGCATCTCGCCGTAAAGACATTGGCGTAGTTCCTGCGTGGTTGGGCCGTCCCGTCACTGTAATCGCAGCCCGATTCATGCTCACAATGCCTTCCACAATGCCAATCTGCTGCCCGCTGGCATCCAAAATGCCGCCCTGCTCGACGTGGAGTTCTACATAGGCCGCCAGGTCAGCGCTAGTGCGTTTGGCTGCCGCTAGTTTTGACCAATCCCCCCCAATTCGCTCTAAACATGTTTGAATGGGAGTACCATCCTCGCGCTGATAGTAGTCGGGGTCGCTGACAGCCGTGCCAGACATGGCTTTGCTGCCGATCATGCCACCCTCTTCATCAGTGAAGACGATGACCTCAATGGGATGATTCAGGGTGATATTGTAATCCCGCAGGGTGCGTACCACTTCAATGCCTGCTAATACGCCTAGCGATCCGTCATACCGCCCACCGGACAGGACGGTATCAAGGTGAGATCCGGTGGCTAATGCAGCGATCGCGGCTTTTCCGGGATAGGTGCCGATGATGTTTCCGCCTGCATCAATGCGCACTGACATTCCGGCTTCGGCCATCCACTCGCGCACGAGTTGACGCGCCTGAAGATCCTCTGGGGTATAAGAAATGCGTCGCACGCCACCGTTAGGCAATCGACCAATTTCCGCCAACATGCTGAGGTCTTGGGTCAGGCGATCGCCGTTTACTTTAGGAAGAGAAATTACGGTCATCTTTGTGAAGAAACAGTAAATAAACGGCCCATGAGCTTACCAGTATCCGGTATGACTCCTGGGAAGGCTGTAAAATCTGCTCCAAACTGCGATTTTTGCAGGATGATGCCCCGTGTTCTATTCATCTGTTTGGCTAGACTTTATACCCGCTACTGATCCATCTATGGAGTCACGATGGTAGACAGCTTTTTGCAACGTCCAGATTCAATCATTTCTGAGGAATTACCTACTCAACGCACGAATGACTGGTTGTTGCACTATCGCAAAAATGTTACGTCTCAGATGGGAGAAGACGGCATTCTCGAAGCGATTTTTGAACTCATTCCAGACACAAATCATTGGTGTGTCGAATTTGGAGCCGGGGATGGTGTGACGCTCAGCAACACGTTTAATTTGATCGCCAACAAAGGCTGGGCTTCGGTTCAAATTGAAAGTCATGCTGAAAAATTTAATGCGTTATCCAACACGCATCAAGCCAATCCCAATGTGATTTGTTTACACGATCAGGTAGGGTTTGAAGGTCAGAATACGCTTGATTCTATTCTCAAGGCAACGCCGATTCCAACTGATTTTGATCTGCTCTCCATTGACATTGACGGCAACGATTATCACGTTTGGGAAGCAGTTTGTGATTATCGCCCTAAGGTTGTTGTTGTTGAATTTAATCCCACGATTCCCAATCAAGTGGAATTTGTCCAGCCACGAGATATGGCCTTAAATCAAGGTTCATCCCTCCTGGCGCTAATTAATCTGGGCAAACGAAAAGGCTATGAACTGGTCGCGACAACCGATTGGAATGCCTTTTTTGTAGATAAATCCTACTTTGAACTGTTTGGCATTTTAGATAACTCAATCTGGCAGCTTTATAAAAAGGTTGATTATCTCACTCACGTATTTCAACTCTTTGACGGAACGATCGTCGTAAACGGATGTAATCGATTGCTCTGGCACAATATCGAATTGGATTTAGAAACCGTTCAGCAAGAGATTCAGGTGTTGCCACCAGAATTTCGGGTTTACCCCTGGGCGTAATTGCAGCGATCGGGACAGGATTGCAAATATCCCAAACACCAGTAGAGGCGTCCCAGTGGGACGTCTCTACGTTAGGTTTGAATTACCCACGTTACCTGGAATTCAGCAACAGGGTTGTCTGATTGTCAATCCGCGTCAGGGTACCATCCTGATCCAGCGCACTGAAACGGTTTAAGTACTGCCGAACGGGCTGTGGAAACTTGGGAAAGTCAAACACCGCATCTCCATCTGCAATTTCAGCCCAGAAGTATCGCAGGTCTGGAGCTAGCAGCTCGGCTTCCGGAAGCGGCAAATTTAGTGGCGGTTGGC
Organism: Crinalium sp.; assembly: GCA_036703095.1. Lineage (GTDB taxonomy): Bacteria > Cyanobacteriota > Cyanobacteriia > Elainellales > Elainellaceae > DATNPS01. The sequence goes on along the minus strand of DATNPS010000349.1, from coordinate 18,222 downwards.
TCAACAGCCTGAGCATAAACGGAAACGAGCGATCGCCCATCCATTCCCGTGAGGTCTGCTGTAAGTCAGGAAAATCGGGAACCGAGGTAATACGGTTTGATTCGATGTGAAGCGATCGCTGTCCCTGATCATCCTCAAAGAAATGCAGCACGCGATACGGGTGAGGATAGCTCACCAGCGAACCCGTCGTAATTTCATAAAAACCATCTGAACAGGCAATGTCCTGTACGTGCAGATGACCTGTAAAAATAAGCTGCGCTCCCGCCCGTCGCAAAAGGTTCAGTAGCGCATTCGCATTATCCAACATGTAGCGACGGCCCATTGGATGGCAGGATTGCTGCGGCAAATGTTCTAAAACATTGTGATGCACCATCACCAGGATGAGTTCGTGGTTGGCGATCGCCCCATCCAGCACATCCCTTAACCAGCTCAACTGCGCCGGATCGAGATACCCCATGCTCAATTGCTTCCCGTCGGCATCAAACGCATTGGAATTGAGTCCGACCAATCGAACTCCCGGCAAAATTTCGTGCGAGTAATAGATTTGCTCCGGTTGAGTATAACCAAACTTTTGGTAATAACTGGGGAACTCTTCTACTCCAATGGAGTGGTGTGTTGCAGACCATTCCACCACATCATGATTTCCCGGCACAACATACGCTGGATAGGGCAAGCGTGATAACCGTTCAGCCAACCAGCGATGATTTTTCGGCTCTCCATGCTGCGTTAGGTCTCCTGGCAGCAGCAAAAAATCTAAATCCAAAGTTGCCAGATGATCTAATGCTTGTTCTAAAGCCGGAATGCCAACTTCCACTAGATGAAACCGACTGGGATGATCCCAGATCGTGTCGGGTAGGGCAATATGCGGATCGCTAACGATGGCAAACCGAAAACTCCAACTCATAATCTCAGGCGCATGGGGACTGCCAGTATCTTAACGTGCCCCGAATTGGACGAACGCAAAACGCGCGCCCCAGACGGTTGGACGGTGGCAGAAACCCCGTAGAGACGTCCCAATGGGACGTCTCTACAGACGTCATTCAACCTACTGCAATGATGAAACCAACAACCCGTCAATGTGCAACGGCCCCACCCGATGCCCTGGATTTCTTGAAAAACAAAACGGCAATGCCGCTTAGGAGTAGCGCTAAACCAATGAAATAAAAGCAATCGTTATAGGCCATCACATACGCTTCACGGCGAACCAGATTGGAAATAGTGGCGATCGCCTGATCATGTGCGGTCACCGCATCAATCCCCCGAGACTGAAACGCCTGCGTCAACTGGTCAATTCGCTGCTGCGTTTCAGGACTGTAGATAGATACGGCTTCTCCTAAACGGTTGGAATGAAAGGCTTCCCGATTCGTGACTAACGTTGCCAGACTAGCAATGCCGAACGATCCACCTAGATTTCGCATCATGTTAAACAAGCCCGACGCTGAACCTGCCAGTTCGGGTTTGATACCTGCGGTAGCGATCGACGACAGCGGCACCATAATCAGCGGTTGACCCAGCGCCCGCACCAACTGCGACCAGCGCAACTGATCAATCCCCGTTAAGTTGGTCAGGCTGGAGTTCATGAAACAGCTCACGGCAAACAGGCTAACCCCAATGCCAATTAACACCCGCGTATCAATCTTCTGCATTAACTTGGGCACAAATGGCACGATAAATAGCTGTGGTACACCAGCCCACATAATCACCTCGCCAATCTGCATCGCGTTATAGTCCTGAATCTGCGCCAGATACAGCGGCAGGATGTAGATGGAGCCGTACAGGCCGATTCCCAGCGATACATTGACAATCGTGGCTAATCCAAAATTGCGATTGCCCAACAGTCGCAGTTCAATAAATGGACGACGACGCGTTAATTCAATCACAAAGAAGATCGTCAGAAAAATAGCGGCGATCGCACTCAGCCGCACAATTAAATCGGACTCAAACCAATCTTTGCGGCTGCCTTCCTCCAATACCACCTGCAACGAGCCCAGCCCGATCGCCATCGCAATAATGCCGCCCCAATCGCCATACCGCAACTGATCAAGCCGCATAGGTTCCGATGGCAGGGCATAGAAGACGGCTGATATTAACATCAATCCCGGAATGACGTTTAGATAGAAGATATATTGCCAGCCAAAATTATCGGTTAACCATCCACCTAAAGTTGGCCCGATCGAGGGTGCAAACGTCGCGGTAATAGCAAACATGGCTAATCCGATCGTTTGCTTGGCGGGTGGGATATTGCGCAAGATATAGGTAAACGCCATCGGAATCAAAACACCACCCGTGAACCCTTGTAAGGCTCGGAAGACGATCATGGAGGGCAGATTCCAGGCCCAGGCGCAGCACACAGAAAAGAAGATAAACAGCGCCGCATTGACTAACAGATAGCGGCGCATTGAAAAGACTTGCGTTAACCAGCCCGTTAAGGGAATGACAACAATCTCGGCCACCAGATAGGCGGTTGAAATCCACGATCCCTCTTCCAAGGTTGCACCCAGTGCGGCCTGAATATCCTTCAGCGAAGCGTTGGTGATTTGGATATCCAACACCGCCATGAATGCACCCAGAATAGTGCCAACCAGCCCAATCCACGTTTTTAGAGGGATGCGATCCTCTGGCTTTGTAGAGCGTTGGTCAGAGGATGTAGTGAGGCTTGAGTCTGACATAGGTTTACAGGTTTAATCTCTACCGACTTCAACATCAACCGTAGCTGACATCCCAGGAGTAATGCGAGACTCAAAGCCCTGAACGCCTTGAGGATCAAGAACAATTTTAACGGGAATACGCTGAACGACTTTCGTAAAGTTGCCTGTCGCATTATCGGGTGGCAACAGCGCAAACTCAGCCCCAGAGGCAGGAGAGAGACTATCTACCCGACCTGTAAACGTGCGATCGGGAAAAGTATCCAGCTTCACTTCCACAAGTTCACCAGGCTGCATGTGATCAACCTGCGTTTCTTTGAAGTTAGCCACCACCCAAACATCATTGCCCACGACGGCCATGAGCGGTTGACCGGGCTGAACCTGCTGTCCTACTTCCACCGTCTTGCGACCCACTCGTCCGGCTTCGGGAGCCGTGATGTTGGTATAGGACAACTGAAGTTGGGCTTCATTCAAATTGGCCTGGGCTTGTGCAATAGCTGCGATCGCCGCTTCATACTGGCTGCGGTTCACGTCCGTTTGTACCCCAGTGGCCTGAGCCTGCTGCAAACTGCCGCGCGTTGATTCCAGTTTGGCTTGCGCAGCGCTGACACCCTGTTGAGCCTGAGCTAGTTGGGCCTGCGCTTGACGAACGCCTTCTTGAGCCGCTGTTCGTTCAGCTTGCGCAACGTTATAGGCCGCTTTAGCGGTGTCTAACTGCTGAGCTGGAATCGCTCCCTGTTGATACAGCGCTTGATAGCGGTTGTAATCAGCCTGCGCTTTTTCCAAATTTGCCTGGGTTTGTGCCAGTTGAGCCTGTGCCGCTGGAACTCCAGCACGCGCTTCAGCCACAGCCGCCTGAGCATCGGAAATGCTGGCGATCGCACCTGATACATTGCCCTGTGCTTCTGCCGTTTGCGCTTGAGCGTTGGCACTGGCATACGTAATGTTGCTTTGAGCCGCTTTGGCCTGCTGTTGTGCCGATCGCAGCGCGGCTTGAGCTTGCTGCACCTTCACTTGATAATCATGGGGATCAAGTTGCACCAGCAGTTGACCCGGTTTCACCAGCTGGTTGTCATCCACCGGAACCTTCAACACATTCCCGGCAACCCGACTGCTGATTTGATAAACATGCCCCGCAACAGTGGCGTTGTCTGTCTCCTCATGCGTCGAAGCATATTGAAACCAACGATAGCCAAAGGCTCCAGCGGCGATCGCCCCAATACCTAAACCCGCCAGGATGAGTCGGATGGGTTTCCTGCGAGGTGGTTTGGGTGCGTCGTGAGGAGGGGATGGCAGTACCTCAACCTCTTTCTCAATCACTACAGATTGAGTAGATCTAGATTCGGCAGAGGGAAGTTTGTCAGATGGCAAACGTTCAGGTTCTAAAAACGCTGTCCCCTGTCCAGATTTAGATGGATTAGCAGATTTACCGTTCGTGTTGCTCATGATGACCTTAGTTCAACAATTTCAAAAGATTAAGGTGTGATTGATAAGCGTGATTTTAATTAGAGTACGTACTATTTGGGGCGTATAACTTTGGGCATACAATATCGGGTGTCTATTTAAGATCACCGGAATGGTGTGGACTCGACCAGCAGGCACCCAGCGTCTAGAACTTAACGATTCTTAAGATAAAACAGAGCTTGAGGGTTGCGCTTCATCCGATGGGATCACATGATTGGGTGAGGAGGGATGAGATAAATTGGCAATAATGCGATCGACCATCTCTGAGGTGCGCTGTCGCTCGGTTTGCGAAACTCCCTGAAAGGCACGATCGCACACTCCCAACACAATCGGCACTAAAACGTCTCTTAAGTTCCGGCCCTCTTCGGTGAGCCAGATACGCCAGATACGACGGTCATGGCGATCGCGCTCTCGACGCACCACGCCTCGTTCTTCCATGCGATCAATCACTCCCGTTAGAGTAGCGCCGACCTGCTGAAGCCGTTCTCCAATCGCAGATGTCGCCAATCCATCCTGTTCCCAAAGGCAGCACAAAACAACCCAGTGAAACGGCGTTAAACCAAACGGGTCTAATTGCTCTTGAAATTGCCGCCCCATCAGTTGAGACAGCAGCTTAATGCGATATCCCAAACTGTAGGGAGCCAGGACGCTCTCCCAGGGGGGCAGGATTTGGCGATCGGCTAAAGCAGAAGACATAATGGGTCACTCGTAGCAGCGGGAAATTACTTAGCGTTCTAAATATCAGGATAGCATGTTTTTCTGAGTCTGTGTTTTACGGACGCATCTCATAGCACCACACGTTCACGTTGAAACAAAGGGGGTGGGGGCTTCGCCCCCAGTCAGGGGTTCCACCCCTGCACCCCGTCCTAACCTTGATCAGTACTGCTATGCCCACCCATCGGGCGAGCAAAACCTGCTATCGATATCATGAGAACTGCTGATCCCTGCTACGGGAGCTACTTCTCAACGCCCAAATATCCCCATAACGTATCCAGCTTCACGGCGGCTCGTTCGTTATGAAACGAGCGAGCATCTTCAAACTGCGGCTCCATAACAAACTCACCCGTCTTGTTGATATAGCCCCATCGACCATCAACCTTTACTGCCGCCAGTCCTTCCGCGAACGGATAGGCATCCTCAAACTGAAGCGGAAGTACCATTGCGCCTGTTGTATCGATAAAGCCATAGGTTTCATTGTTTCGAACCAGGGCTAATCCTTCCGTAAAGCTAAATGTGTCATCAAATTGGGCTTGAATCACCAGCTTTCCGGATTGATTGATATAGCCATAGCGATCGCTGATTCTGACCCGCGCCAGTCCTTCTTTAAATGTATGGGCAACATCAAACTCAGCTGGAATCACCAGTTTTCCGGTTTTATCGATAAATCCATACTTGTCGTTGAGGGTGACTCGCGCCAGTCCTTCCGCAAACTCATCGGCACTGTCAAATTGCGGCTCGATCACCACTCTGCCCGTCTTGTCGATGTAGCCATACTGATGACCAATCTCGACGCCTGCTAAATCTTCTGAAAAGCTGGGAGCCGCGCTTTCAAACCAGGGTGGAATAGCAAACTCACCGGATGAGTCAATATAGCCATACCGATGCTCCTGTTCAACTCGCGCCAATCCTCCAAAAAAGGATTCGGCACTATCAAATTGCGGCTTGATCACCAGTTTGCCAGTGCGATCGACATAGCCCCACTTATGGGCGATCGCCAATGGAGCTAATCCCTGCGAAAACTGATACGCGCCCTCTCGGAAACTGCTGACCAGGTTAAATGCCAGCTCCGGTTGAATCACAAACTGACCCGCTGGGTTGATATAGCCCAACTTTTGTTCAACCACAACCGCTGCCAACTCTTCCGAAAAATCTTTCGCTACGGCAAATTGGGGGGTAATCACAAGGCCATAGCGGAGCGGCTTGGGTGCTTCGACCCGGTCTTCCAAAATCGTAGACGTGATTTTTGCAGTCGCGGATGCAGGCAAATCAGCCAGGACTTCGGCAGCAGACTGATAGCGCTGACTTGGATCAACGCTCACCATCTTGTCTAGAATGGCTACCAGTTCTGGTGTGAGTTGCGCCTGATCGTGCCACTCAACTTCCTGAGTTTTAGGATTGCGAGGCAGTTGTTTCGGCATGTATCCCGTTACTGCTTGAATGCAGATCATGCCTAACGCATAGATGTCGCTACAAAGCTGAGGTTTGCCCTCCACCTGCTCTGGAGCCATATAGCCGGGAGTGCCGATGGGCTGGGTAATGATGGTCTCGCCCTGAGCATTCACCATCAGGCTGCGAATCGCTTTGACGCCGCTGAAATCAATCAACACGAGCTTTTTATCTCGCCAGCGGCGCAGCAAATTTTGTGGATTAATATCCTGATGGATCACCTGATGCTGATGCACTACATCCAGAATTTCTAGCACCTCACGCAACAGAGACACCAAAGCTTTTTCGTCCCAGCGATCGCCCACCACAAACGACTGCCTCAGGTCATGACCATCAATCATTTCCTGCACCAGGAAAAATTCCCCATTTTGCTCTAGATGCTCATACAGTTTGGGGATCTGATCGTGGCGTCCCAATTCATATAGCGCTGCCACTTCAGCTTCAAACAGCGATCTGGCTTTTTGTAATATAGATGGTAATTTTGACTGGGGTTTGATGCGTTTCACAACACACTTGGGATTGCCCCGGCGATAGGTATCCTCCGCCAAATACGACTTACCAGAACCACCGCGCCCTAATTCTCTAAGGGTTTCGTAGCGTCCGCCTACTAACATCCAAGCTAATTCCTCGAACCCAGAAAAACAAACATTTCAAGGTATGCTCTAGTGCAGTACAGGTATAGGGTGTAGACAGACGAAAGATTTCCCCTGCCTCAAACCCATCTTTTAGGAAAAGTGGAATTGAAGCAGCCCTTATTATGAACATTCATCGCTCAACACGCCTATCCGGGCTTTGACCTGCTGAGTTAAGACAACCTGACTTAACTCCTACAGCGATTCTCACTTGGGTAACTACAGCTGTTTTTTAAAGACCTCGCGACGCGAGACTCTCAAAAAACAACTCGGTTTTAAGCGACTGAAGATCGCCGTAAACTGCAATACTTCTATACTGTTTGACCCTTGCTAGTATGCCCAGTTTGCAGGATGCGATCGCCCACGAAGGTTTCAATCAGTTCCTCTACTCCATCCACCGGAAAGAGGGGCGTATTCAGAGCGTTAGCTATATCCTCAACCGTCATATCGTCTAAGAATCGGGAGTCACCCTGTTTCAGCATCACGGATGGCACCACAATCCCTGAATTGGGCGATCGCCCCTGAAGTCCTTCCAGTAGATCCTGTCCGGTAATCAAACCCGTCACGCTAATTTCCTGCCCCCAATAGCGACTTGCCAGAGCTACCAACTCCACGTCCAGCCCCTGCACCTGATTTAACCGCTGTACGATGGGTTGAAAGGCATGTTCTACTGCATTTCCCACTACCCAGATAAATTGGCGGGAAGACGAAAGTTTCTTAGGCAGTCGCTTAGCCGCAGTTTGAAATTGTTTAAGGAACTGCCGGATGGAGCCGACCCCATTGCCAATCTGAGGATAGTCCTCATACTGCGATTCAGGCGGCAATTCCTCCCGGCCAATCAAAAACCACTCATCGGCCAACCAGGCAAACGTAGAGCCAAACTGCTGACGAAATTTGGTCTGTAATTCCTTAACCTGAGCAATCACCTCGCGCGCTTTTTCTGTCGTCACGGGAATTAGCTCATCTTCAGGTGGCCGAAAGCGCGTTAACCCTACAGGCACCACCGCAACCGACGCGACGGTTGGAATCTCACCCTGATGAAACTGCGCCAGATCCAGCAGCGTGCGCTCCAGATGCGCCCTGTCATTAATACTGGGGCAGACCACCACCTGCGCGTGAATTTGCAGCCGATTCTCTTGAAACCACTGCAATTGTTCCAGAATCTGGCCTGCCCGCAAATTCTTTAAAAGTCGAATCCGTACCTCCGGTTCAGTCGCATGAACGGACACATACAGCGGAGAAAGCCGCATCTGGGCAATTCTGTCCCATTCGCGTTGGGTTAGATTGGTCAGGGTTAAATAGCTGCCGTACAAAAAGCTCAGCCGATAATCGTCGTCTTTGAGATACAACGTCTGTCGTTTACCGGGCGGTTGCTGATCAATAAAGCAGAAGGGGCAGCGATTATTGCACTGCATCAATCCATCAAACAGAGCACTCTCAAACTCCAATCCCAGATCTTCGTCATAGTCTTTTTCGATCTCAACCTGATGAGCGCGTCCTTTGGCGTCTAGAATTTCCAGGTCTAGCACTTCATCGGCACACAGGAACTGGTAGTCAATCAGGTCGCGAGGAACTTGACCATTGATGGAAACCAGGCGATCGCCCACCTCAAAACCCACCTCCTCAGCAATAGAACCGGGAAGCACATTAGAAATGACAGCAGGACGAATACTCATGAGTCGGGTAGACGAGGGAAACCATTTCTTATTGTGCCGGAGATTTTGGGTGTTGGGTGCTGGGTGTTAGGTGATGGAGAGGATGGAGGAGATAGGGGAGATAGGGAGGATAGGGAAGCAAAGCCTTCCCCACCTTCCCCATCCTTCCCACCTTTCCTACCCTCTGCTGACTCCTGACTTCTGACTCCTGACTCCTAAATATTCGGCACCACTCTCAATGCCAGAGCTAACAGAATCGCAACTCCAAAGCCCAGACGGTACCAGACAAATACCCAGGTATTGCTGCGCTGAAGATAACGGAGCAACCAGGCAATCGAGAGATACGAGAAGATGAACGTGGAAATGATTCCGGCTAGCAGGAGCAAAATGCTATCCACGTTGCCCAACGCTTTTCCAGATTGGTAGAGAGTGGCGATCGTCAGAGTTGGGATTCCCAGCAAAAAGGAAAATCGAGCGGCGGTCTGACGTTCTAACCCCAAAAACAAAGCAGCCGTCAGAGTCGAGCCAGAGCGCGATGCGCCGGGGAATAAGGCAATCATTTGGCCTAAACCAACCAGAATGCCATCTTTAATTTCGAGGCTGTCAAACCCGCGTTTACGATTGCCAATCTTTTCGGCCAATCCCAGCAGCAGAGACATCACGATCGACATTACGGCAATGACGAGAAAGCTTTCTGGCAAAATATCTTTGAGCAGAAAGCCAACAATCAGGGCAGGCAGCGTACCAACCGCGATACCCACCAGAATCTTCCATTCTTCGCGCTCCCATTCTCGACGCTGCAAGGCCAGCCAGCCGCCACTTAAAATCTGGCTGATGTCTTTCCAAAAATACATAACAACCGCAATCACGCTGCCAAACTGAATGGCATCGACAAAATACTTTTGCCCCACGTCTGACCACCCCAACACTTTTGTAACGACCAGCAAGTGAGCGGTGCTGCTAATCGGCAAAAATTCAGTGATACCCTGCACAATTCCCAGCACAATGGCTTGAAACAGGCCCACTAGTAAATTTGGAGCATCGGCAGCAGCAGGTTGAGCAGATGATACGGCTAACAAAGATGACTCGGCGTGAATAGTACTAATCCAATTCAGATGCACAAACGACAAAGATACCTCTGGCTGCAATTCCATTAACTCCATGCATGATCTCCTGCAACAATTGGCATGAATCCGTTAGCAAAAACTAGAAGATTGAATGTCGTAAAACGCATCAAAATCATTATGCCGATAGGTGTTGCTAGATTCCGGAATTTCACAATGGCTATGGCGATGCGATAGATGACGCACTATTCAAAGAAAATATCCCATCAATTGAACCATTTTCGTCACTCTATTTTTGGTCGGCAATTCTCAGTTTGAAACCGATGACGGATTTTGCGCCCTGACGGGCGTGCAAAATCCGCAATCGGTGGCCGTGTCCACCAATTTGCGTGATGAGAATTGCTATTTATGCACCTAGTTAGTGCACAGAACCTGTAATCCGCTTCAAAATGAGAACTGTTGATGAGTCAACATCACGTTTTCTGAAGAGGAAAAAACATTTCTAACAGTCTTAAAAGAATTGGATGCCCCCCAGGGGGATAAGCTGAGCCTGTGTTATGTTAAATAAAGTAAATAAGCTTAAGAGCATCTTAGTATTTTGGTTTCTTATACGCCCAGTAGCAACTCAGATTGCATCCAAGAGCCAGCTTTTTACACCCCTGAGCTTGCTCATCAGCCCTCTCATCTGCCTTTATTACAAACCACCCAGAGTAAAACTCGCTGGCTCATTTTTGTGGCCGCCATTTTTCTAATCTCGGTGCCTGTGTTTGTGCAGGCTCCATTAGTTAGAGAGCTACCCTGGTTGAGTTTAGCGCTGTCTCCCCTGCTGTGGGCGATCGCCAAGCGCTTGATGGCTAAGCCCAAAACAGCCCTATGGGGAGATCTACTCATGGGCTTTACCTGGACCTGGCTGGCTGGTTCAATCTATTGGGGTTGGCTACGGTGGGAACCGTTTTTGCACCTGCCCGTCGAGGCGATCGGGTTGCCATTTGCCATCCTGGGTCTACGTCAGGGGCGTGAAACCGTTGGTAACTGGTTTTATCTGGGATCGCTGTTTGGCACAGCAATCACGGATTTGTACTTTTATTTAATGAATCTAATTCCTCACTGGCGGCAGCTCATGCAGGTGCCGCTGGATCAGGTGCAGCCTATTTTCCAGAATGCCGTCCTGCAAATGCAAACGCCCTGGGGGGCTGGAGTGGCGATCGCCCTTCTAGCTATTCTTTTACTGGTTGGAGCATGGCCGTTGCGGTCTCGTGAATATCACTGGTGGGCCTTTGCTGGAGCGGTACTGAGCACCATTTTGGTTGATGGTTTATTTTGGTTAGCTGCGACGATGGCCTAAGTGAGGCTATGATTAGGTATCTCGTGCTAACAAACCGCAGATGTTCTTGCAGCATTTGTGCAGTATCTCCGGAAAGCATTCGTGCTTAGCCGAATTACACTGAAAGATTAGACTACGAGAAGCGATTAGAGAGTGGCTGTCACAAAATTTCCAGTTTTGAGACGTACACTAGCTATAGCTCGATGCCTCAGGATGCATCATAGGGAAAGATTATCTGGTTTCTTAGCCTGTGGTGACTGGACAACCCGTTCCCCATCTTATACTTCGGACTGAGTCAGGTAATCGTTATCTCTCCCTGACTAGCAGTAACTGCTGGACAGTTGGCAGGGGAGAAGACAACAACTTTGTATTACCTGATCGGTGGATTTCCCGTAACCATGCTATGTTGCAGCGCATGGAGACGGGCGAGTTTTACTTGATTGATTTAGGCAGCCGAAATGGCTCATTCGTGAACGGACGGCGGGTCAGTGTGCCTGTAACCCTGCACAATGGCGATCGCCTCACGTTTGGGCAGACAGAGCTAGAGTTTTATTCTCCAGACGTTGACCATCTCACTGATCCCTCAGTTGGCATGGAGTCGCAGGAGTTTACAGCAACAGCCACGCTGCATGTTCGACGGTTGATTTCGGTGCTGGTGGTTGACATTCGTGACTTCACGGTGATGACTCGCCAACTCGACGAAAAAATTCTCTCGGAAGCGATCGGCACCTGGTTCCGCTGTGCAGGTGACATTATTCGTGAATACGGCAGTTGGGTCGATAAATATATCGGCGATGCCATCATGGCCGTGTGGATTCACGGTGCGCAAGGGGTTGGTGCTGATGAAATGGTTCGCATTGCGCGAGCGCTCAGTGCCCTCCACAAGATGACCAGTCAGCTTCACGAACGCTATCCGCTGCCCTTCCCCGTGCGCGTTGGCGCAGGGTTGAATACGGGCTATGCGATGGTCGGTAATGCTGGAACGGGCGATCGCCCCGACTACACCGCTCTGGGAGATACAGTCAACGCTGCCTTTCGGTTAGAATCTTCGACCAAACAAATTGGTAAAGATGTAGCCCTGGGCGAAGCAACGTATCAATACTTGATGGAAGCGGGGGCCAATCCGACCCTCTTCAAGCAGCATAAAGTTGCGATGAAGGGGTACGATGCTCCAACGCTGACCTACGCCTGCTCATTTGTAGATTTAGACACATTTCTTCAGCTCAGTAAAAAAGGGTAGAAGAGTCTGAAATGTCGCAAAAAGAGTGCCCTATGCGATGCGTGGGGCACTCTTTTTGCGCGTTCGTTGAACTTACGTTTGGTTAGAACTTGACAACCAAAGGACTGTGGGAGCTTCGCTCCCAGCACGGGTTTTCCCCCCTGCACCCCGTTCTAACTCAATGTGAATTCGATGGCCCGATTTTCGTGCGCGTCACGCAACTCTCCCAGACGCTCATTCGTCAACTTCAGGCTGATGTAATAACAGCTACAGGAAGAAATAATATTCAGTGTATGATACTGCCTTAAGTGTGATCTTTTGTATGTATGACATCAAAAAATTTGGACGATCAACTTTATTCTTCTTTAAAGTTTCGTTGAAGTTTTTCTTAAGATATCCGTTTAATATGAGTTACAAGATAAAAATCTCTGTATAAACCTCAGGTTAATTAATAGTATGACGTGTTTATCGATACCTTAAATTAATCAAGTTCCCGTTGTTTTGCAAAGTAACTGTGAAGCTAGTAGCTCCTATCTATTTTGGCGGAGTCAATCCTGGTATAAAGATGACACATTAGAACTAGCACGGTAGATTTCTAAAACTAATTAAACATCCATTTCGATTACGTGGTCGATGAGAAAGATATTCCTATCTGTTCATCGTTCTGTAAACGATTGGGTTAAGAAAAACGTGTTTGAGGAGTGCAAATTATTCTGATCGAGGCTCGGTGCAATCTACCCGCAATCAACCCATTGCATACTGACCTGCGTCGAATAATGATTGGCTAACCTCCGTGAATTCTTTTTATTCCTTAATTGATACGTGGTTTGCCCGTAAGCTGCGATATCCGACTCAACAAACGGCTCTTTTACGGAAGATTGTCGATCGGATTCGGAATTCGCTAGAGCTAAAGGTGGTGTTGCAAACGGCTGTCGATGAAGTAACCGCGTTGCTGAAGCTCGATCGCTGTATCTTCTTCTGGTACTTCAAAGATTTGCAGCGCGTCCAGGTTGTTTGTGAGCGATTAACTGGGGATCATTCATCCCATTTAGGCCATCATCCGCTGTCCCAATTTGGCTCTGCGGCTCCCTTGATAGAAATGGGGGATCTGGTCGTTAGCGTCGGTCAACTTTCCCGGCCGATGGGACTGGATTTAATCTGGCGTCGGCTCGCGCTGCAAACCGATCACGCATCTCCCAATTCTCCCAATGCTGAATCGAACGCGGACATTTTGGGCGCGCCAGCTAATCTACTGGTGCCCGTTCGGGGGCGAGAGCGATCGGTGGGATTTATTGCCTGTTTATCCGACCAGCCGCGACGGTGGACCTCGGCGGAGGTGGAGTTTATGCAGGCGATCGCCCAGCAGGTGGAGATTGCGGTGCGGCAGGCTCAGCTTTACGAGAAGATGCAGAAGCAGGCCCAACGCGAAAAGCTGATTAACCAGATCACCACTCAAACTCGGCAAAGTTTGGATCTCAATACAATTCTGGTGAAGGCGATCGCTCACTTGCTGAATGCCCTAAAAGTCGATCGCTGTCTGGTGCGGTTAATTGAGATTCCAGACGACGATTCCTACTCCACCTGGGGATTAGAGACACCGGGGATCAACCAAACCGTTTATCATCGCAGAAATTTGTTTGAGGTTTGTCGATCCTCACTCTCGTCATCTATTGATTACTTTGACCCCAACGGGCCAATTACTCAGTGGGTGATGCAGCATCGTCAACCGGTGTTGATCCCCGATGTGGCTGAAGATCATCGCATCGGATCAACCAATGTTGAATACATGCTGGCTCGCATCAAGTCTTCCCTGGTCGTACCCGTTAAAGCTAATGGATCGCTATTAGGCATTCTGTATCTCAATCAATGCTCCTATGTACGCTATTGGACAAGAGATGACCAGAAGTTAGCGCAGGCTGTCGCTGACCAACTCGCCATCTCGATCAAACAGGCCCGTCTCTATGCTCAAAGCCGACGGCAAGCGGCAGAGAGCGCTGAGCAGGCCAGAGAACTATCTGAAACACTGCGTCATTTACAACAGACCCAGGCGCAGCTAATTCAGAGTGAAAAAATGTCGAGTTTAGGCCAGATGGTTGCTGGGATCGCGCACGAAATCAACAATCCCGTGAGTTTCATCTACGGCAACATTCCCTATGTTGAGCAGTACGTCCAAAGTTTGCTGCGGCTGATAGAGGCGTATGAAACCCATTCGCCCGAAACGGTAGAAGAACTAGAGGGATTGGTGCGAGAAATTGAACTCGACTTTCTCGTGAAAGACTTACCCCGCATTCTTGAATCCATGCGGTCTGGGGCCAATCGCATTCGTGAAATTGTGCTGTCGCTTCGCAGTTTCTCGCGATTGGATGAGGCGAACTGTAAATCAGCCAATATCAATGATGGTTTAGATAGCACATTACTCGTGCTGCAAAGCCATATCAAACCTGACATTCAAATCATTCAGCGATACGGCGATATTCCACTGGTTGAATGTTACCCCCGACAGCTCAATCAGGTGTTTATGAATCTGTTGATGAATGCGATCGAATCGTTGAATCATCCTCAGCCCGATCCAAAAATCATTTCCATTACAACAGAACGGATGCTGGATGATGTGATCGATGGTCACTGGGTTCGCATTACGATTACAGACAACGGCTGCGGCATTCCCTACGACGTGCAGCCGAAAGTGTTTGAACCCTTCTTTACCACTAAGAAAACAGGGCAGGGAGCCGGATTAGGTCTCACTGTGAGTTATCAAACTGTTGTTAATCAGCATCAAGGGCTGTTGAGCTTTGAATCAGAACCCGGTCAAGGTTCTAAATTTGTCGTCGAAATTCCCGCCAAACACTCCGATCTGCGGGTTCGAAATCGCAATTTGTATCTGTTTTCCAGAATTAATCCCCCAGCGACGAGCGTAAATCCACGAGAAGCGATCGCCAAACGAAATCTCAGCTAAACGCGCGTTTGATAGCGTGATTTCAACCGCGCGACGCGCGTTTGAAATCACGCAAACTCTTGTCCTGCGCGTCGCGTGGGATAAGAGTTTGCGCATTCGTCCAAGGTGCCCAGCGATTTGCATCATGCAAATCAGTAGCCGTACAAACTTGCCTCTGGCGAGCTTCACAACCACTGATTGCAGGTTTGCGCGCTCGTCGAGCGTGAAAACCTGCAATCGGTTCAACAAAAAACTAATGCAATGTGCAAATTTTCCTGAAAGGTGGCAATTTTTGCAGAAAGTAGATGATTATTTAACGGTACCCGCTTATACTTGAAAACCATCTGCACCCCTTTGCAGAGTTTTAGGGAAACCTAATTGCGATACCGAAAAATTTGTGTGCCACACCTCTGCTAATACGGTTTAATTTTCATGGACAACGACTGTGAAAACTGACAACCGACAGCGTCTTCACACAGGTGTGCTTTTTTTGAAGGAGTGAAAGAATGACCGCTGCGCTAAAGCCCTCGCCTCAAAATCAACCCTTTCCTGCACGACGGGCGGTTAGCAGTGGAAGGTCTAACGTTGCCCCCTTTGCACCTCCTCCCAGAACTCGACGCGAACGGCAACGACTCATTCAAGAACGAGGCACTAAATCGACTTCCGTTTCTTCTCCCATTGTTCGACCATTACCCTCGCGCCCACCGCTGCCCTCATGGCTGCTGTGGTTGGTCGTGGTGCATCGTGGATCATCAGCGATCGCTCTGCTTTTGTTAACGGCGGCTTTGACAATTTATGGTTTGACGGTGCACACGCAGCAGCTATGGGGCCGAGAATATCATCAGTTGCGCAGCTTGCAGCAGCAAGAGCGAGAACTGTCAGCAGCAACCGCTGCGCTTGCCAATGAATCTGCTCAAAAGGCTGAAGATCCTAGCAGCAACCTGGTGGCACCCACCCCTCAAGATACAATCTTCCTGAAGCCCGCAACACCTCGTCCTGCGGCTGTCGTTCCTCCCAGCACGTCGGCTGAAACTCCTATTCCGACTCGACCTCTGGGCTACTAAGGATCTCAAACTAAATAGAACCAAATTTTAGGGAGCGGAGCGCTCGGTGCTGCCGGGCCTCCTGCTCCCTAAAATTCGGTTTTAATAAATCCACGTTCCTAAATCCGTATGGCAACGTCTGATCCTCCTTCCCGTGACAACCGTGTTCCTCGCGACGCCCGATCCAAGCCGCGACGATCTACTCTAAAAGCAGTTCACCTGAAACCTGAGGCGCGTAGAGATATCATTCAACCCTCACGCTTTCGATTGTTTTTAGTCTGGGGCATTTTGGTGCTGGCAGGGCTGGGGTTAGCCCTCCGGTTGTTTTGGCTGCAAGTGGTACAGGCTCCCATGTTGAAAGAGCGAGCACAGCAGCAACAGCAGGTTGACCTCAAACCCTATGTGCCGCGTCGTCCTATCGTCGATCGCCTGGGTAACGTGTTGGCGATGGATCAACCTGCCTACATCCTGTACGCTCACCCCATCTTATTTAAGAAATCTAGAGAGGAGATTGCGTCCCAATTAGCCCCCATTCTGGGCCGTCCATCCTTTGACGTCTTTCAGGCGTTGAGTAAGGGTGATTCGGGAGTCCGGCTAGAAGAAGCCATTTCCGAAGACAAAGCCAATCGTGTTCTCGATTTGCAACTTGATGGCCTGGAACTGGAACAGCATCCCCAGCGGTTTTATCCTCAGAAAGATCTGTTTGCAGACGTTGTGGGATACGTTAATGTCGATCGCCAGGGTCAAGCGGGCGTGGAATTGAGCCAGATTGATTGGCTGGAACGTCCTGCACAGAAGGAAGTGCGCCTGGTACGCGCTGGGGATGGCACGCCGATCGCTAATCAACTGCCTGACGAATTGGTGCAACAGGACGATCTGCGCTTAGAGCTGTCGTTAGACAGTCGGTTACAGCGCGTTGCCCGGACTGAACTCAAGAAACAGGTTGAGCGTTTTGGAGCCAAGCGAGGAGCCGTGCTGGTCATGGATGCCAGCAATGGGGAGCTGCTGACGCTGGTGTCTGAGCCGTCCTATGATCCCAACCAATATTATCGATTTGGCGTCGATCGCTTCCGCAACTGGGCCGTGAGCGATTTGATTGAGCCAGGATCAACCTTCAAACCAATCAACGTGGCGATCGCCTTAGAAGCAGGAGCTATCACCCCCAATCAATACTTCCCTGACGAAGGGCAGATTACAGTAGATGGCTGGCCCATCGAAAACTATGACTACGATGAGCGGGGCGGACGCGGTTCTCAAGACGTGGCGGACATTTTGAAGCATTCCAGTAACGTTGGAATGGTTCACATCATCCAACAGATGAAACCCAGAGTGTATTACGACTGGTTGGAGAAGATTGGGTTAGGCAAAACCACAGGAGTTGACCTGCCCTCTGAGGCCGCCAGCCAGATGAAATCGTATGAGCAGTTTTCTCAAGCAGCCGTAGAGCGGGCGACAACCGCGTTTGGCCAGGGATTCTCCCTGGCTCCGATTCAACTGGTGCAACTGCATGGGGCGATCGCCAATGGTGGCACTCTGGTAACTCCTCACGTCGTGCGGGGTCTCTTTCATGCGGATGGCACGCTGGACACCGCCCCAAACCTGGCTGCCCCCCAACGGCTCTTCTCACCAAGGACAGCCCAAACCGTTCTTTCTATGATGGAAGGCGTAGTCGCTGACGGTACGGGATCGCCCGCTCGCGTCAACGGCTATCGGATTGCCGGAAAAACGGGAACCGCCCAAAAGGCAGACGCAGGAGGAGGGTACTCTAATGCCCGGATCACAAGCTTTGTCAGCATCCTGCCCGTTAACAATCCCAAGTATGTCGTGCTGGTGGTGATTGATGAACCAAAGGGCGACGATGCGTATGGCTCGACCGTATCTGCCCCGATCGCCAAATCTATGATGGAAGCGTTGATCACCGTTGAAAACATTCCGCCTACTGAACCATTTAAGAACGAAGAATCTCCGGAAGAAGGTTAACTGAGATCTTGCACCATTTGCAGGAGCGCTTCGCGCTCCTGCAAATGGTGCAAGATCTCAGTTAACCTTCTTCCGGAGATTCTTCGTTCTTAAAT
>DATNPS010000347.1:0-5320 GCA_036703095.1 Crinalium sp. | reverse complement strand
CTTTAAGTATGAAACGTACTGAAATTGAACCTACAAAAGCATCGAATGCAGAAGCACTTAAGCTTCTGTCGATTCTACTGCTTCCGTTGCTTCCGCCGTAGACTCATCGGCAGATTCAGGCGTTGTTTCATCTGTGCTTTCGGGGGCAACCTCTTCAACGACAGGCTCTTGTGCCTTCACGGGTCTTGGGCCTCGTTGAGTTGCGAGGTTAGCAGGTCTTGCAGGCTCATCTTCACCGCGCGACTTGCCTCTCCCTTTGCCTCTTCCCTTATCTTTACCTCGTTCATCTTTGCTGCGCTCGTCTTTCTTGCCTTTCGTAGGGCGGGGGACATTGCGTGGTTGGGGTGAACCATTAGCAGTGTCACCGGCAGAGCGAGATTCAGTTTCTACGGTTTCTCCCTCAGTCGGGCTAGCAGCGTCGGCGATCGCCTGACGCTCGGATTTTTTAATTGGACGCTCTACCATAATTCTTCGTTTGGATGTCTATTTAATCCTATCCTGAACCAAGTTTGCCCAGATGGATTTCCAACTGTAAATAATTCAGTGATTTTGGACGGGCACAATTTTGCCATTCGTCGAATTTACATCATGAGAATTGCAGCTATCCCTTTTCCCCATGTCCCAACGCCTCACCCCTTAAACCGGAACTTTAGACTAATTATCTCTGCCGCGCCGTGAAACGCTCTCTGCGAGAGCATTTCACGGCGTGGATTTTTTTCGTGCGTCGTCGGCTAAACCCCAGTTAAACAATCCCCCGCAAGGCTACCAATTCATCCCGAATGGACTGAGGACTATAGCCCAAGCCAAATGCCAGAGAGCTGTCGAGAGAGACATCGGCGGGACGAGGAGCGGCCATCTGAATATCAGCTTGGCGACAGGCGGTAATGGTTGCATTCGAAATGCCAAATACCTCGACCATCAAACGGCCAAATTCGTATCGAGAAATCCGCTCTTGACCGCCAAGGTGAATACAGCCGTTGAATTGTTCTAGAGCCAGCAGCAAGCCTTGAGCGGCAGTTGTGCCGCTAGCGGGCGTGCGAAATTCATCGGTAAACAAACTCAGCGGTTCGCCTGACCGCAGAATTTTTAGAAATGGCTGGATAAAGCTCGGTGCAGGCGGTGCATAGCCAAACATGAGCGGCATTCGACAAATAGCCGCCGCCGGATAGCGCGATCGCACGCCTTCCTCCGCTTGCACCTTTTGTTCGCCATAGCGATTCAGCGGATTCACCGGATCAGTTTCACGATAGGGCGCATGATGTCCATCAAACACCAGATCCGTCGAGGTAAAGGCAAAGGGAATGTGGCGATCGCCACACAGCCCAGCCAGATTACAGGATGCCGTGACATTAATGGCATAGGCCGCTTCCGGGTCGGTCTGACATACGTTAGGACTCGATTGAGCTGCCGTATGAATCACCGCATCCGGCTGGATATCCTGAAACACCGCTTGAAGTCCTTGAAAATCGGTTAAATCAGCTTTGAGCAGCGTTGCACCCGAAATCGCGACAGCATGAGCAAGATAGGTGCCGTAAACCTGCCATCCTGCCGCTTGAGCGGCTTGGCAGACATTCCATCCCAAAAATCCACTGGCACCTGTGACAAGAAGTGTTTTCATTGCGGGTGATGATTGTTCGGCGTGCGGGTGTTCTGATTGTCGCTTTCTGCTTGCCGTCCTGGATTGAACACGACACAATCAAAAGCGAAAGACTCACAACGGAACATTACGAACACATTATGGGTTTAGATATCGAAGGAATTGGCTACCTGGCGGTTCCCGCATCGGGGTCGGGGCCTGGGGTTATTGTGCTGCAAGAATGGTGGGGATTGGTTCCCCACATCAAATCCCTAGCCGATCGCTTTGCGGAGGCTGGGTACGTTGCGCTTGCCCCCGATTTGTATAAGGGCGAGAAAACCACGAATCCCGATGAGGCAGGGCGGTTGCTGATGGCCCTGAATATCCAGCAAACCGCTCAAGATTTAGAGGCCGCTGCAAATTATCTGTTGGGCCATGAAGCGGTCACCAGCCCCAAATTAGGGGTCGTCGGCTTTTGTATGGGCGGACAGTTAGCCCTGCTGGCGGGTACTGTGAGCGATCGCTTTGCTGCCGTTGTAGATTTTTACGGCATTCATCCCAAGGTTCAACTCGACTTTTCCAAGCTGAATGCGCCTGTACTGGGTTTCTTTGGAGAAAATGACCAGTCTGTTCCCCCATCTACGGTTCAGACATTAACCTCCGCCATTCAACAGGCGGGTGGCTCCATTGAGACACACATTTATCCCAATGCGGATCACGCCTTCTTCAATGACACCCGCCCAGAGGTATACAATCCAACTGCTGCTGGCGACGCCTGGGAGCGCACGCTCACCTTCTTTAATCAACAGTTGACGGCTGCGTAATTACAAATTATTTCCGCAACCCAAACGGGCTTGATGGAGGATCGCATGGCCTCTTCAAGCCCGTTTGGGTGCTTAGGAGCACGAATTAAAACCAGATTTTCAAGTTTTGAAAGCACGGCTCAGCCGCGCTTTCAAAACTTGGACACCGGATTTCTTTTGGCTGAAGCAGCAATATTTTCATTCCAGCAGAAACTCGGTGCTCAAAGGCATAAACAACCAAACTCCGGTAGGCTTTTAGTAGATTTTCTTGCCATTCTCCATTCTGCTATGGCATACTCCTGACAAAGCTATTATCACTATTCCGATTGATTAACCGTAGATTAATTGGCGATGCGGAGACGGTGAGTGGCTTTGGTGTGAATCAGGCTTAATGGAGGGTCAACATGCTGAAAGATGCGCAGGGGTTAACGGTATCCACAGGGTCTAGAGAGGCTATCGCCGCCGTTGATCGATTCTGTGATCAGGCGCTTTACTACGGTAAAGATGCGGAAACCGCCATTCTCAGCAGCATTGCCTACGATCCAACCTGGGGATTAGCTCATGCCTATGCCGCCGCCCACTATCTCTCTGGCGAAAGCTACAGCACTCGTCAGCAGGCATCTCTGCATCTCAAAGCCGCTCAGCAGTACCAGGCCACGGCAACTGAACGGGAAACTCTCTACATCAACGGCATTTTGGCCTGGGCAGCACGAGATGTCGATACGGCGATCGCCTATCACGAAGCGATCGCCACCCAATTTCCCCAGGATTTAATGGCGGTTCAGCAAGCCCAGTATCACTACTTTTATCGGGGCGATAGCGACCGCTTGTTGGCGATCGCAGAGCGGGTGCGACCTGCTAATCCCGATAACCACTATCTCTACGGCATGATTGCCTTTGGCTTAGAGCAATGTCACCAGCTAGAAGCCTCTGAAGCGATGGGACGACACGCGACCGCGATGAACCGTCGCGATCCCTGGGCGCACCATGCGGTTGCTCACGTATTGGAAACGCAGGGCCGATTTGAGGAGGGCATCGCCTGGATGGAGAGCCTGTCAGATACCTGGGATAGCTGCAATACGATGCTGTATACCCATAACTGGTGGCATGTTGCGCTTTACTACATTGCCAAGGGGGATGCTCAGCAGGTGCTACACCTTTACGACACGCATGTATGGGGGCGGGCAAATCAGTCGTCTCCGAAAGAACAGGTTGGTGCGATCGCCACTCTGCTCCGCCTCAATCTCAAAGACATCGGTGTGAGCAATCGATGGCACGCGCTCATTCCCCATCTCACCCTCCGCTTGCATGAACATGCCCTGCCGTTCCAGGACTTGCACTATGTCTATGCTCTTGCCAAAGCAGGCCAAACGGATCTAACTCAGACCATGCTGTGGAGTATGCAGGCCCATGCGCAAACACTCCCGCCAAACCAGCGTTCGACCTGGCTAGAGATCGCGCTACCGGCGGCGAAAGGAATGGTAGCCCATGCCAAAAGAGATTGGCTAACGGCGATCGCTTACCTCAAACCTGTGTTGCCTCACCTGTGGAAACTGGGCGGTAGCCATGCCCAACGTCATTTGTTTGAGCAAATTTATCAAGATGCGTTGAGACAGCCAGAACAACGATCCAGCATTCTTTTGAATTTACGACCGTCGGCTGTAGCGTAACAATGATTAGCTTGCACTCAAAATCTCATAGCCTGCCTGAATGGCCGCATCATATCCCTGAGCGATCGCCTCATAGTCGTCCGTCGTGACAGCCGCGTAGCCCTGAATACTAGCCTTGTTCATGGCAGACCGCAGTTCCGCATCGGGATTGAGCAGCGCGCTTTGAATGGCGGCGATTTGAGTCATACCCAGATGGTCTGATGCAACAACGGGTGGCATTGGACAGGGACCAATCGAAGCCACCGTCCGCAACTGACCCGCCAAATCGGGATAATCTCGCAGCTCTTGTTCTAAAACCGTACTGTCGATCGCCGCACAATCCGCCAGCCCATCCGCTACCCATCGGAGCGATCGCTGATGAGCACCCGACTGAATCACCTGCTTAAAAAAGTGAGGGGGATACCCAGCCTGCATTAACGCCTGCCGCATCAGTTGATAGCCGCTGTTGGAACCCGGATCGTTGTAGCAAAAGGTCGTTCCTTCTAAATCCGCCAGGGTAGTGAACGCGCTCCTACAGCTAACCACAACATCCGAAAAGTAAACGGGATGCTGTTGATAGCGGGGAGCATTCATCACCGGAGCGGCGATCGCCCGCCACTGCCTCGGACAGCGATGGGAATGTCGGATAAACGGTAGACCGCAAATAAACGCCAAATCCAGGCGATCGCCCAGCACCAACGGATCATCTAGCGGATCACATGCACCTTCTGTGATCTGAATGTCTATCTCAAGTGCCCGACTGAGGTACGCCCTCACCGCTTGATAAAACCAAAACGAATTGGGAGCCAGGTAAGAGACGAGCCACAATGGCTTGGCGATCATGATTTCTTTTAGAGAAGAGTTGACACAGTTGATTTCGGGGCAAGAGTGCCAGTGTGCAAACTGGACTTTATGGTGAAGCTTGAGTAAAGACCATAGCAAAGACCGGACGCATGTGAAAGTAGCCAATTAACAAACGCTTGATTGTTGAGGAATGACCTTGAAACGCGCGCGAAATCGACCTTTCGGCGGTTGTTCCATGGTGCTTAGTCGCCAATGTTAGCCGCGTTATTCAAAATTTCCTATTCCGGAAAAAACGTACCACCCCTTTTTGTGGTTAGGTCAGTTGCCTTTTCCGTAATTTCCCTGAGTACTCTAAAGGCAACGCGGTGGGACCGCGCTCCTGATAGCCCCGACAGTCGTCGGGGTTTTCCTATTGCAGGAATTCTCAGTTTGAAACCGATTGCGGGTTTTGCGCGCCTGTCGGGTGCGCAAAACCCGCAATCGGCGGC
>DATNPS010000346.1:0-18347 GCA_036703095.1 Crinalium sp. | reverse complement strand
ATTTAAGTGAAAAAATTAACGATTTATTCTCTCAAAGTCTGCTTGTCGAATGCACGCTGGTTTAACGTGAGTCTCCAACAAGGGGGGTAGTAGTGCGCTGCACTACTACCCCCCTTGTTGGAGACTCACGTTAAACCAGCGTGAGTTCGACAAGCAGACTTTGAGAGAATAAATCGTTAATTTTTTCACTTAAATCGATCCATTTTTCGTCTCGTCCTTCAAGATAAAGCTATGAAAGTTGAGCAACTCTTTTGTTGCCAAATGTCTTCAATCATTTTCGCGCTTTTCGTGTGATGGCTGCGCTGCGCAGTAGCCACAAACAACGTTGTTTCTAACAAAGCGAAGAACTCAAACTCTACACTGAGGTAAAGCTTATGAAACCCATGATCTGGCATCCTGAAGAAAAAGATCAAAAAGTGAATCAGTATTTAGAGCAAATCAATCACGCTCCCTACATACAAATTATTGCGTTGGGTACAGTGATATTTTGTCTATTTACGCTGTTTGTTTTAGTTGGTGCTTTTTAGGCTTGATTGATAGCCAATGGTGAGTCTGCACAACGTGTAGACCAATAAAATCTATTGTGAGAACGTTGCGGAGTGCAAGCTCTCGCAAATAGGTTGACTTACGCAAGTTCAACTGGCTGTAAATCGGGATGAGCAATAAGATGAACGCAATTGCATGTGTGTCCATTCTGTTGCGCATCAGACTCGCCTGAACAAAAAGGGAGGTGAATGATTATGGACACGCAGAAATTGCTGGAACGCTATGCCGCAGGAGAAAGAGAGTTTGTCGGCGTATCGCTGCATCAAGCCGATTTAAAGCAGGTCGATCTCAGTGGCGCAAACCTGAGCGAAGCAGATTTAAGCTGTGCTGACCTGACAGGTGCACGACTGACTCAAACCAATTTGAGTCGAGCGAACTTAACCGATGCTGATTTAAGCCAGGTCAACTTTAATGGAGCAGACCTGAGCGATGCTAACCTCATCGGTGCAGACTTAGTGGGCGCGAGTCTGGTTGGAGCCGACTTGAGTGGAGCCGATTTAAGAAGTGCAGAGCTAGATGCCGCAGACTTGCGCACCGCAAACCTGTGTAATGCCGATTTGGTAGGTGCCAGTCTGAGCGGAGCCAACCTGGCAGATGCCATGCTAGAGAAGGAAAACCTGACTGGCGTTAACTTGCAAGACACGGACCTGAACCAATGCCGATCCTGTGACATTGTAGAACCCAAAATTTCGCATAAATGGGTGACGTGGGACGGTAGTGCTGTGAAGAGCGGTGCTGAGTAACGTGTCAACGGCGATCGCCATTGCCCCACCAGGAATCCCGCCTCCACCGCCAAAAACAGCGGGCTGTACCAAGATGGCAAAGACGTAACAATGAAAGCGCGATCGCTCCTGTCTTGAATCACCTGTCTCATTCCCAAACGCGATCGAACCAAATGATCTTGATCGGTGCACCCATCTGGGGCAAGAAAATCATTCATCTAATGTACGTTGCCTGAATTACCGAGGTGAGAGATTGGTCACGGTTAACGCCCACTCGCAATCCGGATGAGGCGATTGGTTTAATACAGCGTCCTAGAGGAGAAGAATAGGGATGGTTATGAGGAGCGATCGCTCTACCCTTCATTCGCCAGATCCAAAATTTGGTTGTACAAGGCTGGAGATACTCTAAATTCTGATGTTGCGATCAAGGCATCTATCAGGGGCTTTACTGCGGCAACCAGATTCTTGCGCTTCGCCTCTACCAAAATACCCAACAATCCAGTAATTTTGATCCCTAAACGGTTGGCTTCTGCTCTGCCGCGCCGCTCATCAATCAGTAGTAAATCTGCATTTAGTTCTAGAGCAAGGGCGATCGCCTCAGATTCTCCTGGATCTAACCTCGCTTCATGCTGAAGATGCTTAACAGTTTCATAATTAGCTACTGGTCTGATTTCTAACCAGGAAGCTGTCTGAACTTCAAGACTACCTGGAACAGAAGGATCGATATCTACAAGTTCACGATAAACTGCATCAGGAATCGTGACCTGCCCGTAAAGTTGAGGCGAAAGATGTAAATGTTGGATTGCCGCTAGATTAGTGATCGCTGACGTATCGCTAATGACAATCACAATCGTTCCAACTCATGCAAGTTCTTTAAATCCAGCTCAAAATCTTCAACATCATAGGAATAAAGCGGAATATTTCGCTGCTTTAAGAGTTGGCGAAACGATTGAAGAGGCATGTCTGCCAACTGACTAGCATAGCCGAGCGTTAAGCGACCTGTTTGAAACAAGTGCAGCGCAATCTCTTGGCGAAATTCGCTTGCTGTGAGCTGAGACGCTTGAAGGATTTCGTCTGAGATAACAACACTCATAACAGAGACCGCCTTATAATCACACTTTCAAAATAGCTCAAAACATTTTAATATTGCCGGGGACAGCAATCTTAAGGATCAAGGCAAGTTCAAGTCCTGGGGAGAAGTGTAGTAATGCTAAACTTCCCCCTCAATAATTAGATTTTATCGGAAATAAAGGTTTCAAGTTTGGAAATTGGTTTGTAGCGCGGTTCAGCCGCGCTACAAACCAATTTTCGATAAAGTCTATCCTTGCATTCTTAATACGATCGCCCTTTCACTTCCGCCAACGCTTCTGTTTCCAACACCCCATTTTCGGAATAATAACCCGACGCTTTTTTCGCTTCGATTTCAACCTGCGCATCGGCTGGAATCAGTTCGGGCAAGATGGGGATGCGCTGCACTACCTCAATTCCGGCGTGAACGATCGCGTTATATTTCAGGTTGCTCATGGAGACGAGCCGATCGATTCGGGTAATGCCTAACCAGTGCAGAATGTCAGGCATGAGTTCCTGGAAGCGCATGTCCTGCACACCCGCCACACATTCCGTGCGAATGAAGTAAGCATCGGCGCGATCGCCACCTTCCTGCCGTTTGCGAGCGTTGTACACCAGGAATTTCGTGACCTCGCCCAACGCCCGACCTTCTTTCCGGCAATAGACAATCACTCCGGCTCCACCTTCCTGCGCCGTTTGGACGCATACTTCAATGCCGTGAACCAGATAGGGACGGCAAGTGCAAATGTCAGACCCGAATACATCCGATCCGTTACATTCATCGTGGATGCGAACGGCTAAGGGTTTGGTGGGGTCAGCAATCGCGGTTGGGTCGCCAATAATATACAGCGTGGTGCCGCCGATCGGAGGCAGGAAGACGCGCAGATCCGGGCGTGTCACCAGTTCTGGGAACATGCCCCCAGTTTGCTGGAAGAGGATGCGGCGCAGTTCCCATTCATCGGCGTTAAGGCGTTTGGCGATGCCGGGAAGATACCATACCGGGTCGATCGCGGCTTTTGTAACGAGCAAACTACCATCGGCTTTGAGAATTTCGCCATCGACCTGTAAGCGCCCCTGAGCAATTTCATCCCTCAGTTCGGGAATGGTGATGTGGGCTTTGGTGATTGCGATGGTGGGGCGAATGTCATAGTCTTCGGGATACTGTGAGGCAAATACCTCTCCAGCGATCGCTCCCCACGGGTCAAGCGACACGATTTTGTCTGGATCGCTCCAACTGGGATGTGGCCCTAAATGCACAATGGGTGAAGTGTTGGTGAGATCGGCTCGGTGGTTTGGATCGAGCACTCCACTGGCAACTGCCAACGCTCGATAAACGCTGTACGAACCACCGTGCGTACCAATCACATTGCGATGCGCCAGACTTCTGACCGACCCGATGATGGGGCCGCGATCGCTTGGGTCAGCCGCACCCCAGTGAATGGGTGTAACTTTTGTACCAATTCCGTTTTGATGAGATGTTAAAATAATATGCTTTGATTTGCGTTGATCGGGTTTCATAATTAGTAGCGCTACACCCTTTGATACTGATGCTACAGTATTGTAATACTTTACTCTTTTAAGCGCTATTCATCTGTAAGTAAAGTCTTCGTAAAAGTAGTGCAATCATCTAACGTCAGGATTCCATTATGATGATTGTTAATGCAGGGCTTCACCTGTCTTGCCAATTTCAATTTTGATCTATAGAATACTGGCTCTATTCCGCAACATCAGTAACGGTAGGTGTAACTTCAACTAACTCAAACATCTCGATCCATTTGGCTTAGAAGAACAACCTCACTTCTAGGAAGTTGAGGCGACTAGGCGATATTTTGTGCTGTTTCTCGATCGCTATTCAGCACAACTATGAACCTGAACATGTATATTTTGAATTGTAAGATGCATGTATAAATACATCAGGTTTTAAGCCAAAAAGCTATTTCTTAAAGTCAGTGTTTTACAAATTTAGAGAAGTACTTTTTGAGCACAAAATAGACGATGTTAATGATCAGTCTATGCAGTCAATCAACCTCCTGAAAATTTTGCTGAAGCAATTTTTTTGTAAGACTATTGGTAGGAATAAATGGCCGGAGAGCTAATTGTCGTTGATCATCCCTTAGTGCAGCATAAGTTAACGTTAATGCGTCAAGTTGAGACGCATACTCAGGATTTTCGCAGGCTATTAAAAGAGATTGCGATGCTCTTGGCCTATGAAGTTACACGGGATTTGCCGCTTAAGTATGAAAAAATTCGCACACCCTTAGCGGATATGAAAGCTCCCATGCTGGCCGTGGAAAAAGACATGGTGATTGTCTCCATTATGCGCGCCGGACAGGGGTTGCTAGACGGCATGTTGGAACTGGTGCCCACGGCCAGGGTGGGGCACATCGGCCTGTATCGCGAACCCATTACGCTAACTGCCGTTGAATATTATTTGAAGCTGCCTCCAGATGTAGAACAGCGCAACATGCTGGTGGTCGATCCCATGCTGGCGACCGGAAACTCTGCGATCGCCGCCGTTGAACGCCTCAAAGAAGCCAACCCCCTCTCAATCAAATTTGCTTGCTTACTGGCTGCCCCTGAAGGCATCGCCCATTTCCACGAACAGCATCCCGACGTTCCCGTCTACACTGCCGCTGTCGATGAATACCTGAACGATCACGGCTACATCATACCGGGGTTAGGAGATGCGGGCGATCGCCTTTATGGCACCAAGTAAAAGCAGAGGGCAGGAGGCAGCGCATCCAACAGATAACCCCCGTAGAGACGTGCCATTAGCACGTCTCCCAACCTGACCGTCAAACATCAAGTACGCCTTCAATTTCCGCATCTGAAAGGGCATAAAGATCCTGTAATTTTTGCAGCGTCTCCGCCTCTGGATTCCAGAATCCGCGTCCATGGGCTTCCATCATGCGTCCAACGATATTACGAAACGCTTCCGGGTTCGATCGCTGCAATTTTTCAGCCATTTCTGGATCAAGCGCATAGGTATTGGCGGCCTGGTCATACACCCACGACTCTTGAAAATCGGCGGTACCGCCCCAGCCAATCAGCGCGGTCATCCGCTGCGAAATTTCGTAAGCACCGCCCGAACCCTGCTCGGCCATCGCCTCCGCCCATTTGGGGTTCAGCAATTTGGTGCGATATTCCATCCGCAGCAGATCTTCGAGCTTGCGGGGTGTGGTGTCTTTTGAAAAGCTTTCGACAAAGCTGGCACTCACCTTGCGCTCCCGACGCTTCTCCGCCGCCCGTTTTAACCCACCCGTGTTGGCATAATATTCCTGAATATCGGTTAGGCCATACTCCACCGAGTCGATTTCCTGGACAATGCGATCGCTCGTTTGTAGCAGCATGTCCAGCACTTCTGGTCGAGCGTTGCCCTTATCCTGTCTGCCGTAGCTGAATACATTGCGCTCGCGCCAGGTCTGCCCCAGTTCGTCGCCCGACTCCCAGGTTGACGCGACCACCTGATCATTAACCAGCGAACCAAAATCTCCGGCGGGATTGGAGAACAGTCGGGCCGAAACATTCTCAACACCTTGCTGTTCTAGTGCTTGAGCATGTTTGCGAATAAAGTTTTGCTCCTCTGGTTCATCAGCATCCGCCGCTCGCTGAAACAGATCGTCCAGTAGCTCAATAATGTTGACAAAACTGTCGCGAAAAATGCCAGACAGATTGCCCAACACATCAATGCGGGGATGACCCAGAGTATCCAAGGGCTTAAGCTCATAGCGCACGATTCGCCCGGTACCTTCTTTCACGGGTTGCGCGCCAACCAGTTCCAACAAAATGCCTAACGACTCGCCTTTTGTTTTAATCGCATCCAGCCCCCACAGCATCACCGCAACGGTTTCGGGATAGGTGCCGTGCTCTTGCAGATGTTGGTTGAGAATGTTCTGGGCGATCGCTCGTCCCCGTTCATACGCGGCTGGAGACGGCATCCGATAGGGATCAAGAGCGTGAATGTTGCGTCCCGTGGGCAATACGCCGGGGCCATCCCGCAGCAAATCGCCTCCGGGAGCCGGGGGAATGTATTCGCCGTTTAAACCTCGCAGTAGGTTAGTGAGTTCGTCAGTGGTTTGAGCTAATAGATCGCGAATTTGTTGCGAGGTTTCCAATGTAGCGGGATTATCGGCAACCGTTGGGAGGGGAGTGTTGTGGGCGATCGCCGTGATCGCCTCCTCTGATATCTCATCCCCAAAATACGCGCTTAAATAACTGCTGAGCGCTTCGGCATTCGGCGGTTCGCCCAGTGTATGCAATCCGCTGGAGAACAGACGATTCTCCAGCACTTGCAGATAGTCGTACAGCTTTACAAGATAGTGATTGAAGGCGTCTAAACTAAACAGGTTCAAGTTTTCGGGCGTAAACGCAATGCCCAATCGCTTCGCTTCTGCAAACGGACAGTCGGTATCCAGTCCGCTATCCATCACCTTCTTGCAGATCGCTTCTTTCAAAAGATAATTTTTCTCTGTATCTTCCCGATATTCTGCAATCAAATCTCGCAGCATCACGAGCTCTTTATACAGTCCCGCCCGACCATAAGGCGGCACGTTGTGAGAAATCAGGACGCCGTAGCCGCGCCGCTTTGCCAACATCGACTCGGATGGATTGTTGGCCGCATAGACATAAAGATTGGGCAAGTTGCCGAGCAAGATATCTGACCAGGAATAGCCCGTATTTCCAAGCGGAGAACCGGGTAGCCATTCTACGGTTCCATGCATCCCGAAGTGAATTACCGCATCGGCCTGAAACTCATGCTGTAGCCACTGATAAAACGCGGCGTACTGTGGATGGGGCGTCAGGTCGCGTTCAAACATCAGGCGCATGGGATCGCCGGACAGTCCTAACGGCGGTTGTACGCCAATCCAAACGTTGCCCAAGTTGAGGCCGCCAATCCAATAGTCCTCACCGTAGGTTTTGATGCCGCTCGCTGTCAAGGAACCGCCCCACTGTTTCTCAATGCGATGGGTGCGGAGGTAGCCGAGCCAGCGATCGAGCGTTTGGTAGTGAACGCGTGTTGGGTGTTGGGTGTTGGGTGTTGGGTGTTGGGAAGGAGTAGAGGGAATGGGTTCGTCGGCGTCTTTGACCTGGCGGATCAGATCTTCGCCGTCTTCGGGGAGTTCTGGGATGGTGTAACCCTGTGCTTTGAGAGCTTTGAGGAGGTTGAGGAGCGATCGCGGTACGTTCAACAGCGCGGCAGTACCGACGGCTCCATATCCGGGGGGGAAGCCGTAGAGAATGATGGCCAGTTTGCGATCGCTTGGTGGCGTTTGTCGTAACGCGATCCACTTCTTCAGCCGACCCGTCAATCGATGCAGCCGTTCGGGAACCAGATAAATTTCTTCTCCAACCAGGCCACCCAGAGGGACAGGGTCGATCGCACCATCCAATTCAGGCAGGGCATATAGAACAACGCTTTGCAGCCCACCCACACCCTGTCGCGTCCAGGAATGAATATCTTGAATCAGAAGCGGCGCGGACACAAGATACGGCACATTTTTAGCTGACAAAATGCGCTTGGCCACCTCCACCTGCCGTCCTGCTTCCATTGAGCCAGCGGGGCCACCGACCAGCGGAAAGCCGATGGTAGAGACGATCGCATCTACTTTTACTGCCTCCGGCGACAGCGAAGGAGTTTCTGTAACGCCTTGCTGCCGCTGCTTTTGCTCATATTCAGTGGTCATTAAATCCCGCACGGCCACATGCCCCTCGACCCCATTAATAAAAATGGGCAGTGGAATCAAGCCCTCTCGCTCAAAATGCCGGATGAGCTGGCCGATGTAGGGTTGCTTGGTGATGACGTGTTTGCGGTAGAGGAGAATGCCGATGGTTGGGTGTTGGGTGTTGGGTGTTGGGTGTTGGGGTGTTGGGTGTGAGGAATGTGGGGGAGATGGGGAAGGTGGAGAAGAGTTAAAGCTCTTTTCTCCCCTATCTCCCCTATCTCCCCCATCCCTATTCCGCTGCCGCGCCAAGTACCAGTCCAAATACTGCTTGGGTGACTCAAAGTAGCCGAGATAGTCTGGATGCAGCAGGCCAATATTGGGCGTTTCCAAAGGTGGAGGGATGTCGCCAATTTGCAATCCCAGATAGGTTTCCGCGAGCATCCAGAACATAGCCGAGACGTTATCTGGCCCACCTGCATTCCAATAGCCGTAGATGATCAGCCAGTTGCGGAGATCCTGAACCTTTTGAACGGGAATATATTTCAGCAGTTTGGGGCCGACCTTGAGAAAGCTGATATAGCCTACCAGTCGATCTTCTTCGCGTCCCTGGCTGAATTTGTCGAGGATGAACTTGACGGGTTTGGGCATCCCTTTCGGTTTGTCGCCGATCGCAAACTTGCCCAGTTGGGTCAGGCTCATCAATTCCAGTGCTGATTCAAACACCAGGCGAATGGGAACAGACTGGAGGCGATCGCGCAGCCACAGCACCTGGTCGTAGTCAAACAGCAGGCTCCCAAAAAACACGTCCGCCGTTTGGAGGGCAGTCTCAATGGCATCACGCTTCGTGGAAATATCGCGATCGCTAAATACACAAATCTCTAGCTCTGGGCACCGCTCCTGGGCACGAGTGGCGGCACTGCGGTATAAGTCTGCATTAAAGGACTCGAACCCGGCAATCAAAACAATTCGCTTCATGTCCTTTGGATCAGCCAATGTGCTAGACGGTATCGAACTCACATATTAACGTTAACGTGAATTCGATAGCGTCAGTTTAGCCGTGCGTCTCGCGGCTGAACTGGCGCAAAAACATGCCCAGGTTGCTATATCCCAAAAGAAGCGCACCCCTCCGATAGGGATGCGCTTCTGTCCTGCAAAAACTTACAGCGATTTTCAATGGTTTAAAGCCCAGTTATTTTTGTGAGAACTTCGCGGAGCAAAGCTCTCACAAAAATAACTGTAGATTACTGAGTTAAAAACTGCTGTAGAACAGGCTAGGAATCAGATTAGTCTCCACCAATGCTGATGCCGCTACCAAATACCTCAGCGTTGGTTAGGTTAATGCCTGTCAAAATTGCGCCTGACGTGTCAGCCTGATTAACAACTGCGCCCGTCATATTTACATTGGTTAGGTTAGCTTCGGGGAAGCTAGCATTGGTCGCGAATACGTTTGTTAGATTCGCAGCCGTTAGATTCGCGCCTGTCAGATCAGCACCTTCTAAATTGGCATTGGCCAGGTTAGCGCTTTCCAAGTTGGCATCTCGTAAGTCTGCGCCAATCAAATGAGCACCGCTCAGGTCTGCGCCCCTTAGATCGCATCCGGCACAGGCTCCCGTTTGCAGCAATTGCTGAACCTGACTGGCATTTTCAGCCTTAGCAGGAATGACAAACAGCATTGGTGCAAACAGTGAACCGATGGTCAGAGCCTTGAGATTCATGGGCTTCGCCTCCAGAGTCGAATTTTCGGCGTAACGGGTTACGTACGTAACCTTGATTTACAGCGTGTCACAAG
This sequence comes from Crinalium sp., assembly GCA_036703095.1. Lineage (GTDB taxonomy): Bacteria > Cyanobacteriota > Cyanobacteriia > Elainellales > Elainellaceae > DATNPS01. The sequence goes on along the minus strand of DATNPS010000346.1, from coordinate 8,559 downwards.
AATGGGCGTCTCTTCGTCTCGCAAGCGGATGAACTTGTTGGCTGGCTTATCTCCCGGAAGGGTGAACAACCCCAATGACGACTTGCGAAACCAAACAAACCTTCCTGTTCAGCCAGTAGATACATTACTTTTTGACTGCATTCCCGATTTTTATTGCAATTTTGTCAACACTTTGAGATGCCGGGGTCACAGGGTTGTCAAACCCAACCTCTAGAGTTGTAGATATTCGGTTCTGTAGGAGCAGCGCGACGTCCTGTTTTTACAGCCACCAAAAGCCAAACCGACTGTGACATAAGAAACTGGAATTTCGATATGGCCTTGTTTCCTTTAGCACTCCTGATTGCTGCCCTCTCGGTAGGCTTGGGATGGGTGACGGTCGGCTATCTCTTTCCACGCCATAAGTCATCAGAATAGATCTATATAGGATATAGCAGTTCCCGCTTGGTAAACTACAGATTGTTTGAGAGCCGTGCTCCGCGCGGCTCTCAAACAATCGGGTTTTAAGCGATTGAACATTGCTATAGATCTACCAAAAGCGGCAGTATGGCTGACTCTTCTTTTTTCCCGGCTGTCCCGTTTGCTCATCCGAAGTTGTCAGTGCCGCCGCCGCTGATGATGTCTGAACCCGGATCGTTTGCGCACTATACGTTGACCTACCGCTGGGGTGCGATCGCCCGCAGAACGATTACCGAAAACGATTTTCCCTCAGAGATTACAGACCAATTGGAGCAGCTTGCTCAAAATGTGCCGGACGGTCAAATCCGATTGCTGCACGATAACGGGCCGGATCTGGCGAACTGGCAGCATTACCTCACTCCGTTTCTGGGCCAGTCGTGGCTGCAAGTTCCCTGGTTTTTCGCCGAAGTTTATTTCTACCGACGCTTGCTCGAAGCAACGCGCTATTTTGACCTCAATTCCAACCTGGCCGTTGATCCATTTGCGGTGCAAAAACAGGCCAGTCTAGAGCAGGCTATTGATAGCGTTCGCCAGATCAGCGCTCAATTGAATGGTTGGTTAAGTGCTTCTGGAGGACGATCGCCTCGTCCGGCTCATCTGACTGCTCTGATATATGCCAATCTTTGGGGCAATCGGGCTGATCTGAGCCTTGATCCCACCGCTACAACGGAGCAAATTCAACAAAAAGTGGATGCTCAGGCCAGCCAGCATCATATTCTGGTGGATCAAACACCCGAGGTCGTTGAGTATTTGCTGAACCTGCATTCTGCTCGGATTGATCTGATCGCAGACAATGCTGGAGCCGAACTGTTTACGGATTTTGCCCTGATTGATTTTCTACTGGCGACAGGCATCGCGCATACCATTACGCTGCATCTCAAAGCTCATCCAACTTTCGTCTCCGATGCCACGATCGCAGATGTTCAGCATACGCTGACTGTGCTGTCGGCAGATCCAGACTCAGAGGTGCGATCGCTGACCCAGCGCTTCACCCGTTATTTAAAGGGCGATCGCCTACATCTAGCGGCTGCTCCTTTCTGGACAGAGCCTCTGGTATTTTGGGATTTATCCGACGCGCTGACTCAGCATTTTACTCAGTCCGATCTCGTCATTATTAAAGGCGATGCCAACTATCGTCGCCTATTAGGAGATTGCGCCTGGCCCCTGACGATGTCCTTTGCAGACATTGTGTGTTACTTCCCGGCTCCATTGGTAGCGCTACGAACTCTAAAATCTGAGATTGCAGCCGGACTGGAACCCGCTCAAATTGCTGCGACGAGCGCTACCGATCCTAACTGGTTGATTAATGGACATTGGGGTGTCATTCAGGCCAGTCCATTGAACCTGCGGTTTAATAAAACTATACGCTCCGATGCATTCAGTGACTCATGACCGTAACTCAACCTGCGACTTCTAAAAAATCTTGGGCTAAAGCGATCGCCCAGCCAGCCGAAGAATTTGCGCCTGTTTCGCTACCGCTGCTGTCCGGGCAACTGCCTCAGGGACTCAGGGGATCGCTGTATCGCAATGGGCCAGCGCGTCTGGAGCGGGATGGAGTTCTGACAGGGCATTGGTTTGACGGCGATGGAGCCGTTCTGGCCGTTCATTTTGGCGAATCCGGGGCAACGGGTGTCTATCGCTATGTGAAAACGGCGTCGTACCTGGCCGAATCCGCCGCTAACGAATTTCTCTATGCCAACTATGGCATGACAGCCCCAGGCCCCGTGTGGAACAACTGGCTGAAGCCACTCAAGAATGCGGCGAATACGTCAGTTTTTGCCTTAAGCGATCGCCTCCTGGCCCTGTGGGAAGGCGGCAAACCTCATGCTCTCGACCTCGAAACCCTGCAAACTCTTGGAGAAGATGACCTGGGGTGTTTGAAAGGAGCCTTGAGCTACTCGGCGCATCCCAAATATGATGCTGAAACGGGCGATTTGTTTAACTTTGGCGTGAGTCCCGGTTCGAATAGCACGCTCAATATATATAGAAGTAATCTCAAGTCTTCACCTGCGGGAACCTCTCTCGGCCAGATTCTCCAGAAGGCCGCTATTCCGCTGAAGGGAATGCCGTTAATTCACGATTTCGTGCTGGCGGGGCGGTATTTGGTGTTCTGCATTTCTCCAGTACGAATGAATGCGCTGCCTGCTCTGATTGGCTTACAAAGCTTTAGCGATGCGCTGGACTGGAAGCCAGAACTGGGTACTCAAATTCTGATTATCGATCGCGATACCCTTACGCTGGTTTGCCAAATCGAAGCCGACCCCTGGTTTCAGTGGCACTTTGGCAACGGGTACGAAGATGCGGATGGTTCCATCGTTCTGGATATGATTCGCTATGCCGATTTTCAAACCAATCAATATCTGAAGGAAGTCGCAACCGGGCAGACCCATACGCGTACCAAGGGAACACTCTGGCAAATTCGGCTGAATCCTCAAACGGGAACGGTACAGTCTGCGGACGAGCGGCTGCCTCGCAGTGGCGAATTTCCCGTAGTGCCGCCGCATCAAACTGGCCAGACGTCGCACCAGGTTTATCTATCCCTGCATCGTCCTGATGTTGATCCAACCCAGGAGCTATTAGGCGCGATCGCCCGATTTGATTACACGACAGACACGTTAATGGAAGCAGAGCTGGGCCATAACCGCTATCCCTCGGAGCCGATTTATGCTCGCGATCGCCTTAATCCAGAGCAGGGATGGATTCTCACCGTCGTGTTTGATGGCAATACCAATACCAGCGAAGTGTGGATCTTTGATAGCGATCGCCTTGATGAGGTTCCCGTCTGCCGCTTAGCCCTGCCTAGCGTGATCCCTCACAGTTTTCATGGCACCTGGCGAGAAGTGAAATAATCAATCTAAATCGTGAGCGAGTTTCTGAGCAGTTGGGAACACTGATTGTAAGGGAAATTACTGGGATGGTTGTTACCTCCACTTTCCCGATTAGACCCACGATTGCTTACTTCGGACGGCTGTATGCTTAAGATCAAGCCCAAGCGCATTACCTATCATGGTTGGCAGATTCAAGTGTTGATGCAAGACGGAAAATTTTGCTTCCGTTGCTACCCGCCTAACCTTGCTGACTTTTGTAATGATGGGTCATCTCACATCAGCTTTAAAGGTGCTCTAGCGGCAGCGTGTCACTTTGTGAATCGTGAGGTTGCTATTCTGGCCTTGCTCAGAGCCGTAGATGAATGGCTAGAGGACGGACGGATTAACGAAGATGAATACTGGAATCTGACCAATTTTAATTAGCGTTAACGGTTCGTTTGGATGGGAGATGCACCCCCCAGGTTATGGATCAGATTGCAGAGCTTGGGGTTGCAGGAAGGTAATCATTTGCTGTACGCCTCGGTGAATCCGGCGCGTGACTGTCATGGGACTCACACCAATGCGCTCGGCGACTTCTTTGCGAGAAAGATTGCCGTAGTAAACATATTCGATCGCCGCCCGCGTTTTGTCTTCTAGCTGGCTTAATGCCTTTTGGATTTGCTGCCGATCTTCTTCCCAGGTTTGCAGCGTTTGATAATGCTGGTCGGGCAGGGTGTCACCCAATGTAACAGACGAATCAACATGCTGAGTGACGGTTGCATCCAGGCTCAGGGGCAGTCGATTTTGGCTAGCCATCTTAATTTCTTGCCATTCTCCACCAGAGATACCCAACTGTTCTGCAATCTCAGCGTCTTTGGGTTGGCGGCCTGCTTCTTTCATCATGGACTCGCGAATCTTTTGGCCCTGACGATATAGATCTTGCCAGCGGCGGGGTACCTTAACAGCACAACTGCGATCGCGTAGGAAGTGCATAATTTCGCCACGGATGTAAGGCACCGCAAAGGAACTGAAGGCGCAGCCGTGTTCGGGATTAAACCGCTCGATGGCGCGGATCAAACCTAAGTAACCGATCTGTTCTAGATCCTCATAAGCTTCGGTGGATTGATAGCTCATGCGGTGGGCAATCTTACGAACCAGACCTGCATTCAACCGGACTAGACGATTGCGGACTTCAACAGTGGGGTTCTGATGATAGGAAATCAGAAGCTCCATCCCGTGGGAGCGAGGGGAGGATTGAGTTGCCATGGTTAAAAGCACTTCTTACGTTATCAATGAGCCTATTGTGCTAATTTGCGCGAGATAGAGGGATCGTTGTTTTACGGGAATATTTTGGTGCCCTTCCAAATGCTTACGCATATCTACTGATTCACCCTTAGGGGGAGGCGATGCATCTGTAAAGTTATGTGGTTTTGTCTAGGTAATTGCGTCTGAGTATGGGGCAGGGGTGTGTGGGGCATGAAGTTGGGGAGGATAGGGAGGATGGGGCAGGTTGGGAAGACTGAGCTTTCTTCCCCTACACCCTCTTTCCCCCCTCTCCCTTGTCCTCCTTGTCTCCCTCCTCTCCCTTGTCCTCCTTGTCTCCTCTCTACTAGTGATTCAAATCACTGCTCCTGGACTGACCCATCACATCCCCGTGGGTCTACTGTCACCTCGTAGGAATAGCAGGATCACTTGATGATCTGGTCTACAATCACGACTTAAATCCGTGAAAAGCCTGATAGTAGTAACTACCGAGACGTGTTTCTGAAAATCGTTGAATCAGGAGTGTCCCCCTATGACTACCTGTATGACCGTAGATAATACTCAGGCTCCCCAGAGAGTTCGCCGGATTGCCATTCGTGAGATTGTGCCGATTTACTGGCGCAGGCTGATTGAGGTTGGCGTGCCGATCAATGCTGCTAAGGTGATTGCCTGGGCGATCGCTCGGTATGATGTGGTGCACAAAGTGCCTGAACCGGGGCAGCAAGTCTTGATTAGCCAATACTGCCGCTTTATTTGTCGCGCTCAGCTCTGGCGTTCTGATTTATTGCTGGCTCCGGTTCGTCATGCGTAATAATGGCGTCGCTGTACCTCCGTTATCTGCCTAACTTATCTTTAAGCTGCTGTCGCAGTTTCTTTGCCGTTGCATTGTCAGGCTCAAGCTGGAGCGCTTTATCTAGAGAGGCGATCGCGTGGTTATAGCGACCGAGATTCACCAAGGCTTGACTGCGGGTGAGCCATGCTTCCGCCGAGTTGCGTTCCAGGCCAATGCTGCGATCCAGCATGGTTAGCGCTTCGGCAGAACGACCGAGCCGTTGCAGCGCGACCCCACGCTTAACCCAACCGGGGGCAAAGCCCGGCTTGACCTGAGTCACCTGTTCGTACAGCCGCAGGGCTTCCATTGTGCGGTTTTGCAGCAGGAAGGCGTTGCCTTTGCTCCACAGGGCTTCTGGATATCCGCGCTTGTAGGCGAGGGCATCGTCGCACGAGACGATCGCATCTTCAGGTCGCTGAAGGCCATTCAGCGCTTCACATCGGCCTGCATGAGCTTCGGCAAAATCTGACTTAAGGGCGATCGCCCGGTCAAATAGCTTCAATGCATCCCCGTAAAGACGAGATTGCAGCAGGCGATCGCCTTGCTTGACGAGTTCAGCCGCCTGTTCACCAGGTGAGATTGGTTGTGGGGTTGGGGCTGGGCTGCGTCTAGGTCGGGGTGTTGAAGTAACGGGTGGCAATTGTTGAGCTACCGGATCATGACCCGGTTCTCCCAAAAATTCAGGCAGAAACCGCACGATCGAGAAGGTCGCTCCGGCAACGCTACCGATCGCCAGAATGGAACAGAGTTGAATGAGCCAGCGAGGTGCGGGTGGCTTGGGCCGCACGACGAGTGTTGTGTCGCGATTGGGCGACAGAGGCCGACCGATCGCTTGAGTCACTCCCGTTGTTTCCAGGGTCGGAGACGGGGATGGCGCGATAGGCGTTTGCGCTTCGGTAACGAGGTATAGCGTTGTAGATGCCGAACCGACCTCGGCTCGTTTAGCTTCTCCGCCGTTGACGGATTCCTGTACTTCTACAGGAAGCGGGGCTGGAATCGCGATCGGCTCCAGTTCAGTCCGCAGCTCCGCGCGGACGACATCTGCGATTGTATCGGGTACCACGCACAGTTGAGCGACTTCATCTAGGCATGGCTCTGGTTCTGCTGTTGCAGATACTAACGGTAAGGCCAGTTCTTCATGAGGGAACTCGGCCTCTGGCGGATCGGTAATTGAGCTGGATAAGTGCTCTAAAGCGGCGATCGCCTCAACTGCCGATTGATAGCGCTCTCGAAAGTCGTAGCGCACCATGCGATTCAGAACCTCGACTAGTTCCGGACTAGTTTTGGCGGCTCGGTAAAACCAATCCACTTCACCGTCTGCATCTTCTCCTAGATATTTGGGAGCGGTTCCCGTGAGCGCTTGAATGCCAATGATACCGAGTGCATAAAGATCGCTGCTAAACCGGGGACGGCCCGCCAACTGTTCATTTGGCATGTAGCCCTGTGTGCCAATGGAAATGGTTAAGGTTGTGAGTCCCGTTTCTTCGTCAAAATTTTGTCGGCTGACCTGTTTCACGGCACCGAAGTCAATCAGCACAATGCGGCCATCATGCTTGCGTCGGATCAGATTGGATGGCTTGAGGTCGCGGTGAATCACCTTTTGTTCGTGAACAAACACCAGAATCTCAAGCACATCTTTGAGCATCGCAATGACGCGCGACTCTGGCCAGGGCTGGCCGTCGGTCAGTTCTTGGGTGAGGGGTTCTCCCTCCACGAATTCAAGGGCCAGGTAAAATTCTTGCTGGTCTTCAAAGTGGGCTAACAATCGGGGAATTTGATCATGGTTGCCCAACTGATAAAGCACCTCAGCTTCGGTGTTAAAGCAGCGTCGGGCCGTCTGCATTGTGTCATCGCTAGTGACCTGAGGTTTGAGCTGCTTAACAACACATTGGGGATTGCCCGGTAAGTGCAGATCTTCTGCCAAAAATGTGCGCCCAAAGCCACCGACTCCTAACTGGCTGAGCACTTTATAGCGCCCACCCAGTGGTCTATCTGACGTAATGGAAGAAGATCGACTCATGAGGCGTGGGTTCATCAATGTGAAATCATGCAGATGGCTTTACAGTTTTTCAGGGAATGACGCTGGAATCAGGGATCGTCGGCGATCAATTCAAAGATCGGCTGGGAGTTAGATATCCGGGATCAAAAACTCTACTCCAGAATAGTCAAGCGGGTTGCGATCGCGGTCAGTCTCCTCCGAAAATTCACCATAACGTCAATAAAAAACGCAGTTCTACCCCATCTCCTTGATGTGAATCTCACACTCTTTTTCAACCTGAATTACGTGAGTCTCCAACAAGGGGTTAGTAGCGCAGCGCACTACTAACCCCCCTTGCGAAAACGCAAAGAAAACACGTTTTCTTAAGAATTCGATCGCCCGATTTTACGTGCGAAACTTTCCTAAAAGCCCGTTCGTCGAATTCACGTTGAATTCGGTAGCGCTATTTCAGCCGCGCGTCGGACGGCTAAAATGACGCGAATGGGTATCCCACGCGTCGCGCAGGATACCCATTCGCGCATTTGTCGAATTCACGTCACATTAAACACGACTACGCAGTAGTTGAATCCAGCTAAAATCCTACCCTTCAGGGACACCCGCTGTTCTGGGATTAATCAACGTGATGTCTTCAAACTCGTCACACGGAGGGATAGTATCGTGAATATCGCGTTCTAATTTTAAGTAAGTCGCCTTCACACTGGGGCCAAAAACGATCACATCCTGATTTTGCAGCCTGTGCGATTGCAATTTGCGACCATTAATCAACAGACCGTTAGAACTCCGTCTACCGTCTGGGCTGCCATCAATAATCTCATAGCTATAGCTGCCATCTGCTTGCGTTTGCTGCCGTAGCGTTGCATGTTCACGCGACACAAAGTGGGATGCTAAGCGAATATCACACTGGCGATCGCGTCCAATGACGTGAGTCGCATTTTGCAAGGCAAACTGCCGCTGTCCTTTGTCGTCTTCGACAAGGAGGAAGTGGTCTTGGTGGGATTTCCGAGCCATGAGGGACAGGAGTAAATCAGTGACGACGATAATTTTTCACATTATGGCACAGCCTTTTAGAAGCTCCATTAAATCGACGTGAATTCAATAGTACCCCTTCAGCCCTGCGTCGCACGGCTGAAATGGCACAAATTAGTGTTCCACGCGTCGCGCGAAACACTAATTTGCGCATTCGTCGAATTTACTGCTCAATC
>DATNPS010000341.1:0-1513 GCA_036703095.1 Crinalium sp. | reverse complement strand
GTCCTATACGCTGACGCTCTCCTGGACGGGATCTGATGCGGCGGATGGTCGCTACACGGCAGTGTTTCAGTCGCGATCGCCTTCCTATCATCAGCACACCTGGATTGATGCTGCCATTCTTGATCCCGAACGTCCTGTTCTTCCCTGGGATGCCTATGCCAACAACCCGATTAAAACCAAAGCAACGCAACAGTTAACCGCGCAACTGCGTGATTATCTCAAGCAGCGATTACCAGAGCACATGCGCCCATCTGCCTTTATGGTGTTGGATGCCCTCCCTCTAACTCCCAATGGCAAAGTCGATCGCCGCGCCTTACCTGCCCCTACTTCTACCCGGCCAGTGACCACTGCAAAATTTGTGCCGCCCATAACAGCTTTAGAAAAAGATTTGGCGGCCATCTGGTTACAGGTTTTAGAACTGGATCAGATTGGCATCCATGACAGCTTTTTTGAGTTGGGCGGTGATTCACTGCGGCTGATGCAATTGTTACGTCGAGTCGAATCGGCTCATCGCGTTGTCGTGTCTCATGCTGAATTTTTCAAAACACCCACCATCGCAGGTTTGGTTCAGCAGATTCGTCCAAATGTACCTGCTGCTGCAAGTACGGCAACAGGTACGGCAACGGATGACCACATGACGCTGCAACAGTTAATGACAGAAGCCGTACTGGATAATCGGGTGGATGGGCGATCGCTTCCTCGTGCGAACTGGATTACGCCAAAGGCGATTTTCCTGACTGGAGCCACTGGATTTATTGGTGCATTTTTATTACATGAGCTGTTGCAGCAAACGGACGCGAAAATCTATTGTTTAGTGCGTGCCAAGACGATTACGCAAGCCCGTCAGCGACTTGACTATAGCTTTGAACGATATTTGCCGGGCGTGCAGTGGCCCTATTCACGCATCATTCCGGTAGTGGGTAATTTGGCGAAACCCAGACTGGGATTATCGGAACAGCAGTTTCAGGCGATCGCTGAAACGGTAGACACCATTTATCACAGTGCAGCGAATGTGAATTTGTTCTATCCCTACTCCAGTTTGAAAGCCGCGAATGTGTCGGGTACACACGAAATTTTGAAACTGGCAACATCCGCCAAACTAAAATCGGTTCACTATATTTCCACGCTGGATGTGTTCGAATCCCTTCTGTCTACTGGCATTTCGGTGATTCATGAAGATGCCGATATTGCACAGGGAGACAGCATCACAGGCGGATATGCTCAAAGTAAATGGGTTGCGGAACAGTTGGTGCATTTAGCGGCTCAGCGAGGCGTCCCGACCTGTATCTATCGCCCCGGAATGGTGACAGGCCACAGCCGTAGCGGAGTATCTAATCCTGAAGATTTGATATCCCGGTTGCTGGCCAGCTTCATTCAATTGCAGAGTGCCCCTCAAACAGATTGGGTGATTGATATGACGCCTGTCGATTACTTAAGTAAGGCGATCGCGCATATCTCTTGTCAGCCCACCTCGATCGGCAAGGTATTTCACTTAACGAATCCAAATTCTCTG
>DATNPS010000328.1:0-7501 GCA_036703095.1 Crinalium sp. | reverse complement strand
CTTCAGTTGTTTGAGCCATATCAAGTAGGGTGGGCATTGCCCACCCTACAACTTACGGCTAACCCAGGCAGATGCCTAGTCCTCTAGCTGTTCTGACGAGAGTGCCATTCGGATCTACCGTGCTGTACTGCGAAATGGCTTCTACAATGGGCACGCTGACAACTTGGCGATTTTGCCAGGTAACGATGTGATCGTATTTTTTGTCTGCGATCAAATCTACGGCTGCTACTCCAAAGGCACTGCCCAACAGGCGATCGAGCGAAGATGGAATGCCGCCTCGCTGCATGTGGCCCAAAACAGCGACTCGCGTTTCAGCCCCGCTACAGCTTGAGATCAAATCGGACAAATACTGCCCAATACCACCGAGACGACACTGACCTAAGCGATCGGTGCTCATGATTGGCTGATCGGTTGCCGTGCGTACTGCTTCCGCCACAATGACGATCGTGAAGTTTTGGCCTTTGTCCTGCCGTTCTTTGATCTTGTCGCAGATGTTGGCAATGCTATACGGACTCTCTGGAATCAGGATGACGTGCGCACCGCCAGCGATTCCAGCACTCAATGCAATATGTCCAGCGTCTCGTCCCATCACCTCTAAAATCATCACTCGACTGTGGCTGGCCGCCGTGAAATGAAGGCGATCGAGCGCTTCCGTGGCAATATTAACGGCAGTGTCAAAGCCAATCGAGCGTTCGGTAATCCCCACATCGTTATCGATGGTTTTAGGAATGGCTACAAAATTGATGCCGCCCTGTTGAGCCAGTTTACGCAGAATTGCGAGGCTACCGTCGCCACCAATGCCAATCAGAGCATCTAAACCCAGTTGGTGATAGTTGTCGATGATTTCCTGGGAGCGATCGCACATCGTTCCATCCGGCATGGGAAATGCAAACGGATCGCCTTTGTTGGTCGTTCCCAAGAACGTACCACCAATCGTTAAGAGGTTCTCTACCGATGAAATATCTAGCCTCACGGCATCGGGGGGACAGTTCATCAACCCCTGCGTTGCTCGGCAGATTCCCCAAACTTCCCAGTCATAGGTTCCGATCGCCCGATGTACCACCGCCCGAATCACCGCATTTAAGCCCGCACAATCTCCCCCACTGGTCAAAATTCCGATCCGCTTCTGTTCTCCCATAGCGATGCCCGATAAGTTTTAGCCACAGTTTTTGCAACATTACCAATCTGAGATGACAGAAGGATAGATTTGTACGTTTTCTTAAGAGTCGGTTATGGGGATCAGGAGTCAGGAGTCAGGAGCCAGGAGCCAGGAGTCAGAAGTTAAGGATAAGGAAGGTGGGGAAGATGGGGAAGGTAGGGAAGATGGGGAAGCTGTATACATCCTTCGTTTATCCCCCTACCCCCTCTCTCCCTTGTCCTCCCCTCTCCCTCTCATCCTCTTCTCATTTCTATAGTTGATCTAAAGTTCCCTCCCCTTCCGAGAATGCGTTCCTAAGATAGAGATAAGGGCATTCAGGAGTTGGCACAGTGGAATTACTGATATCAACTCGCTGAGTCGAGAGGGTACCTAACGGCAAAGGAGGAATCATGACCGACGCAGATCAACCGTTAGATCTGGACCACAAATACGCCCTGGATCGGGATTGTATGACCTTATCCCGGCATGTGTTACAGCAGCTTCAAAGCTTTTCAGCCGAAGCCCAGGATTTGAGTGCATTAATGAGTCGGATTGCCTTGGCAGGTAAACTGATCGCTCGTCGCTTAAGCCGAGCCGGATTAGTCGAAGACGCACTGGGCTTTACAGGCCGCACCAATGTTCAGGGAGAATCCGTCAAAAAGATGGATCTCTATGCCAACGAGGTATTTATCTCAGTATTTGAGCAAAGCGGCTTAGTTTGCCGTCTGGCCTCGGAGGAGATGGAAAAGCCTTACTACATTCCAGAAAACTGTCCGATTGGCCGATATACCTTGTTATATGACCCTATAGACGGATCTTCCAATTTAGACATTAACCTGAACGTGGGCGCTATCTTTGCCATTCGCCGTCAGGAAGGCGATGACCTGGACGGTTCCGCCAGTGACCTGCTGCAAGATGGTCATAAGCAAATTGGCGCAGGCTACATTCTGTTTGGCCCCAGCACGATGCTGGTATATTCCATCGGCACTGGAGTTCATGCCTTTACGCTCGACCCCAGCTTAGGTGAATTTATTCTTTCTAGTGAAAATATCAGAGTGCCAGACCACGGGCCGATTTATAGCACCAATGAGGGCAATTTCTGGCAATGGGATGAACCCATTCGTGACTACATTCGTTATGTTCATCGTCATGAGGGTTACACTGCCCGCTATGGAGGGGCATTGGTGGGCGACTTCCACCGGATTCTTTTCCAGGGCGGCGTATTTCTGTATCCCGGTACGGTGAAAAAGCCCGAAGGGAAACTGCGGTTGCTGTATGAGTCTGCACCGTTAGCCTTCCTGATGGAGCAAGCGGGTGGCAGGGCCAGCACGGGCACCCAGGATATTTTGGATGTGATCCCCGACAAGATTCACACGCGCACTCCGTTAGTGATTGGTAGCAAGGAGGACGTGGCGCTGGTCGAGTCGTTCATTCAAGAGGGCATTCGCAATCAGCAAGACCGGGCCGAGATTCTAGCCTCTCAAAGCTAACCCTCAGCGATCGCTCATTCAGGATTCATGCTCATCTGATTCAATTTCAGTCAACTCGGACAGGAGTCACTTAGTAATGACAGCCGTAAACCATTTACTTGAAATTAAGCAATACGGTCAAAGTATCTGGATGGATAACTTGACCCGCGACATTCTGCAATCTGGTGAATTAAAAGAACTGGTAGAGAATAAAGGAATTGCTGGGATCACGTCGAACCCAGCCATTTTTGAAAAGGCGATCGCCGGTAATGTAATCTACGATGCCGATATCGAAGAAGGCATTCGCGCCGGAAAGCCAGTTTTAGAGATTTACGAATCGCTCACATTTGACGATATCCGAAACGCCTGTGATATCCTCCGTTCCACCTATGAATCCTCGAACGGGCTGGATGGATACGTCAGTATCGAAGTTCCACCTACGATCGCCCGCGATACCGCCCAAACCATTGAAGCGGCCAAGCGGTATTACGCCGCGATCGGCAAAGAGAACGTGATGATCAAGATCCCTGGCACGGCGGAAGGTCTGCCGGCGGTCGAAGCTGTAATTGCGGCGGGGATCAACGTAAACGTCACGCTCCTTTTCTCCGTACCCAGCTACATCGAAACCTTCTGGGCTTACATTCGCGGCTTGGAAGCACGGGCAGAGAAAGGTGAGCGCATTGACAATATTGCTTCCGTGGCCAGCTTCTTCCTCAGCCGCATCGATTCCAAGATTGATGGCCTGATTGATGCCAAACTCACCGGGGTGGATCGGATTGAGAAGAAAGCCAAACTAGAAGCCGTGAAAGGCAAAGTGGCGATCGCCAATGCCAAAATTGCCTACCAGGAATATAAAAAGATTCTGGAAAGCGATCGCTGGAAAGCTTTGGCGGCTAAGGGGGCAAAGGTGCAGCGTCTCCTCTGGGCCAGCACGGGCACCAAAAATCCCAACTATAGCGACGTGATGTATGTGGATGAGTTGGTTGGCCGTGATACAGTCAACACGCTACCACCCGCTACAATCGAAGCCTGTGCTGATCATTGCAATGTAGGCGATCGCATCGAAACCGACGTTGACAAAGCGTATCAGTTGATCGAAAGCCTCAAAGATCCCGACATTGACATCGATATCAATCAGGTGATGGATGAACTGCTGGAAGACGGTATTGAAAAATTTATCCAGCCCTTCCAATCGCTGATGGATTCAATGGAAGGCAAAGTCAAACTGCTAACCCCAGCGGCTAAATAGTTCTCTCGATAGGGGAAGTGGGCTAAATCTTCCCCATCTCCCCTATCTTCCCCATCTCCCTTGTTTCCCCCATTCCCCCTCATCTCCCCTCCAGATAGCGTATGGTAACTCTTCTCGAAAACCCCCTTCGCGTTGGCCTACAGCAAGATCGCATTCCAGAACCTCAAATTCTCGTCATTTTCGGTGCATCGGGTGACCTGACTCAGCGCAAGCTGGTGCCTGCTCTCTATCAAATGAAGCAAGAGCGCAAGCTGCCTCCAGAGTTAACCATTGTGGGCGTTGCTCGGCGTGACTGGGATCATGACTTCTTCCGCAATCATATGCGCGAGGGCGTTGAAGAATTTGGCGGTGGTCTGGGTTCAGAAGACGTCTGGAACGACTTCGCGAAAGGGCTATTCTACTGTTCCGGCGATATTGACAACCCTGACAGTTACCAGAAGCTTAAAGCCTTTTTACGGGAACTAGACGACCAGCGTGGCACCAGAGGCAATCGCGTTTTTTATCTATCAGTTGCGCCCCGATTCTTTGGCGAAGCGGCTCAACAACTGGGTGGCGCGGGAATGTTGGACGATCCCAAAAAGACTCGTCTGGTGATCGAAAAACCGTTTGGTCGCGATCTGGCCTCCGCGCAGGTGCTTAACCAGGTCGTGCGAAAAGTCTGTGAAGAAGAGCAGGTTTACCGGATTGATCACTATCTGGGTAAGGAAACTGTTCAAAACCTGTTGGTCTTCCGGTTTGCCAACGCTATTTTTGAACCCCTGTGGAACCGCCAGTTTGTCGATCATATCCAGATTACGGTGGCGGAAACGGTGGGTCTGGAAGGACGGGCAGGGTACTACGAATCTGCCGGAGCGCTGCGAGACATGGTGCAAAATCACCTGATGCAGCTATTTTGCTTGACGGCAATGGAACCACCTAACTCTCTGGATGCCGATAGCATCCGGACTGAAAAGGTGAAAGTGATTCAAGCGGCTCACCTGGCTGACCTGGAGAATCTGGATCGCTCTGCCGTGCGGGGCCAATACACCGCAGGGTGGATGAACGGCAAGCCCGTTCCCGGCTATCGAGAAGAAGAAGGTGCCGCCCCCGGTTCCACCACCCCGACCTACGCCGCTATCAAACTATTTATCGACAACTGGCGCTGGAAAGGTGTTCCCTTCTATCTGCGAACGGGTAAACGAATGCCCAAGAAGGTCAGCGAGATTGCCATTCAGTTTAAGGAAGTGCCGTATCTGATGTTCCAATCAGCGGCTAGACAGGTGAACCGCAACGTTCTGGCCTTACGGATTCAGCCGGATGAAGGAATTTCCATGCGGTTTGAAGTTAAAACACCGGGAACCTCACTGCGGACGCGAACGGTAGAAATGGATTTCCGCTACGACACCGCCTTTGGTCAAGCCAATGCAGAAGCCTATGGTCGTCTCTTGATCGACTGTATGTTAGGTGACCAAACCCTATTCACCCGTGGCGATGAAGTAGAAGCCTCCTGGCGGGTGCTCACTCCCCTCCTGGAAGTATGGGACGCTCCCGCTCCTCCCGACGCCATTCCCCTTTACGAAGCCGGAACCTGGGAACCCGTCGAAGCCGAAATTCTACTCAACCGCGATGGTCGCCGCTGGCGCAGGCTGTAAGGGTGTTGGGCGTTAGGGATTGCCACGAGAGCCTTGCTCCAAGCAGCCCTAACTACCCCACACCCCTACCCTATACCCCACACCCCAATCCACCTAACACCCAACACCCAACATGACTACTCCCCTTGTTGCTCTCCAGAAGCCTAAAGACATCTCTCTCGAAGATATTGAGGCCGAACTTAAGCAGATTTGGCAAACTCAGAACGGTGGTCGGGGTGCTCCGTCTGCCACTAGAGCCGCTACGTTTAGCATGGTGGTGTATGAGCCAGAGGAATATCAGCAGCTTTTAGCGGCTTTGGGATTCTATGATGGCCCGATTGATGGCATTCATGGGCCATTGACTAAAACAGCGGTTAAAGCAGCCCAAAAAACGTTTGGCTTTTTAGAAACAGGTCGGGTTGATCCCGAAACGCTGGCCCGGTTACGAGACGAATTTGCTAAACAACCCGCCGATCGCATTCGAGTCACGAATGCTAACATGAGGGGCTTTAGTTTAAGTGATGCGATCGCCTCTCAAAATCCCTGCCGCATTATCACCCTCTGTCCTATCCTGGGCGACGAAGATGAGGGCATTACGGCGCAGGTGTCAGCCTACTGCCCACTCCAGAAGCGCAGTTCCAGCACTCTGATCTGCTGCGAATACATTACCCTGCGTGGGACGAAAGCCGCCCTTCAGCGCGTGGGCGATCTGGTGCTGTCACTGATGATTCCCGATCTGCCGAAGTTTGTCTGGTGGAAGGCGACTCCCAACCCTGAACAAGAATTGTTCAGAAAACTGGCAGACAACTGTCATGGCATGATTGTGGATTCTTGCTACTTCAGCGATCCCGAATCTGAATTCCTCAAGATCCAAAGCCTAATCGATAACCAAACCTATATTGCTGACTTGAACTGGCACCGCATTTCGCCCTGGCAAGAACTCACCGCGGCTGCCTTTGACCCCCCAGAGCGACGGGCCGATTTAGTCCAAGTAGATCGTGTCACCATCGACTATGAAAAGGGCAGTGCGGCTCAAGCGCTCATGTTCTTAGGTTGGTTGGCCAGTCGGTTAGGTTGGCAACCGTTATCCTATGAAGACCAGGGGGGCGATTACGACATTCGCAAAATTAAGTTTGAAGGCGCTAACCACAAAATTGTGGAAGCTGAACTGGCAGCCATTCCTACCGCAGATTGGGGCGAGATCTTGGGCGACCTGGTGGGTATTCGCCTGACCTCAACCAACCTGAACGCTGACTGCTGCACCATCCTCTGTTCTGAAACTACCGGATGTATGCGAATGGAGGCCGGAGGTAGCGCCCAAGCCTGTCGCACAGAACAGGTAACTGCCCTGACCGACCAGAAGGCCGAATTCCTGCTAGGTCAGCAAATTCAGCGCTGGGGCCGGGATGTGCTGTATGAAGAAAGTATGGCTGTTGCGACAGAGATTGTCCGGTTAGCGGGGAAATAGGTGCTGGGTGCTGGGTGTTGGGTGTTGGGATGAGCCAATATCTGGACACCAACCGCTTACAGCAGACACTGGGTTTCTTAAATGCCTCCCTGTAAAGATCTGACATTTCATAGAAGAAACCAGCAATTCTCATTTTGAAACCAACTGCGGCTTTGGCGCGCCAAAGCCGCAGTTGGTTTTCGTGCAAACTCGCCTGCGGCGGGTTTGCACGAAAACCGATTTTCAAAATGAGAATTGCTGGGAAGAAACCCGGTGTCTGGACATGTGATGATGGTCTAGAAGACCGGGTTTACCATTCCACAGTTTTAGCATGGCTTTAGTAATCGCAGGAGAGCGTAGCGGCGTGGGCAAGACCACCGTTACGCTCTCTCTTTTAGCGGATCTTCGGCGTCGCAGCGGATCGGTGCAATCCTTTAAGGTAGGGCCAGATTATATCGACCCTATGTTTCACCGTTATGTCACCGGACGGGCCTGTCGCAATCTCGATCCGATCCTGACATCTGAAGCTTATGTACAGCAGTGTTTTACTCAACACAGTCAGGATATGGACTACGCGCTAGTCGAAGG
>DATNPS010000304.1:0-1931 GCA_036703095.1 Crinalium sp. | reverse complement strand
AATCCGCTGCAACCCCAGTTCTAATGAGCGCACTGCCGCTTCCCGTAAAATCCGATCGAGCAATCCTAAATATCCGCTTGTTGCAACTCCCAATATCTTCTGCATCTTGGCATTGCTGAGGTTCGATCTTTGGGGCAGTTTCAGCACATGGCTTTCCCAGATTTCGCTGGTCTCTGCCAGCTCAGCACTGTTCAGGCGTTCGTATCGATAGCTGCCCATGAACCGACGGTAAACCTGTTCATCGCGTCGTGTCACCGCATCTAACCGGTCGGTTCCCACTAACACCACTGCAATTTGCAGGGCAGCTAGTGGTCTGTCAGGGAAATTGTGACGGGTTAAGGTTATCGTGAGAGGGAAGCATTGAACCCAAACTGATGGTTAAGAAATACATCGTTACGTTGAGCCAAGAGGAACGGCAGTTTCTGGAGCACTTTACAACAACGGGTAGACATGCCGCTTATCAAATCAACCATGCTCGGATCCTTTTGAAGGCAGACCAAAATCAAACGGACGGCAGTTGGTCCGATACTGCTATCCAACAAGCCTTGGACATTAGCATCCGCACGATTGAACGAGTGCGACAACGGTTTGTTGAGGAAGGCTTGCAAGCGGCTCTCCAACAGCGCCCTGGTGCCGGACGCAAACGGCAGATTCAGGGGGAACAGGAAGCCCATTTGATTGCCCTGCGCTGTAGTGACCCTCCTGAAGGAAAAGGGCGCTGGACGTTACGGTTATTAGCAGACCAGATGGTAGAGTTAGGGCATCTTGAATCCACGAGCTACGAAACAGTTCGGCAAACGCTGAAAAAAACAAAATACAACCGTGGAAGCAACAGTGCTGGGTAATTCCACCGGAGCAGAACGCAGAGTTTGTCTGGCGCATGGAAGCAGTGCTTGAGGTCTACCAGCGTCCCGATGACCTCGACTATCCTGTCATTTGCCTCGATGAGAGCACCAAACAACTGGTGAAAGAAACCAGGCTTCCCCTGCCCGCCCAACCGGGTCAGCCAGAACGAATTGATTATGAGTATGAGCGCAATGGCACCGCCAATTTGTTCATGCTGTGTGAACCCTTTACCGGCTGGCGACATGTCGAAGTCACCGAGCAGAGAACGGCTGTAGATTATGCCCATCTGCTCAGAGCTTTGGTGGATGATTTTTACCCCGACGCTTTTCAGATCACCCTGGTGCAGGACAATCTCAATACGCACTCCCCTGCTTCTCTGTACAAAGCGTTTGAACCCATTGAAGCGCAGCGAATTCTCCGGAAGCTAGAGTTTTGTCACACCCCGAAGCATGGCAGTTGGCTCAATATGGCTGAAATTGAACTGAGTGTGTTGGCTCGTCAATGCCTCGATCGTCGTATCCCCGACTTCGAGACTCTGCAACAAGAGGTCGCTGCCTGGCAAAATCAGCGCAATCAAGAGGAAACCTGGATTGATTGGCGCTTTACCACCCAAGATGCTCGCATCAAGCTTCATCGACTTTACCCGTCAATTAATAATTGACTGAACAATAGAATGTCTTGCAGATCGCTAAAGGTTTTGGGGCGCAGCCGATGCGCTTCATCAATCATCAGCATCTCTACTTGACAAGCTTTCAGCGTCCGGTAGACTCGCCCCCGCATCTCCGATAATGTCCCTCGGCTCAGTTGATAGCGCAAGGCACTCAAAATGCCTTCAAACATCTCCCGGTTGCCGCTCTCGGGCGGTGACTGCCAGTAAACGACGGGAACAATCGGGGCACGTCCACTCATCAGTTGCGGCGGGTTTTTCATCCGGTAGGCATCACAGGCGATCGTTTTGCCCGTGCGCGAGTCCCCCACCACACGGCAGGGTTGTCGGGCAGATCGCTTGCCGTCGAGCCACTGATGAAATCGTTCCATCTGCTCTAACTCCACGACCCATCGTCGTTGCAATCGAGCAATCTCTG
>DATNPS010000301.1:0-3119 GCA_036703095.1 Crinalium sp. | reverse complement strand
TTTTAGGTTTGGCGCGCCCGACGGGCGCGCCAAACCTACAATCGGTTTCCGAAACGAGAGTTGTTGAAATTCTCTCCTAAGCCTCAGTACAAAAGCACTTCAGGACTGCTAGCCTAGATCAACCTTTGGCAACGCCCTATTCTGAGTGACGCAATCCATTTTTTGGCTAGGAAGCGCGATGAATCGTTTATTTACACCATTACAGCAAACTTTAATTACCTGGGTTTTAATTCTAGTAACGGGCTGGTTGACGATCAATGCGCTCAGCTATTTCAGCGAATTAATCAGCATTTTAGTGACCGCTGCTTTAATTGCATTTTTGCTGAATTATCCGGTGACCCAACTGCGACCCTTAATGTCGCGAGGATTAGCCGCCGGGACAGTATATTTGCTAGCCGCCGCACTGGTTGGAGTAATCGGAGTAACGATCGCCCCTCCTGTCCTCAACCAGGCTCAACAGTTGCTTGTGAATTTACCGGAGTTGATCAGTTCTGGGCAGCAGCAGCTATCCGATTTTCAAACCTGGAGTAAAGCGCATCAGCTGCGGTTTGCCATTCCCCTGCTGCAACAGCAGATTCTAACGCAATTGCAAGAACAAGCAGAAACGATCGCAACGGGTGGCGTCGGATTACTGTTAGGCACCTTTAATTGGTTGCTGGATTTAATTTTGATTCTTGTCATTTCGTTTTACATGCTGGTGGATGGCGAACGACTGTGGAACGGCACCACGAGCTTTTTCTCACCGTTAATTCGTGATTTTTTGACCGAATCGTTTCGGCGCAGCCTACAGCGGTTCTTTTCAGGACAACTGCTGCTGGGCTTGTTTATGGCCGTTACCCTGTCACTGGCCTTCTGGTGGCTGCATGTGCCATTCTTCCTGGTTTTTGCCACGTTCATTGGTTTCATGGAAGTCATTCCCTTTATTGGAGCTACCCTGGGGATTGTGACCGTTGGCGTCGTTGTAGCCTTCATTGACTGGTGGCTGGCGATTCAAGTCGTAGGAACCGCGATCGCCCTGCAACAGGTAAAAGACAACTTGCTGGCCCCGCGCGTGTTGGGCAATTTGACGGGATTGAGTCCGGCGATTGTGCTGGCGTCACTGCTGTTAGGTGCGCGAGTCGGCGGATTGCTGGGTGTCATTCTGGCGATTCCCTTAGCGGGAATGGCAAAAACCATTGTGGAACTCTTGCTCGATCCCACGTTACCCCCTCAGGCAGGTTCCTTTTTTGTTAACCCGATGGCCGTTGAAGAAGCTGAACCCGTTCTACAGTGCGAAATTGAACCAGACGAAGAATCGGCAGATGGGGCGATCGCTCAATTATCTCAGGCAGGGTAGGATGATGACGGCTTTCGCTATTTCACGCCTGCATGAATCGTAATTTTTGGATTATCGCTCTCATTTCACTGATCAATTCGCTCAGCTTAACGATTTTGATTCCGGTGATTTATCTATATGGTCGGCAGTTTGGGTTAAACGATTTTCAGACGAGTTTGCTGTTCTCAACCTATTCTGTCGCGCAGTTCTTTGCGACTCCGGTGATTGGCAAGCTGTCTGATCGCTTTGGCCGCAAGCCCTTACTCATCATCAGTCTGCTGGGAACCGTGATTGCGAACTTAATTGCCGGAACTGCATCTGTAGCATGGGTTCTGTTCCTGGCACGTTTTCTGGATGGGATCACTGGAGGCAATGCCTCTGTAGCTCAAGCCGTCATTTCAGATGTCACCACTCCAGAAACACGCGCCAGAGGCTTTGGCATCAATGGAGCCGCATTTGGATTAGGGTTTGTGCTGGGGCCAGCCATTAGCTTAATGGCGCAACAAGTTTCGTTGGGTGCGGCGTTTTTAGTCGCGGGGGCGATCGCCCTGATTGCGCTCATCATTACGATCTTTTTTCTGCCCGAAAGCCATCATAGTCGAGCAACGGTGACAGGCAGGCTATTTGATTTGGGCTTAGCGAAGCTGATTACAGGCTTAGCTTTGCCCAAAGTAGGAATCTTGCTGATCATCAATTTTTTCATCGGCACCACGTTTACGATTTTTACTTACGCATTTCAGCCGTACTTTATCCACGTTTTACATCAAACCAGTAATGAACTGACCTTGATGTTTTTAACGTTTGGGATATTGGGTGTTTTAATGCAAACGTGGGGTATCACGATCCTCACCCAAAAATTCAATCTAGTTGCTATTTTGTTTCTGGGTTTATTCATTCGCAGTCTCTCATTTTTATTGATGCCAATCTGGCCAAATGTCGTTTATTTTGTGGGTGTCAGCATTCTATTTTCACTGTTCAATTCGCTCGTTCAGCCGATGATCAATTCTCTGATTTCATTAAACACAGAGCCGGAAGAACAAGGAACAGCTTTAGGATTGAATGCCTCTTATCTGAGTGTTTCAAATGCGGTCGGGCCAGTGATTGCAGGAACGCTCATTCATCAATCGCATCCTGAAACCTATGCGCATCCCCTCTATTTGGCTGGAGGACTGACGCTGGGCGTGTTGGGGTTGGCGATCGCCACTCGTAAACGCTACCAAATACAATCCAAAGCCGTAGCATAAGTCAATTCAGGCCATGCCAATATGAGACATTCACGCTGAAATAGCTGCCGGATCGAGTTGATAGTAGCGCTTTAATTGCTCATAAAGTTTAGGGTGCTTTGCCAGCATTAAATTAGGCTTTTCAAAAAATGTTTCGGTCGCAACCGCAAAAAATTCAGCCGGATTGGTAGCACCATAGCGATCCATCACAGTTGGTTGTCCCTGCTCTATCTCTAAACAAAGCTGTTGATATTCCTGCGTCATCACGGTTGCCCACGTCGCATAGTCTTTCTGGCTCTGTAGAATCGGTACACCTTCGGCTTTGCCGTCTTCTTGATCCAACTGATGCGCAAATTCATGTAGCACCACATTGTGGCCATCCTGCCAGTGGCGCGTATCCTGCTGCACCTGATCCCAGGCTAGAACCAGTTGATCAGCACTCCAGGATTCTCCCAATCGGGCAACCTGACGTTCTTCAACAATCAATCCTTCGTTGACAGTGGTTTGTTTTACCACGTAGGCACTGGGATATATCAGAATCGAACGCAGTTTAGGGAAATAGGTGCCCCGTTCGTTAAGCA
>DATNPS010000299.1:0-6646 GCA_036703095.1 Crinalium sp. | reverse complement strand
CTATATACTAGAGCCACATGGGTTAGGATACTGAAACCAAAGGGTGTGACGGTTTCGCCTTAAGGGGGTCACCCCTGCACTCCGTTAATCCAATGTGAATTCGACAAATGGGCTATTGGGAGAGTGGCGCGACGCGCCACTCTCCCAATAGCCCGATTTTGCGTGCGCGACGCGCACGTAAAATCGGGCTATCGAATTCACGTTAATACAAATCGCTACGGCTATAAATAACAGTAGCGAGTAGGGTGGGTATTGCCCACCCTATTGATTTTTAAAGTGAAATTGGCGCAGGGTGACCTTATAAACGCGATCGCCGATCGTCCAACCACTGTTGCAGAATAATCGCAGCAGCCTTTCGGTCAATTGATCCCTTGTCGCGTGAGGGCGATCGCCCCTCATCCAGCAAAAGCTGTTCGGCGGCAAAGGATGTCAGCCGCTCATCCACATATTCCACCGGAAGTTCCAGCACCTTGGAAAGTCGCTGAGCAAATCGCTGAGTCTGCTTAGCTTGAGAACCTAGCGTGCCATCCATCGTATAAGGCAGACCGACGACGAGCACTTGAACCTGACGCTCCTGGGCGATCGCCCGAATCTTCTCGACATCATCTTGAAACGAGCGGCGTTCAATAGTGGTGAGTCCACTCGCGATCAGACCCGTTCCGTCACAGCCAGCGAGTCCAATTCGTTTTCGGCCTACGTCTAAACCAAGCGCTGAGACAAACAGAGAAGATTTCATCTCACCCGCCAAAAGCCTCACTCAGATTCACCAGCGTTATTGCTGGGCTTTTCCCCAGTCGATTGGGGATCAGTCTGTCCCGGCATTTGAGGAAACTGCCGAATTGATTCCATCAGCGAGAACCGACTCGGTACAGGTTTGCGGGTGGGCTGGAAGCTCTGGAGAACTTCGGAAAACTGAAGCCCTTCCAGTGCAAACCGGGTTTCCCGGACTTTGTGCCAAACTGAGCGAGACATCATCAGAGTATGCTCAATGCGTTCTGCCCCAATCTGTTCCAGGTATTCTTCCCGCTCCGGCTGATAGTCGGACGAAACCAGCTGCAACGGCTGCTCAGGATAATCTTTCACAATGCGCGCCATTTGCGCCATCAGTTCAGGATACAGCCAGGTATAGGCTGGATGCACCGTCAGTTGAGCGGTGTGAGGTTTGGAGCCATCTCGGCACAGGTCGAGCTTATAGTACCCGATCGCCGCTTTGCGCTGAGGTTCAAACACATAAGCACTGGCGGTTTCCGTATGCGCGACGCGACGCTTAACGGTGTCTACCATGGCCCCCAGCAGGCTGGTTCTAAAGTCGAGGGGCTGACGGTCAAACACCTGCCGAACCAACGGCGGCATCGAAACGGTGTCTAGCTGATGCAGCAGACAGGCATCTGCATTGCTGACAGGCAGGAGATTGGGCAGATCTGGCTCCCGTTCTGCTAAATGATTGAGCCGTTCAGGCGCGATCGACCAATAGGTCATGTGAGCCAGCGGTTGGAACCCGTTGTGGCGATAGAGCGCCAGCGTATCCTTATCGTTAACGTTGACCTCAATCAGCCAGGTGCGAGCTTCCCAGATCGCCTGGAAGCAATAGCGCAACAGTTGAGAGCCAACCTCAAGTGCCGATAGCTGCTCGTCTCCCTCCGTTTGCAGGGCGTCAATTAATACCTGATCTACTTGCCAGGTGCTGCGAGTCCGGTTGAATGGCGAAACTTGAATCACGCCTCGCAGGCGATCGCCTTGATCGGCCACGTAAGCCGATAGAAGATGCTGAAGCGGATTTGGAAAAAGACTGAGACACTTTAAGATGCCATACCAGCGATTTACCTGCTCCCAGTGTTGCGAAGGAGAGGCAGTTTCCTCGGTTGGATCAGGCTGGGCCTCCTCCGTGACAAGACGCTGGATGTTCTCCAGATCACGGTGCTGAAAAGGCCGAATGGTGATAGTCGTGGTCTGAGGAACAGTGGAGGTCATTGCTAAAACCGTGAGAAACAGTTATGGGCTGAACCTGGGTCGCTAAGTCGGTCAGGTATCATCAGGGTGATGCTCCTTAGATCCTAAAGCGGTTAATGAATCAGAGGAGACTATCTTCAGATAGACACCAAATTTAGTGTTCCAATTAGTGTTCCAAGACTCAACGCTTAACTGACTTTGAACCGATCGCATCTGTTGGCCGGATCAGAACCAACGGTGTTTGCTCATCAGCGTTTCCAGCTGGATTGCTGATTAGTGCTTGTTCTAAGAAAGATGAAGATACATTTGAGCTTGATGCCAATATTTTAACTGCTTTCAAGTCGTTGACGTCTACTACAGCCGCAGATAACCCGGTTTCGCGCTGGATCTCATCTACCACCTGCTGGGCATTCTTTGGCCCCAGCACGATGAATTGATCGTAGGGAGGTAGAGTGCCCGTCACGTCATCGATCAGACGCGCTTGGTCGCCTGCCAGTTGGTAAAACATGCCGGGTTTGCCGAGCAGTTTTTTGGCGATCGCCCCCAGCAAAAAAGCTCCCAGCACTCGTGTTGGCCCCACAATATCCACCAGCGATTGCATTCCACACGCCGTCGCCAGGCTAGAGGTGGGCATGAAGTAATAACACAGCCGTTTCGCCAGCCAGCCGGGTTTCACATCGGTGGGATGGCGAAAACGACCCTGCATAATAGCGACGGGCGTTTCGCCAATGGTGACAATATCGCCGGGTTGAGCGTGGGGCATAACATAGCGCTTCACCACCTCAACGGGATTATCGAGATGGGTCAGCAAATGAGTCCGCACAGGCAGCAAATCGGCATTTGAGGTGGGTCGCCAGCGCTGCGGGTCGTCAACAGATGGAAACTTAAGCGGCACAATCACATGACGCGTTTTCGGAATGCGGCCCTGAGGCCCATAGGTCACATAGTCCACCCGAACCCAAGCGGCCTGTAGCGCTTGCAGTTCATCGCCTGTAATTTCAAGGCTGATTTCGACGCGGGTAGTTTTCCCGATTTTGACGATGTAGCCAAACCAGTATCCATCTGGGCGAGCCGAGGCATCAGGATGGTGCGGCGTGATCCGAATTTTGGTCGTCACGCCTTCTAAGCTGCCTTTAGAAAGGAGGGTAGCGCTCGCGGTTACCTCAGGCACCATGATTTCTAGCCGCTTTGTCCGGTTTTGAAATTCCAGTTCGCCGACCAGCACATAGCGCTGCGGCTCATAGACTTCCAAGTTCCAATCGCCTGCGGTTAACGCTAGCGCATTGCCGGGGCGACGACGATATTGTGCTTCTGTCGCCACAACACCTGCCCCAACCAATAGAGCCGCTACGCCCAATCCGATCCCAATACTGCCTGCAAGTACCACGATTGCCTTATCTGTAGAAACTAAAGTGATTTGATTTAAGGATCACGGTTCAATAAAGCCCGAAACTTAATTTTGGAACGTGCAGCGGAGCCGCCCATTCCAAAATTAAAAATTTGGTTTTAATTTATCCATGCTCCTAAGCCGATCTAGCGCTCCCAACTAAACCTTAAACAGGGGGCGGGGATGGAACCCCTGGATGGGAACGTAGCCCCCATTCCCTTTCCTATTTGTGAACGCTATTGATCTTGTGAACGCTATTGATAACATTCACTACAACAGTCCAAAAAACTGAGCTATGGCCACTGGAGGATGTGGTTGCTCCCTGGATTTGTAATGATGCTGGCTGCTCCAAATAAAACTCCTTTAGCAAGTCTATGGGAACTAGCGCCACAATTCGCATTTTGACCTGAGTTAGTTATGCCCTCATGGCTGTCCCCAGAAACCAAAAGCAAATGCCTCGTCTCAGGAGAATTTTTAATTGGAAGCCGCATAAATTTACAGATCTTATAAATCTGCGCTACGATTCTCTCACAGCTTCTTTAAAATTTGTAAAGTAGCTAGGGATTTAGGTTCGAAGCGCGTGGTGGGCGCTTAATTCTTGGGGAGTTGGTCATGAAACAGCTAATGCTTGCTGAACGCTTCTGCTTGATAGGTCATTTGGTTGCAATGGCGTTTGGGTTGGCGGGGTTATTGGTCGTAATGCCGCATCCCGAATTGTTGTCTTTCGTACCAGCGGGGCAAACGCTCTTTCAATGGAGTATGGCGGGTGGCGGCGTCGCATATATTCTGCTAGGAGCGATCGCCGTTGCGATTCATGCTTACCGTACTCTGGGTTTGCGTCACTGGCTGACGTTTATGCTTCCGGCTGTTTTCATTTCTCTCAGCAGCGAGCTGTTGGGAACCAGTACTGGCTTCCCATTCGGTCATTACAGCTATCTAAGCGGCTTGGGCTATAAGATTGCAGGTTTAGTGCCGTTTACCATTCCATTGTCCTGGTTCTATTTGGGCTTGTCGTCCTATTTGTTGGCCTGGACGGGGTTAACTGCCTGGAGCGCATCGGGTAACGCAGTTGTCTCGGTGTGGAATCGGATTTTGACCCAAGTGGGGGCGATCGCCATTGGTGCCCTGCTGCTCACCTCCTGGGATTTTGTGTTGGACCCTGCCATGAGCCAGACGGCACTGCCCTTCTGGTATTGGCATACGCCTGGTGCATTTTTTGGGATGCCCTATCAAAACTTTGCGGGTTGGTTTGGTACTGGCGCGGTATTTATGACAGTGGCGGCTCTCTTCTGGCGCAAATCGCCACCCAAGTTGCAGCGCAATCAGCTAAACCTGTCTCTGGCGGTGTACCTGGGCAACTTTGCCTTTGCCATGGTCATGAGCTTAGCGGCTGGCATCTGGATTCCAGTGTTGCTGGGGCTGGTCTTGGGGGCTTTCCCGGCGGTGATCTGCTGGAAAGCTGCGCAAGAGTCTGTTGAAGATTCGGTATCAGATGCGCAATACCTGACGACCAATGCAGTTGACAAGGTAGACCCATTGAAAGTGAAGGTCAATGTGGCTCCTGTTAGTGTCAGCACCAAGTAATCTTTAAAGTTAGGGTTTGCGTAGGGGCTTGGCATTGCCAAGCCCCTACGTGAGTTTGTTTTGTTCTTAACTCAAATCGCCACAAGCATTAAATTGAAACACTGGGTTTGACGATCGATGATGGAATTTTGGGGGGCGATCGCTCTAATTCTCCTGCTTATTCAACTGCCTGCAACCTTCATCCTGTTAGCTCGGTTATTTCAGGGGCCAACTCGTCGTCCGCCGTTGCAGCCTCAAATGGCAACGCCACCCTTGTTGGGGCGAGTCAGTGTAGTAGTGCCCACTTTGAATGAGGCAAACCGCATTGGAGGTTGTTTGGCTGGCCTGACGCGACAGGGCTATGAGGTACGCGAAATCATTGTGGTGGATAGCCGTTCTGAGGATGGCACGGTTGATCTAGTCAAAGCCGCACAGCAGAACGATCCCCGATTTCGCCTCATCACCGATGATCCCCTTCCTCCCGACTGGGTAGGGCGTCCCTGGGCGCTGCATACGGGCTTTCTGCACAGCTCCGAGAATAGCGAGTGGGTTCTCGGCATTGATGCTGATACTCAGCCTCAGCCCGGTTTAGTGGCTAGCGCGATCGCCGCCGCAGAGGCAGAAGGCTACGATCTGGTGTCTGTTGCGCCTCAATTTATCCTTAAATCTCCGGGCGAGTTTTGGCTGCAACCTGCACTGCTAGTCACGCTAGTGTATCGCTTCGGCCCCGCAGGTGCGGCCATCAACGGTTCAGAACGGATTTTGGCCAATGGTCAATGTTTTCTCTGTCGGCGATCGCTCTTATCCTCCATCGGGGGCTATACCAGCGCTCGCAGTTCTTTCTGTGATGATGTCACCCTGGCTCGCTATGCCGCACGGCAGGGAGCAAAAGTGGGCTTCCTGGATGGGGCGAACGTGATTAAAGTCCGCATGTATGAAGGGATGCAGGAAACCTGGGAGGAATGGGGACGATCGCTCGACCTCAAAGATGCGTCTTCCGTTGAGCAAACCTGGGGGGACTTGGGATTCTTACTGGCCGTTCAAGGGTTGCCTCTAGTGGTGGCGATCGCATTCGCCGTTCTACTGCAAAATGGTTACATCAACAGCATCATCTTGACGGCTTTTGGACTCAACGTATTTCTGCTGCTGATCCGATTTGCTCTCTTATTGGGAATCGAATCGGCCTACCATCGCTCCGACGATTCAGCCAAGTCAGCTTTCTGGGCCTTTTGGCTGTCACCCCTAGCCGACCCCCTGGCGGTATTCCGAATTTTTCTATCGTCTATTCGCACCCCAAAGAAGTGGAGGGGCCGCGTTTACAATTAATGGATTTCAGGAGTTAAAAAAAAGGAAGAGGCGATCGCTGAACCAGCGCAATCAAGAATGAATTTCCGGATAGCTAACAGCAACCAACCTCTCCTTAGCATTCATTCACCTGTGATTTCAAACTACCAAGCTGATTTGTCAACGCCATGTTGCAGAGATGAACTTGAGATGACAAATTGAGGCAGAAGGCAAAGAGCAAGAGTAAAGTGCGGAATAGCAACGCTATTCCACGCTTTACTCGCGTCTTGTGTCTTACAGCGGTTTTCAATCGCTTAAAACCCGGTTGTTTTTTTGAGAGCCGCGCGGAGCGCGGCTCTCAAAAAAACAACCGGGTTTTAAGCGATTGAAAACCGCTGTAAGACACAAGACGCGAGTAAAGCGTGGAATAGCGTTGCTATTCCGCACTTTACTCTTGCTCTT
>DATNPS010000267.1:0-6655 GCA_036703095.1 Crinalium sp. | reverse complement strand
GCGTGAACTGGTTAGTCAGGGCGGCAACCCTCGCGTCATGCTGGATTATTCCGGAAATCTGCTGTGGGGGCTACGGCAGATGGGACGCACCGATATTTTAGATAACCTGAAGCGCGTTACCTGCGACCCTGCCTATCAGCCTTATGTGGAATGGCTGGGAACCATGTGGAGCCATGCGGTCGTGCCTTCTACCCCGATCACCGACATCAAGCTGCATATTCGAGCATGGCAACACCACTTTGCCGCTATTTTTGGCTGGGATGCCCTGGCGCGCGTCAAAGGCTTTTCGCCACCCGAATTACACCTTCCGAATCACCCCGACACCCTGTATGAGTTCATCAAGGTGTTGAAGGAGTGCGGCTATCGCTGGCTGATGGTGCAAGAACATTCCGTCGAAACCTTGACTGGAGAACCGTTAGCCTATCGGCATTTGCCTCACCGTCTCGTAGCGCGCAACTCTCAGGGTGAAACCATTAGCATCACCGCGCTGATTAAAACTCAGGGGTCAGATACAAAACTGGTGGCCCAGATGCAGCCCTATTACGAAGCGAAAACACTCTCACGACAGCGCATCAGCGGCATTTCCATCCCCCCCCTGGTCACTCAAATTGGCGATGGGGAGAATGGGGGCGTCATGATGAACGAATTTCCCAGTGGCTTTAAAAACGCCTGGTACGACATTGCGGCCAATGGCAATAAAGGCGTCGTCGGTCTGACTGGAACCGAATATCTGGAGCTGATTGAAGCGGCGGGCTGCAATCCCGATGATTACCCCGCCTGTCAGGCGATCGGGCAGCATCAGGTCTGGAATCGCGTTGATCTCAACCACTGCACCCCAGAGGCCGTAGAAGGGGCGATCGCCACCCTCCAGCAAGAGAACCCTAACTTTCACATGGACGGCAGTTCATGGACCAACCACATTAGCTGGGTGAAAGGCTACGAGGACGTGTTAACCCCCATGAATCAATTGAGTGCCCTCTTCCACAAAACGATCGACCCGCTGGTACAGGCCGATCCAGAATTCACCCGACAAACTCGCTACCGCAATGCTCTGCTGCACAACCTGCTGCTGCAAACCAGTTGCTTTCGCTACTGGGGTCAGGGCACCTGGACAGACTACGCTCGCGAAATCTTTCGTCGGGGCGAAGCGATTTTGTGGGCCGACTTCTAAGAATCATGGATAAATTACAGCGATTTTCAACCGCTTAAAACCCGGTTGTTTTTGTGAAAGCCTTGCTCCGCAAGGCTTTCACAAAAACAACCGGAGCTGACTGACTTGAAAACTGCTGTAAAACCAAAATTAAGTTCCGGGTTTTATTAAATCCCCGATCCCAAGTCTCCAATCGCGGCGACGCGCTATTTATCAGTACTTGACCGTGATGAGGAAAAAAAATTCCAAAAAATCTTGACATTACGTGATGATGAACTGTTAAGATATTAAGGCTGAAACGTTGGGGCGTCGCCAAGTGGTAAGGCAGCGGGTTTTGGTCCCGCCATCCCTAGGTTCGAATCCTAGCGCCCCAGTTAAAATTAGAACAGAATATCTGGAATGCAGTTTCTTCAAGGAGTGGTTTGCGTTCCAGATATTTTGCTTTTTGGCTTTAGCACACGGGCTTTTTCGCAGTTCTGTAAACGGAGATGCTGTAGAATTTAGTGCCTGGTTAGTTCATTTGCACCCTTACAGAACCCGATTACCGATGTATGCTGGACAGTCCGAATCGTCACCGTCCCCTCCGTCCCTGCGCCCGTATCAAAATCAGCTAATCAAAGACCTCTACATCAAGCTCGGAGAGGGATATCGACGGGTTGCGATTATTGCAGGAACCGGGGCCGGGAAAACGGTGATTGGCGGCAAGATTTGTGCGGATACGGCGGCGCGCGGATTGCGGCTGATGTTTTTGGTGCATCTGGATGTGCTGGTGGGGCAAACCTACAAGAAGATGCAGTCGTTTGGGTTGCGCTGTGGCTTTATTAAAGCGGGATGGCGAGAAGATCCAGAGGCTCCCATTCAGATTGCCAGCATTCAAACGATGGAAAAGCGATCGTGGTGGCGCACCTGGAATGCTAACGTCGTCTTTTTTGATGAAGGGCATACGACGGTCTTCAGCCAAATTGGGCAAGAAATTATGTATGAGACGCATCCCAAAGCGGTACATCTGGCCATGACAGCGACCCCCTATCGGCTGGGGCGAGAACAGTTAGGCGATCATATGCAGACGTTTGTCGCCTCTCCAGTTCCAGCAGAGCTTCAGCGGATGGGTTATCTGGCTGCAATGCAGTATTACGGCGTTCCAAGCAGTTCTCAAATTAACCTGGAGGGCGTCAAGACGATTGCGGGAGATTTTGATGAACGCGATTTGAAAAATGCTTGCGATCGCCCAGAGTTGGTACAGCGCATCGTAGAAGAATGGCATCGGCTGACGCCTGGAAAACGCACGATCGCCTTTTGTGTGGATGTAGAACATGCCCGTCACGTGGCGGAGGCATTTAAGGCATCAGGAGTGGCCGCTGCGGTGGTGGACGGTAGCACTCCTATCAAAAAACGGCATCAGCTTTACAGTGATTTGGGGGCGGGCAAGTTGACAGTCTTGACCTCCTGTAACGTGATTAGCATTGGGTTTGACGAACCGAGTGTAGAAGTGGGTTTATTGCTGCGCCCAACCCAGTCGCGAGCGCTCCATTATCAACAGGTTGGCCGTCTTTTGAGAATCTCGCCATCCACCGGGAAACAATACGGCATTATTTTGGATCAAGCCAATAATTTACAGCGGCTTGGCTTTCCAGAAGACATTCAGGAATATCGGCTGCCTACGAGTCGAGAATCGACGGATCATGAAGTCACGCCTACCAAACAGTGCCCAACCTGCAATCGCCTGATGTGGAGCTTTGTGATGATCTGTCCGGGGTGTGGCTATACGTGGGAAACAGAACCGCAGGTGCATACCGATGATTTGGTAGAAGTGTACAGCGAGGAACTGCTGCATCAACTTGAGCGGCGAAAGCGGTATGAGTTTTTCCGGACACAGCGTCAAAAAACGTATCAGGAAGGGTCTGCCCCCAGTTGGACGATCTCCGTGTTTCAGAAGGAATTTGGCTGCGCTCCAGAAAGCGACTGGTGTTTTGGCTCTATCTTTGGCGATTCACCAACCCAGCAAGATAAATATGCTTATCGGGATTACCTGCTCCGAGTCGCGTCACGATTAGGGAAGGATATTTCGTGGGTAATTCAGGAATTTCAGCAGGAGTTTGGCACAGAGGGATGGCGGGAAATTTTTGAGAGGTAATGGTCTTATATAGCAGTCGAGGAGATAGTTAAGAAGGGGGTGTAGGGGCTTCGCCCCTAGCCAGGGGTTCCACCCCTGCACCCCGTCCTAATCTTTGTTAACGTGAATTCGACGAACGGGCTTTTGGGAGAGTTGCGCGACGCGCAACTCTCCCAAAAGCCCGATTTTGCGTGCGCGACGCGCACGCAAAATCGGGCTATCGAATTCACGTTTTGTTAGTACTGCTATAACAATCAAGACGTTGCATCAAACGGTCTCGATCGCTCACCGATCGCAACGCTTGAGCGGCTTGACGCGCCGCATCATACTGCTGTAGTTCGGCATAGCGAATGGCAATGGAGGTAATCAGGCTCCCGCGATCGAATTCGTCCCAGATTGGAATCGACGGATCAATTTGGGCGGCCTCTGCCAAACTATTCTCGTCTGGGCCTGGCAGAGTTTGGGCGATCGCAAATGCTTGAGCCAGGATGTTAGCCGAGTCTTCTGTCTGCCCCATGCCTTTGTAATAATCCGCCAGCTTGACCAAAGCCGCAATTTTTTGATTAGGGTTGTGAATACCTTCAGACACCTGCAACGCAGATGATAACTCTCCTGTTTCCAGGCGTTGCTGTAGAATCCTCTGGCGTAAACGATCCTGATCATCCTGACTCTCTATCGTTTGCATAACTTGCAACGCTAACGCATACTCCTCTGCTTTCAAATACTGCGTCACAATTTGGTCTACGCCATAATAGGCATTTGGATTGAGTGTGTTTGCGATCGCCAGGGCTTGAGTTTGCACTTCAAGCGCTCGATCGGGCTGTTGTAACTGAGTAAACTGAACTGCGATCAGGCTCAACGCCTCTAATTTTTTGGAGGAATGCTCTAACGGTTGTAATGCTTGCAACGCTTGGTTGAGCTGTTCAACGGATAGATCGGGCTGCTCATGTTTCGCGTAGGATTGCGCGATCGCAATTCGTGTGAAAATCTGACTGAGATAATCGGGGTTGTTTCTAATCTGCGGAAGAAGCTGAATCGCCTGGTCATATTGTCCTGCTGTAGCATAGCCCGTTGCCACCGACTGCAAAGCGATCGATTGCATCTGGTTTTCCCATCCGGGTGGAATCAGGGCTGTTGCTTGCAGGGCGATCGCAAATTCACCTGCTGCACTCGCTTCCTCGACCAACTTCAACAGTAGATTGGATTGCAGCGGTTCATCTAACGTTTGACTGAACTGCAACGCTAACGCATACTGTTGATTTGCTAGATAGTCGTCAAAAATTTGGCTCAACACCGTATCTCCGTCGTAGAATGGCACAACGGTTTGGGCAGTTGCAACAATGCGATTTAGAAACTCTGTTGCAGGACGATGGGCGCGATCGCTCAGAGAGGCCAATGTTCCCAGCGCCCGCATTTTAGTTTCTGCCGATGCAATTCTGTCAATCAAGTTCAGTGCGGTATCCCATTGTCCAACCTGAGCATACGCTAGAGCCATTTGATGCAGGATGTTCGGTTGCTGGTCAGTTGGGAGCGTTTGTGTCAGAGCTTGCGCTTGAGCAAGGATCTGAGTGGCTTGAGTCGGCGAATTTGCTTGAGCAGTATGGCTGGCGATCGCAACCAGAGTGCTGGCTTTAATATCAAAAACTTGAATGCGCTGGGCAATCTGAAGCGCTTGGGGAGTGGCTCCCGCTTGAGCATAGGTGGTCGCGATCGGGCGGAGAATGTAGGACAGATAGCCTTGATCAGTCGTTGTCATGGCTTCTGTGCGTTGCAGTGCGTGATCCAGAATGGCGATCGCAGACTCGTTTTCACCTAACGCTGCATAGCCTTCTGCAACGGATGCCGCAATTAATCCAAATCCATCACCATCGAGAGAATCGAGCAGTTGTCGCGCCTGATCCAGTTGCGATCGCGCCGAGTCGGGCTGCTCTAAGACGCGGTAATACTGAGCCAGCCGAATGAAAATCGTCCGTTTCAGGTTGATCACACCATACTCACCATCCACCGTTTGTGTCGCTTTAACGATGTTCGGCAATAGTTCAAGCGGAATGTCTAGCTGTTGAGTCGCGATCGCATGATCAACCAGTTGCTCCATTGTGCTAGGCTGTCCACCCGTTTCACCTGCGATATTGGCAACCAGATCGACTTTCGCAAACGGATCTTCGACCATCGGCACCATTCGTAAGGCTTGATCGAGCGATCGTGCTGCCAGATTAAACTGTCCAGCACTGGCATATTGCTGGCTGCGATAAATTAAATCTCGTGTCAGCAGTTCAGTAATTTGTCCCCGCTGTTCAGTGCATTCAGCAGCGGGAGTGCTGGATTGTGTTTGAGCTTGAGCGATCGCCAGCGGAATAGGAGGCATAGAAGCCATGCAGAACACCATGATTCCGAGCAGACCAGCGGTATGCCAACTCTTTTGCCAGTGCATGTTGAAAAGTCCGGTAGAGTCAATACAATACTCTCTACACTGCCGCAAAACGGCGTTCCGTGAAGATGAAGGTATTTAAGAGGCAACCAAAAGCACCTGTAAGGGCGTGGCACAACACAACTTCAAACTTGGCATGGATCACCTGCTGGTGGATGTAACCCAATTTTTATCCAAAACCGTCTTGTTTCCCAAATGGAATCGTTCTCTGGATAACGAGTATCGTTCAAATCAAGGCGTATGCAAGTTGCACGACCAATCGGTGTGGTTCCTTCAATAACAATGCCTTGGTCTAGCCAAACAAAATGTTCCTCCCACTTCTGCCAACGAGGATTGAATTTGCTTGCTATATTAACTGAGGTTAGGTCTTGGAGCGATCGCCCACAATTCATAGAAACCAACTGCACCCAAAAAACTCTCTAGTCAAGCTTGGAGAGTTTCACATGTAGCTTCGTCATCATAAAAAAGCACAGCATTGGCTGTGCCTATTAGCGTTAATAAAGTTCGCTAGATGAAGGCAATGAATTAGTTAGCGATCGCTATCTACTACTGCTACTTATCGTTCTGTTGGTGTTGCCGATTGAGTAACAGCCATAGATGAAGTAATGGACGTAGATGACTTGCCTCGCTTGCGGCTAGAGCCACCTGCTTTAGCGTACTCAATGCTATCTTTGCCATAAACAGAACCAATGCTGCTGAGCATTCGTGCAGAAAAATCTGACAGAGTTTTGTCTAGTTGGGCTATAGTTTTACGAGATTCTTCGAGGTTAGATACGAGCGTGTTATGAGCTTCAAGAGTAGCGCGAGTTTCTTCCACTAATTGGGTATACGCTTTAACCGTAAGTCCATGTCCGAGATCCAGGTTTTCGTCAATCGATTTAACCTGTCCAAGACGCCGTTGCGCTTTGTCTAATGCGACAGATCCGCGAGTTCTAGCGGGCATGTAGATGCTCCTGCAATAAAA
>DATNPS010000265.1:0-15382 GCA_036703095.1 Crinalium sp. | reverse complement strand
TGTCTGACCAGCACAGACGCCAGTGCTAAACGACGTTTTTGTCCTTGGGATAGCGCCTGAGGATGTTTGTCGGCAAACTCCTGTAGGTTGAGCTGTTGCAACAGCGTATCGGCCAGTTGGGGAGAGATACCGGGTTGCAGAACTTCGGCTCGAACGCTGTCTGCAAAGAGCTGATGATTTGGATTTTGCAATACAAACCCGACCTGTTTGGAAATCTGAATGACGCTGCGTTTACTTACGTCACGTCCTACAATTTCCAGGGTTCCTGTAGTGGGTTTGAGTAAGCCGCTGAGCAATTTGAGCAGTGTTGTTTTACCACAGCCGTTGTCTCCCTTGAGCAGAATGGTTTCTCCTGCATTCACATCAAAATCAGGAAACGCAGAATATCCGCCCCAACTCAATCCGCGAGTTCGCAACAGGGTTTCAGCAGGAGTATCTGATCGTTGAGGGACAGGATTTTCTGACTTTAGCTTTAAGGCTTCACTAAATACATTGGTTGCGATATCTAACCCCGTTCGATCGCCAGGTTTGTCCAACACATGTTCTGACAACTTGCCGTCTTGAAAGAAATAGGCGCGATCGCAAATTTCTCCCACTAGATCCAACCGATGTTCAACTAACAGAATAGATTGCCCCTGATTTGCTTTTGCCTTCAACAACTGCAACAGTTGCTCCACACCATTAGCATCCAAATAGGCCAACGGTTCGTCAAGCAACAGAACGGGTTGACCGATCGCCAGCAAACAGGCCAGCAGCAGTCGTTGCTTTTGTCCGGCAGATAAACGTTGAATCGACCAATCGCGACGACCTTCTAACCCAAATTCGTAGAGTACGGATTGAGCTATTGAGGGAATTTGATCGGCGGGTAAATTCCAGTTTTCTAACCCAAAAACTACCTCATCCCAAACGCGATCGGTGAAAATTTGTGTTTCCACATTTTGCAGCAGGATACAAAATTCATGCGATCGCTGTCTCACCGACGCGTCTTGTAAATCTGTTCCGCGATACAGAATCTGTCCCTTTAAACTGCCTCCGGTATGTTCTGGAATAATCCCAGCGATGCAGTTCAGCAATGTACTTTTGCCGCTTCCGGTTGCTCCTGCTAGCAGCACGATCTCGCCTGGGCGTAGCGTCAGGTTGATCCCTTCAAGGGTAAGCTGGTGTCGTCCGGGATGTCGAAACGATAGATCGACGACCTCAATCAATGGCGAGGCCGATTGGTGCGCTATCTGATCCATTCGAGACATCCCACAAACAGCACAAGTAAAACTGCACCAACCGAAAAGAGAGTATCGTTTAAGCGCCAAAGGAGTGGCTGGCTGATGCTACGCGGTGCCGCTGGATCATAGCCTCGTGTCTCTAGCCCAACCGTGACGTCATCCGCATAAGCGACAATTCGAAAAATTAACGGCATAAATAACCCTGAAAACCAGTGCATTGGCTGCCGCGCAATGTCTACGCCGCGCAGTTGATTGGCTTCCACAATACGCTGGGCTTCCTGCTGAATCAGAGGTAAAAATCGCCAGATGAGCATTAAGATCAGCACTAAAAATCCCGGTAGGCGAACTGCTTGTAATGCTCGCACTAAGTCCGTTGGGGCGGTTGTATTAGCCAGCAGCGGTGCAGGTAATAATAGCGCGATCAAGCGTAGCGCACTCACCACAGAGGTTTGCCAATCGCGCAACCAGGTCGAAAACGCAATGAATACAAGAAGGGCGATCGCACCATACCCTACCATTTTGAAATTAAAGGGCAGCGATCGCCACGCGAGAAGTCCCAACACACTCACAAGAACACCTAATGCCCACACATCGTGGAGAAACAGCGCAAAACTGATCACGATCAGGCAGATTACTATTTTTAAGAGTGGATTAATTCGGCTCAAAAAGCCACGACTGGGCTGTGCAGATTTAGAAATCGACATCCATCTTTCCGGCTTTTTGTAATTGCTTCACGGCCAGTTCACCCAGCCACCACCCGATCGCACCCGCTACTCCAGCAGCGATCGCTAGCCCAATCAACACGACAGGCTGACTCACCAACTGCACAAACGGATCGGCTTTTGGCCCCTTGACTAAATTTGCGGCTAGCAATAAACCACCTAAATTTGCAGTCGCAAAAAATAAAACATTGCCGAGCAGACGATTGAACTTGCGGCGATAATTTCCGACAAAAAACATCACCATTTCGGTGACTAAAACCGTAGCCGCTAAGTAGAGAAAAATGATAGGTGAGAGTAGTCCCAACAAGATAGCCAGCGGCAGAATCATCAAGGCCACGCTACCCCGTCGCTGGAGTCTCGCCATGCCCAACGTGAGAAAAATTCCGCCCAGTGGTGCCCAGGCCAGCAGTTGAAAACCGGGAGGGACAAAAGGGCCAACAATGGCAACCGCAATGACCATACCAATGGTCATAAACGCCGCAAACACATAATCTCGTAGACGCCAGGGAGTTCTCATACGTGGGTAATGCCAGACGACATGCAATAGAAGACCTAATTGCAAACTCATATTATGGCGTATTGCGTTGTACCGGAGATAGAGGTGTTGGGTATTGGGTGTGGGTATTGGGTGTTGGGTGCTGAGGTATGAGGCATGGGGTGTGGGATGTAGGGTGTAGATTTTGCTTCCCGACCTTCCCCATCCTCCCCATCTCCTCTATCTTCCCCATCTCTCCCCTGTCCCTTGTCCTTCTGCCTCCCGCCTCCTGCCTCCTGCCTCCTGCCTCCTGCCCCTCACTCCCGCCCTCTGCCTCTCTTAAGACGTACATCGCGATCGCCCAGGTTTGCTAAAAGTAAATCAAATTTGGAGCGATGGTTATGATTCCACTTTGGCTACAGGCAGGAGGTTGGGGATTGGTGGCCGGGGGAGCACTGCTGCTTGGTGCGGCGGTTGGGTATTATGCCAAAATTCCTCAGCGGGCGATCGCCGGAATCATGGCATTTGGGGCAGGAGTGCTGATTTCGGCATTAGCGTTTGAGCTGATGGATGAGGCATATCAGCAGGGTGGATTTGACTCTACGGCGATTGGCTTTTTAGCGGGTGCGGCTGTCTATACCCTGGCCAACTGGTATCTGGCTCGTCAGGGCGCGAAACATCGCAAGCGATCGGGTGAAAAACAAACCAGGGAAGACGAGCAGGAGGGTAGCGGATTGGCAATCGCCGTGGGTGCCCTGCTAGATGGCATTCCCGAATCGATCGCGATCGGCATCAGCATGATTCAAGGGGGTGTCGTCAGTTGGGTGACGGTAGCGGCGGTGTTTCTTTCAAACGTTCCCGAAGGTTTGTCTAGCGCCGCTGGAATGAAACGGTCAGGCCGTTCTCTCGGCTATATTTTTGGCGTTTGGGGGGCGATCGCGATTCTCTCAGGTATAGCCTCACTCGTGGGATACGGAGTATTTCGGCACTTCTCCAATGAAATTATTGCGGGCACAATGGCGATCGCCGCCGGAGCCATCCTGGCCATGATTTCCGACACAATGATGCCAGAAGCCTTCGAGCAAGCCCATAACTTTGCTGGATTGATTACCGTCTTGGGATTCTTAACGGCTTTTATGCTCAGCAAACTGGGAGGGTAAGAGCCAGGAGCCAGAAGGTATTTATTCTGACTCCTGACTCCTGACTCCTGACTCCTGACTCCTGACTTCTTTAAAACCCGCATCCCCCCCCTCCCCCATGCATCATCCAATAATCTCGTATCCAAGTGCAGCCATAATCCAGCAGGTTGAGATGCAGAATTTTATCAATATCCCAGAGGATGGCGGTCTGGTCGTCGCTGCCGGACGCGAGCGTCTTACCATCGGGGCTAAAGGCGATCGCTGATACGATCGATGTATGATCACTGAGAGTGGCTAGCAGTTTCCCCTCTACCGTCCAGAGTTTTACCGTGTTGTCCAGTCCGCCTGCGGCCAGCAATTGCCCGTCGGGACCGAAGGCAACTCGCGATAGCCCAATGCCATTTGACTTTACGGAACGAACCAGCGTGCCATCGGTCTTCCAGATCCGCAGATAGTCGTCGGCTCCGGTGCTGGCAATCAGGTGTCCATCGGGGCTAAAGGCAACGCCCCAAACATCGCTGGCATGAGCCTTCAGAATTCGGTCGGGGCGTTCGATCAAGCGGCCCGATTGCGATCGATGCCAGAGTTTAACCGTGCCATCTGTGCTGGCCGTGGCGATCGCCCCTCCATTGGGACTAACCGCAACACCCCAAATTTGAGCATCGTGTGCCCGAAAGCTCTGAACCCGCTTAAACCGCCCATCCGGCTGACGCTGCCAGAGGTTTAGGGTAGGAATGACACCCGCCGTGATAATCCATTGTCCATCTGGTGTGTATGACACACTTAAAACCCCTGAACCTGGCGCATGAAAAACGGTAGACGGAGATGTCGTTAAGCCAGGAGTGATGTTAGACGGTAACGTCCACAGACGCAGATTTCCCCGCGAACCAACGATGGCCAGTGCGTTGCCATCTGGGTTAAACGCCAGATTAAACAAGCGGGGATCATCCTCAACGTTGGTATGGATGAGGGAACCATCGCGCCGCCACAGTTTCACCTCCCGTCCTGCCGCAGTGGCTAGCAGCCGTCCATCGGGACTAAAGGCAACGCCCCAAATCACCTGCTGGTGCCCGTTCAGAACAGTGAGCCAGGGTGAATGAATGCGCCAGAGTTTCGCCTGGTTGTCATCGCTAACCGAGGCGATCGCCTCTCCATCCGGGCTAAAGGCCACATCTCGCACGACGCCCCGGTGTCCCCGAAAGGTTTTCAGCAGTGTTCCGTCCAGGCTCCACAGTTTCAGGGTTTTGTCAGAACTGG
Source organism: Crinalium sp. (assembly GCA_036703095.1). Taxonomy (GTDB): domain Bacteria; phylum Cyanobacteriota; class Cyanobacteriia; order Elainellales; family Elainellaceae; genus DATNPS01. The sequence continues at coordinate 10,569 of DATNPS010000265.1, read as the reverse complement.
CGGAAACCAGCGATCGCCCATCGGGACTAAAGGCCAACCCGTGAATTTCAGCAGTATGCCCGTCTAAGTGTCTCAGCAGTTGCCCATCGCGACTCCACAGCCGCACCCGATTGTCTGCATCTCCAGAGGCCAAAATTTGTCCATCCGGGCTAAAGGCCAGTCGCCAAACGGTTGCGTTGCTGGCTTTAAAGGTTTTGATCAGCGTGCCATTCTGTGTCCCATTCAGTCGCCACAGATAATGAGTGCCGCCAATGATCCCGGTTGCGAGCGTTTGTCCATCCGGGCTAAAGGCCAATCCCCAAACGGCCCGGTCGTGCTTTAACGTGTGCAGCAGCGTGCCATCGGGTCGCCAGAGCTTTACCGTATAATCACTGCTGCCCGACGCAATCAGGGTACCATCGGGGCTAAAAGCAACTCGCCAGATCGGGGCGTTGTGTCCTTTCATCAGCGTCGCCAGGGTACCATCCAGGTTCCAGAGCCGAACCACCCCATCCATGCCCGCCGCTACAATCTGTTGGCTGTTGGGGCTAAATTGCAGATGCTCGCTGTTGGTCGATTGACGAAATGTTCGGACGAGCTGGCCATCTCGGTGCCATAGTTTAATGGTGCGATCGCTTCCACTGGTGGCAATCCACTCTCCATTTGGGCTAATGGCAACCCCGAGCACATTTCCCTGATGCCCAATCATGCGGTTGCTTTCATCGGCCCCATAAACGGCCTGTTCTAAAACGGCCCAGGTTTGCTGATTTAAATCGTCGCGATCGCGAGCATTTAGGGAGGTCAGCCGTTGCAGTTTCGATCGCGCCTCAATGGCCTGCACCAGAGCATCCAGCCGTTGATTCGACTCAAAACTGCCGTTCGATGCGGCAACGATCGCCCGAATTTCGCTGATGCTCGCCTGTTGCGATTGCATATACGCCACAATGCCCAGCGCGATCGCCGCTATCAGGGTGATCGTCGCCAGACCCAACAGTCGTCGCTGTCGTTGTAATCCCTTCCGCTGCTCCAGGCCACGCTGTCGCTCTGTCTCCAGACGCTTTTCAAGTTCTTGTAACCGGGCTGCTTCCAAATTGATTTGAACGTCGCGGCGATCGCACTCCTGGCTGGCCGACAAAAAGCGATAGTCCAGATCGCCCAGGCTTTTGTCCCGCGACCAGTCCAGCACGTCGCGTAACGCTTGCCCCCGCAGCAAACGCGACTCATCCTGATAGCCTGATACCATCCATTCGTTGAGAGCTTGTGCATAGGGACGCAAATACCGAAGCTGCTGCGCGACCCAATCCAGATTAAACAGCGTTTGATAAATCGGATTTTTGACCCGCAATCCATGACCGTGTTTTTCCACTAGCCCGGATAGCAGGAGTTCGGTTTGTTCTGGACTGCTGGCGGCTGAAGCCAGATCCTGCCCTGCGGATTCGGGATCGCTGCCGGGAGGAGAAGCCAGCAGAATTCGCTGATATAGGCCCAACAGGCGACCCGCTCTCTGTTCGTTGAGCAAGAGGCGATCGCGAATGGTCTTCAGGTGTTCGGGTTCATCCTGCGCTTCCCAGTTGTCGATGATTCGCATCTGCACCAGTTGATCGACCGACTCCGGTGTGATGTAAGACGATTCCAGCGCTGACGATTGCACTATCATGTGACACAGCTTTTGCGTCAGAAATGGCTGGCCGTCCGTCCAGTCAAAAATACGGCGCAACACGGCTTCGGGTTCACGGCAGTGATCCACCAGACCGGGCAGCAGGGGAGCTGCTTCTGACCATTGAAAGCCACGCAGGGCGATCGCCCGTCCAATGTTAAACGGAGTCCGCGTTTTATCGGCAATCAGCTCGCTAGGCGTCGTGACTCCGATGAGCGAAAAGGTGAGGCGACGATAGGCGGCATTGTCGGCGCGGCGACTAAAACAGGTGCGGATCAGGGCAAAGAAATCATCCGTCGGGAAATTGACGCTGAGAATGCTGTCGATTTCGTCAATAAAAATCACGATCGGTTGTTCAATCTGACTCAGCAGCACTGTATCGATAAACTCCGCAAGCCGCGTCACGACAGGAAGATGGGTCTGAGCGCGCCACCATTGGCCGACATTGACATCCAATTCAAACCACTTCGCTAAATAGCCTGCGATCGCCGCATACCACTGTTCGATTGTGATGTGCTGTGTACCAATTCCAGTCAGGTCGATCGCCTGACTGCGGACTCCTGCGGTCTGCAAGCGATCCATTGTGTGCACCCGCAGACTGGACTTCCCCATCTGACGCGCATTGAAAACATAGCAAAACTCGCCATTCAGCAATGCCTGAAACAATTCCTCATCCGCTGCTCGCTCTACATACGTCGGTGCACTGGGCGGCAGGCTTCCTCCCACCTGATACGTAAAATCAGAGCGCGAGGAGGTAATCATACGTGGGCAAACACCTGACTAAAGTAGCGTTGATACAGGCTGCAACTGGGAACCGCCCGCTGGTTTTGAAACTGAATTAGCCCCAATCCCTGAAGCTTGAAGGCAGCGGTCGGATGCAACACCGCTCCTGTGGGATCACTAATCACCTGCTGCATTCCAGCCAGCATGTCGGGATCATGCTCCAATCGACCAAACTGCTGACGTAAATGACTGCTGAAAATACTGTCGGGGGCGATCGCCGTATCCCTCAAATTATCTAGCGTAATGGCCTTTTGGCTCAGGTAAAACAACGCTAGTTGTGTGAGATAGGGATTTCCACCCACCAGGTAAAGCAAAAACTCAATGTGAGACGCCGCGAACGTTAAGCCATAGCGAGAAGCCAATTCCTGCACCTGATCGTGCGTAAAACAGGGAAGCTCAATCAGCAGCCCCACGTTAAATGGCGATTGATGCAAGTTAAGCGGCAGATAAACCTCTGTAGAATGAATAATCACCAGCCGTAGCCGCTGCCAGATGGCACGATGGCCACTATGTCTGCCCTGCTCATACCAGGCTCGCAACATGCCAAAAAAATCAGACGCGATGCTGGGATAGTTAAATACCACGTTGACTTCATCCAGAATCAGCAGTAAGGGACGCTCGGATGCGGCCAGCAGGTAAGTTTCGAAATAGTCAGAGCAACTGTAGCTGCCACCAAACAGCGAATCCCAGCGAGTTTGCATCTCATCGGGCAAATCCAGCGTGCGAGTCACCATGACGCACAGCCACCGCAAGAACGAATCAAGATCGTTAAACAATCGGCTGTCAGCCAGTTGTAAGCTGAGCGATGCTACCCGCAATCCATGATCGTCCGCATGACTGAGCAAACGGGCCATCAGCGAGGTTTTGCCAAACTGACGCGGGGCTTTGATGCGGATAAGCGCACCCGGTTTCAAAACCTCCTCGGTGCAGAGGCGTTCTGCTGGAGGGCGGTAGATATAAAACGGCGAATCCAACTCTAGCTGGCCCTTCAGAGGTGTTTGCTGAAGGCTACTCAGAGCCAAAGTTACGGCATCTGGCTCTTGCGTTAGGCAATCATCGTCGGTTAGCGTCAGACTAAATGCCTGAAAGTAAGCCTCCAACGTCGGTTGGTCAACGGGTTTCTGACGACGGCGCACTTTAGTTAGCGTATTTGTGCTGAGTCCGGTGCGATCGCTCAACTGCTCCAGTGTATAGGCCCGTCCCATATTTTCACGAATGGCAGACAGATGTTCCGCCGCCTGTAGCCGTTGCCAGCCCTGCGAACTTAGGAGTACCCCCCGCTTTCGTTTAGAAAAATTTACTCGCTCAACCATTGAATCGCAGACAAATTCACGCTATCGGATACCCTGACCTGGCTAGAATGCCTACAATTATGACATCTGCCAATTTCTCATCAAATAAATTTCGCTATCTCAAGCTTAAGTTTCGCTGTTAACGTGCGATCGTGACTGGTTGCAATTTCTAGTGACAGCGAATATAGATTTGGGCAAACTAAGCTGTATCGGTGCATAGATAAGGCTCTTGCGTGTGATCTACCCCTTCAGAATCTTTCAAGCCAGTATCAACGGTGCAGCTTAAAGTGTTCTGAATTTATCGCTGTAGTCATTTGAATCAGGACGGAGTGCAGAGGTAACGCCTCTAGCTGGGGACCTCAACCCTCACAACCCCTTTGGTTTTGCTGTCCTGATAGAGCATGACTGTAGCTATCTATCCTGAAAATCTGGCCTGTTGAATCCGGTTCGCAGGCATCTTTGCTTATCTTTAACCTATCTTGCTAATTTTTATAAATTCATGCTGGACCTGATTGAGAACTTGCTTTCGCCCAGTCAATACATTCCACACGGACACTGTTTTCTTTGGCAGACTCCGTTGGTCTGGCTCCATGTGGTGAGCGGTGCGCTGATCGCGATCGCCTATTTCTCCATTCCAGCCATGCTGATCTACTTCGTCCGCAAGCGAGACGATATTCCGTTTTCAAAAGTATTTGTTTTGTTCGGCGCGTTTATTGTCCTTTGCGGAACCGGACATCTGCTGGATATCATGACGCTCTGGTATCCAGCCTATTGGGTATCGGGAATTGAGCACGCGTTGACCGCGTTAGTGTCCTGCTACACCGCCCTGCAACTGGTTGAGCTATTGCCCCAGTTTTTATCGCTCAAAAGTCCTAGACAACTGGAGTTGATCAATCAGGAGTTAGAGCAGCAAATTGTTGAACGCAAACGCGCTGAAGCCTCGCTAGAAGTTCGAGTCGCAGAACGCACCGCAGAACTGATGCGGTCTAACGCAGCGCTAGAGAAAGAAATTCAAGATCGCACGGCTGCACAAAATCTGCTGCAACGAACGGCTGAACGGGAACGGGCAATAACACTCGTGATTCAGCGAATGCGACAGAGTCTAGACCTGGATGCGATTTTTAGTGCGGTTACGGTCGAACTGCGGCAGGCGGTTCGGTGCGATCGCGTCCTGATTTACCGGTTTGAGCCAGACTGGAGCGGCAAAGTAGTCGCAGAATCGGTTGCGGAGGGCTGGAATGCGGTGATCCCCATCCGGCCAGACAGCCCGGAACTCACCAGTGTCACGGTCGAGCAAGCAGACTGCATCATCAAGCGGCTGGACGGTAGCGAAGTCGCGATTCGCGATACCTATTTGCAAGAACAGCAGGGAGGCTCCTATCGCCACACCTCCAACTATTGCTGTGTAACCGATGTGCATCAAGCCGGATTTAACGCTTGTTACCTGGAGCTACTGAATTCATTACAGGCGCAGTCCTACGTCATCGTGCCTATTTTTTGTGGTCATCAGCTGTGGGGCCTGTTGGCCGTCTACCAGAATACGAACCCACGTCACTGGCAGGAGGATGAAATTCGCATGGTGTCGCAGATCAGCAGCCAGCTAGGGGTGGCCGTACAGCAGGCCGAACTGTTTGCGCGTACCCAAGAGCAGGCCGAGGAACTCAAGCAAGCGAAAGAGTTGGCGGATGCCGCGAACCGTGCCAAAAGCGAATTCCTGGCGAACATGAGTCATGAACTGCGTACCCCCCTCAATGCCATTCTGGGCTTCACGCAACTCCTCACCATCGATCCCACGCTTAATGTCAGCCATCAGCGCTATTTGCAAACTATCGAAAACAGCGGTGAGCATCTGCTGGCACTGATCAACGATGTGCTGGAAATGTCCAAGATTGAAGCAGGACGGCTGACGATTCACCAGGAAGCCTGCAACCTATATCACTTGCTGGATGGCCTGCAAGATATGCTGCAATATAAAGCCACAACCAAGGGGCTTCAGCTTCAATTTGACTACAGCCCTACTCTGCCTCAGGTGGTTAAAGCCGACGAAGGCAAACTGCGCCAGGTGTTGCTCAACCTGCTGGGCAATGCCATCAAATTTACTCAGGAAGGCAGCATTGTCCTCCGCGTCTCTGCTACTACTCCCCCCTCTTCTCCATCTTCCCCAGCGTCTTCTACCACGCTTCACTTCGAAGTCGAAGATACTGGGCCTGGCATTGCTCCAGAGGAACTGCACCGCTTATTCAAACCGTTCCAGCAAACGCAAACCGGGATGAGATCGACCGAGGGCACCGGATTAGGCCTAGCCATTTGTCAAAAGTATGTGCAGTTGATGGGAGGAGAACTCGTCGTTCGCAGTGAGCTGAATCGAGGTAGCGTGTTTTCCTTCTACATCACCGTTAATCCCATCAATAATGTCGTCGTACAGTTTCAGCGTCCTAAAACGCCGTATGGTGATGTGCTTGATCTGGCTCCCGGTCAGCCTGTCCACCGGATTCTGATTGCTGAGGATAATCCGGTGAATAGTCTGCTGCTGGTTAAAATGCTAAGTTTCTCTGGCTTTGAGGTACAGCAGGCGGGAGATGGCCAGGAGGCGATCGCCTTCTGGCAGTCGTGGCAGCCTCATCTCATTTTTATGGACATGCGAATGCCCAAGATCAGTGGCTATGACGCTGTCCGGCAGATTCGCGCCCTAGAGCGACAGTCTAACAATGGTCAATCCTCTCACCTGACCAAAATCATTGCGCTAACCGCCAGTGCCTTTATGGAAGAACGGCAGGAAATCCTGTCCGCAGGCTGCGATGATTTTATTAGCAAGCCGTTTAAACGCAGTGAACTGTTCGAAAAAATCGCTAAACATCTTGCGGTTGAGTACATCTACAGTTCTAGATCTGCCTACATGACGGATTTATCTGACCCGGTAGAACCCTTAAACTCATTTGATACCTCTCTGTTGCAGGTGATGCCGACCGAGTGGAGCGATCGCCTCCAGCAAGCCGCGCTTCAGTGTCATGCCCTCCAGCTTTCCAAACTCATTGCAGAAATTCCAGCAGAGCATACTGCTCTGGTCAAAATCTTGACGGATTTAACAGAACAATTTCAGTTTGACAAGATTGTTGCGATGATTCAGCAATCAGAACATAGCTAACGCAAGAGTAAGCTAACGTAAGAGTAAATATATGACCGTAGATGAACTGACTAAAAAAGCCGATATTTTAGTGGTCGATGATGTGTTGGATAACATCCGACTGCTTTCTAATTTCCTGGTGCAGCAAGGATATGATGTGCGTACCGCCATTAATGGGCAGATGGCACTCATGGCGATTAATGCACTTATGCCAGATTTGATTCTGCTGGATATTAGAATGCCCGGTATTAGCGGTTATGAAATTTGTCAGCAGCTCAAGGCAAATCCAGTTACCCGTTCTATTCCCGTCATTTTTCTGAGTGCGGGTAGCGATGCGACCGACAAAGTTCAAGCCTTTGAGGTAGGCGGAGCTGATTATGTCACCAAGCCATTTCAGCTGGAAGAAGTTTTGGCGAGGGTACAAACCCAGCTCACCATCCGTGATTTGCAGCAAAAGCAAGAGCAGCAGAATTTAAAGCTCCAGCAGGCATTAGACGATTTGCAGAAGGCCCAAAGACATCTTGTGCAGCAGGAACGACTGGCAACCTTGAAGCAGGTTGCTGCTGGAGTCGCCCATGAGGTCAACAATCCCCTCAGTTTTATCTTCTGCAATACAGAACCTGCCTGTCGCTATATCGAAGATTTATTGACGTTAGTAGAGCTATATCAGAAAGATTGCTCAGCGGTTTCACCTGAAACACAGGAATTTCTACAGAAAATTGATTTTGACTTTGCTGTTTCAGATTTAAATAACATCATGCGATCGATTAAATATGGAGCCGATCGCATTCGCGTGATTGTATCTGCACTGCAAAGCTTTACCCATCTGGATGAAGAGCAGATCAAAGAAACCAACATTCATACCAATATTGAAACGGTTCTTGGCATTCTCCACCACCGTTTAGATTCCAGACCCGATAACGTCATCATTGATGTGCAGAAGAAGTATGGAGATCTGCCGCTGATGGTATGTTATGTGAATCAACTCAATCAAGTTCTATTTAATTTATTAGCGAATGCGATCGACGCTATAGACGAAAAGTTAACCCATCAGAAATATCTGGCGGATCATCCTCAAATCACCATTACCACAGCCGTCATTCACGATCAGACTATCCAGATCCGCATTCGTGATAATGGCAGCGGTATCTCCGACGCCAATCAGAAACGTTTGTTTGAACCATTCTTTACGACAAAGCCAGCAGGTTCGGGAGTGGGAATGGGATTAGCAACCAGCCGCAGAATTATCGAAGAATTACATCAAGGACGTTTAATGCTGAATACGTCTACCCATGAAGGCACAGAATTCATCATTCAAATTCCCCTGTACAGCAACCTCCAATAGTATGGTAACCGTCGAGACGGTTAGGACATTCATCAGGAACACAAATCACGTCTAACGGCGGACACTCCGCCAGAGTCGTTGTTGGAGTCAGGATCAATCCTTCATTACTGGTTACAGGAGATAATGTTTTCCAGATGAGGTGAACTTGAGTATTGGGTGGAAATGCCAAAACTTGATAAGCACCCATCACATCCAGTTGAACAACTCCGGGATAGAGTAAAAAGCCGATTTGTAGTTGATTCATAGTTCCACCGTTGCCTGAGGTGTCTTCATTGTGAAACGATTGTAGGGAGCATTTCTCAACTTAGATAGTCCTCAAGTGGGTACACTTTCAATCCAACAATGACTCGTTCTCTAGCAAAAGTGTTTGAAATTGGGTTGGTAATGTGGCTAAACGGCGATCGCATACACCCTTTTAGTAGGCGATTCCTTTGGTGCAAATATTGCGATCGCTCTTGCCACTCGTCAACCTAGAGGTTTACAAGCACTGGTCTTGTCTGGTGGGTTTGCGGCTGATCCCGTTACTGATCCACTCACGAAGTTTAAACTCATCGCTGCATCATTGTTGCCAGGGGAATTACTATATCATCAAATCACGTTGCGCTTTCATGTTCAGGCTTTAGCTTCTCCATTTGATTTGGATGGGCAAGTTCCGTTATCTCAAGCCGCTAATCGTCAATTCTTCATTCACAATACTCCACGTCGGAGTTACCTTAGTCGAATGAAAGCTGCTTTCTCAGCAAACTATTTAGACCAACTGAAACGAATTCAAGTGCCAACATTGATCCTTACACCTGCCTATGATCGATTAATTGGGAAAACTGCGGCACGGCAAATGCTGGAAGGAATTCCTGACGCGACTGAAGTAGTTTTATCAAATACGGGGCACATGTTTCGCTTTACGCATCCCATAACTTATGCTGAGGTCATTCGGGAGTTTTTAGAAACTCGTATCGCAAAGTAAGACAGGCTTCACACTGCTCAGTGAATGGAGTTAGAGCGATGTTTATCTGTTAGTTTGCAGTCAGCATTTTACGGAACACAACTTTGTCATCACCTGCTGCATAAAAGTCACGAATCCGTGCCTCTTCTTCGTAGCCATACTTTTTGTAGAATGCTTGCGCCAGGTCGAAACTGGCTAGCGTTTCCACCAGTAGCATTCGTCCACCGTGCGCTTTCAACATTTCTTCGACTTGGCGTAATAGCTTACCACCGTGCCCCTGTCCCTGGTAGTTGGAGTGAATTGCGATCAGTTGCAAATTCCAGGTCTGATCCGTCATGCGCTCTGGTTCACAGTAAGTCACTCCGATGACTCCATTGTTATCTTCGTCATTTGTAAGCCAGAACCGTTCAGCGTTGCTATTTTGCAAAGGATCACGACCACTGCTATCAGCAAAATAATCGGTTAGCAGTTTACGGACTACCTCCAGTTCGTCTAACTGAAACCCGATCGCTTCAGTAATGGACAGGATCGCAGCGATGTCATTGGGCTTGCTCAGTCTAATCATAAGGGCAAAAATGACAACAGTTGTTATGTTGCTCGGAGCATAACAACTGTTATGATGTAAGTCAAGATAGTTGCGGTGTATCGCTGCGAACTGAGGAATGTTATGGGGTATGACGATCGCCGTCTTGAAGTGGCTCAAGCGGCATGGCGAGTCATTGTTCGGGAAGGATTGGATCGCACCAGTATGCGGGCGATCGCGCAAGAGCTTGGCTCTTCCACTGGAGTTGTCACTCATTACTTCCGGGATAAAGAAGAACTCATTTTGTTTGCTTTAGAGCAGGTAGTTGAATCCACTTTAGAGTCTATAAGCACCTGTGCTAAGGGGAAACAAGGAATTGACCGATTAGAGCAAATGATTGCTGCGGCTCTACCTCTAGAAGACCGTGACAGGGATGACTGGAAAGTGTGGATCGCATTTTTGGGTTATTCGATCGGGCGCGATCGCCTGATTCAGCAGCATCAAAAACGCTATGACCGCATTCGGCAGATTCTTTATCAGGAGTTAGCCGATTTATAGGCAGCTAAGCTGATCCGAGCCGATTTAGATTTGACCCTTGAAGCGAATGCGCTCATCGCTCTAGTGGATGGCATTAGCACTGGCGTTGTGATCTGTCCTGAGCAATTTTCAGCAGAGCAACAACGGTATCTCATCCATCAACATATTCACGCTTTACAAGCATAACCTTGAATATTATGTTACTCACAGGCAAAAGAAATTTCAGTTTTTTACTTTGATCAGTCTTCTTCCCCAAGGTTTCAGTGTCGAAATCACAATAATGACAAACAGAAGTAAAACTTGAATAGCTGATCCAATCAGCACTCCTTTTGCATCAAAGGTGTAAACGGAATTATTGAATGCCCCTAAACCTTCTGATTGAGCGA
>DATNPS010000263.1:0-29086 GCA_036703095.1 Crinalium sp. | reverse complement strand
CGTGATGGCAAGCGTCCGGCGCTATTGGCGCGGTTTCGTGAACTCATTCAAGTCGCTCGTCGGGTCATTATTGCAGACGCCGATCTCGATAACGCAACAATCAATTACATCCAAACGTTGCGTGGAGAGAGCCAACCTGCTTTTTTGATTCGTAATGCCTATCAGCCACAAGGCTATCAGGTGCGCTTTATTCATGCACCCGATCGCAGTGCCATTTCCGCCGATTTGATCGATGACATCCGGCAGTTAGAATCCGGCAAGGTCTTATTTGTTGCGGCAGACAGCAAGAATGCCTGTAAAGCCATCTCCCAAGCGATCGCCAAAGCGTTTCCCCAGTTGCGAGTGTTGGTGATTCATTCCGAAACCAGTGGAGGGGAGTGTGAGCGAGAGTTCATGCTGAACCCGGATGCGGTGCTGCAACGAGGGGAGTATGACATTATTCTGTGCTCGCCATCTGTCGGGACAGGAGTGAGCATTGAAGCGCAAGGAATCATCGCCAGGGTCTACGGCATCTTTACCGGAAGCTCTAGCACCGATGCAGATATGGCACAGGCCCTCAGTCGAGTCAGAGAACCTGTTGAGCGAGTGGTGTGGTGTGCCAAACGAGGCAGTAACTTCTCAAAAGTCAGTCGTTCAACCAATGCGTTAGAACTCAAAGACCACTTGCGGCAGCGTACCTCTACCACGATTCAACTGATTCGCTCTGGCTTAAGAGAAGACATTGCTGGGGAAATCAATCAATACGACTGGCAAAGTGATCCGCATCTTAATCTCTTTGCTCAACTGGCTGCTGAACAAAATTTCTCGATGCACCACCTTAGAGACGCCCTCTTTGTGCGGTTGAAGTATGAGGGCAATCAAATCACCGTGGAAGATCGTGAAAGTAATCCGGCCATGAAAGCCCTGCTGGCGATCGCCCGTCAGGAGCAGCAGGAGATGGATGCCAGTGCAATGTTGAATGCTGATGATTTGACTTTGAGTGAGGTTTTGGAACTTGAGCAAAAAGAAGGGTTGGGGCATGACGAAGCTTTAGCCGTTAAGAAGTTCTATTTCAAGGAGTTCTATTGTCTTGAGGAGTTCACCTTAGAGGATGTGCTTTGGGACAATGAGGGACGCCGTCGTGGGGAACTGCTGAATCTGGAATTGCAACTGTTTCCAGGAATTGCGATCGAGCGGACGGCGAAGGCATTAGAAAAGCAAGCCGCTTGGAATAAAGGCTGCTGTCCTTGGGATATCTCCGGTTCTGAATTGCGACGACGGGTGCGATCTGAGATTGGCTTGGATGAGTTGATTGAAAAGATGCGATCCGGGTGGCAGTGGAACCGATATGACTTGAAGCCGTATGCCGATCGCGCCAGACAACTGGCAACGCAAATCAAAGTTGCGCTCCACTTCACCATTACCAACGGCATGAGCGATGCCCAGGTGATCCACCAGTTGCTCTCTCAGTTAGGCATTAAGTTACAGGTGAACTGGTCGCGATCGTGTCCTGGTTATGAGGGTAAAAAGCTGCGGGTGTACAGCCTCGATCGAGAGGCTTGGGAGCACTTGTGGGGAGTTTTGCAGAGACGGGTTGAAAAGCGGCAGCGGCTTCAAAAGCAACGACTGGAAACGGATGAGGAGAAAGGATCACCCCTGGTTTTAAATAATCAAAATGGTGAGGGTGATCCACAAGCTCCAAATGCTTCTGCTCCTGATCCCTGGCTATCAGAGGAGGTGCTGAGCGATATGCAAGCTTTGATTGAAGCATCTGGCTTCGATCCTGCTGTGATGGCAGAGGTTCGACAGATGATGCCAGATTATGCGTTTGCTCGCCTAAGCTTGCACCAGTAGGGTTTAGGACAATTTGACCAATCAAAAAGAAGAACTGAGGATTGCAGGGCGACCGACTCTTTTGTTTTGGTTCCTTCTTAAATGCGAAGGCTTAGTAAACGAGAGAAATAGTTCTTGATAGGGAAAATACGGGAAGACTCCGTATAAACGATCGACAGAAATAAAAGGTTTGATTGACTGCTTCATTGTTTCTTTGCTCTTGAGGTATCAAATTCACACTGGCTTTATGAGTTTATTTGCCAAAAGCGATAATGGTGAGGGAAAAGAATAAGAAATGCTTTATCTCTGCTTTGCCTTTTACTGAATCAGTCTTGGTATAAAGATAAACAGCTAAGCCAATTGGCTGATGTGTAAGAGATTCCCTGATTGTGTTTTGTTAGGTCGGATTTTGAGAAGTTTCGTTCAGAAAAACAGCTTCAATCATCTTTCTGCTTAAGTGCCAGTTCGGTTAGACCATTCACCTTATTTTTTGGACAATTCATTTATGGCTTTGGCAGTCGAGGTGCAAGAGCTGGCAATTGTTGTGGTGGCGAAAAAACATGCGCCTAACATTCTCAGTGTCGATTTTTTAAAGTGCAGTGGAATCATTGCATCGGATTGGGAACTGGCACAGACCCCGGTTCTAACACCGCAAATCGCGCAATTGGTGTTTCTCAATGGAATTAGTTTGATTGCTCAAGTGGATCGCGTGATCTTCGTCGAGCAGATTGCGATGAAATCTCTGTCAGAAGTAAGCATTGCACAGATTGCAAGGAGCTATATTCAAGCATTGCCGCAAGCAGATTATAAACATGTAGGCATTAATGTACAAGGACTGGTGCCATTAGGTGCAGAAGTTTCGAATGCCCAAAATTACTTGACGCAAATGTTTCTTGCCAATGGCGCGTGGCGAGAATTTGGGCAAGCACCTGTTCAGGGCAGTTTGCAATTGCGCTACACTCTGGAAAATGCTCGATTAACGTTGTCGGTCGCCGATGCCAAATTGCAACTGACTGAAGGAGAAGTGGCTCCTATTCTGGTTTTCTCAGGGCACTTTGAACCGATGATTGCGCCAGAATCCGCCAAACTACCGCAAGTGTTGCAGTCGATCGCATCGTGGCAGAGTCAGGTAGAGCTTTACCAGGAACTGGTGAACACTCGATTTTTGGCGAATCGGGGAGTGACAGCGCAAGTGTTACCGATTTTTAGTGCGATCGGCGGTTAAGTTTCTGCTCTTTGGAGCATCCTTCACTGATGGTTTTGCCTGAAATAGGCAAAACCAGTGATTTTTACAGCGATTTTGTGTGGTGTTTTCCACGAGCGTGGTTGCGCTGAGGTCGGCGATCGCAAGTGGACGCCGCATTGATTTTGGGTGGGTACAGCATTCTCCAGTGTATGTGGAGGAGTGCTGAACATTCCTGCTGCTTAAACGAATGGATTGAACCCAGGCTTACAGCATTTACAAGGCAATATGAGCGAGTATCAAGCAACGAGCAACGGACTAAGTGGACAAGATGCAGACCTGATTGGCAGCAACTTGTTGGGTAAGGATTTAGTGCCTTCTTTGACCGGCTTAGGGAGGGGGTTAAGCGGGATCTCAATCGCGGTTCAATCGTCTTCTCACAAAACTTCAGAAGAGTCGGTATGGAGTAGCGCCAAGATTCCATCGGTGCCACTTACGTCCAATTCCAAACCGCTGCTGCCGTTGCTGAGTGCGACTAACTCGATTCTGCCTACATCCAGTAACGTTCTGGACACCGAGGCATATGCCCAGTGGATAGCGCAACAGAACGGAGATGCTGTAACCGGGACATCAAGCCAGGAATCGCTGGTTGGTAGTACCGGGAATCGCAATACGCTGGCCAGCACCTTGCCCTTGAGCACCGTTACGTCTGATTTTACCAATGCTTCCGTGATGAGCGCTTCGACGGCTCCACTCAGTTTTAGTCCGATTACAGGTAACGATCTGCTGCAATTTAAGGTCGATGCTCAGGAACTTTGGAAAGTCGAGGGACGGGGTGGTGGAAGCTCTACCTACGAGTTTGCAATCGGACCTGCGGGAGCGCAAACGACCAATACTGGAACGTCAGATATCACCTGGCAGAACGGGGTAAATGTGCCTTGGACATTGACCTGGAGTGGAACCCAAGCCAGTTTTACGGTGGGAACGAAAACGATCCGCTACACGATGGCGAACGCTGCTTTGTTTGATGGTTTGTACCTGATGACAAAGGTGGATGCGCGAGACACGACGAAGGTCTCTGCCGGGACACAAATGTACCTGGAGATCCAGAATGCGAACGGCCAGGCGATCACGCCGATTGCATTAAGCACCACCGGGCAAAGTGGAAAGACACTGCTGAATGAATCGGCGTACCGGACAGAGCGAGGGATTACCTCGTTGAGTGGGATTGCGCGGATTAGTTGGGCAGCGAATGGAGTAAATCCGTTTACAGCTAACTCTCAAGGACGAGTCACCTTTTTGATTGAGGGAAACACGGCTCCGGTGCAAACGGTTCCGGGCATTCAACTGAATGAAGGCAGCAATTTCGTCAGTCAGCAGGAATTTCCCATTACGATTCCATCTACACCCTCAACCTTAGAATTCAGCTACAGAAATCTCACATTTGATACGACGGACACGATTTCTGCCCATGATGCATTTGAGGTGTCTTTGGTAGATGCGTCAGGGAGATCTCTGGTTCCAACGATCGCATCCGGACGAAATGCCTTCTTTAACACAACCGAAGGAGAATCGGTTGCGTTGGGGAGTGGTGCGAGTTATGACCCTGTAGCGCAGACGGTGAAACTCAACCTAGCAGGCATTACGCCGGGAACAGACGCAAAGCTAGTAGCGCGGTTGATCAACAACGATCGCGACACTACGACTCAAGTTCAGATCACAAATCCGACGATTAGCGCAACTCCGTCTGGGACGATCGCTCCGGTTGTTACCAATAATGTCCCATCTTCTGTAGCTTCCCCTGTCAGCACGACGAATCTGGTAGATGTTTCAAGTAGCTTGAAAGCGGAATATGGGCGTACCAGCTTCAACGCTGCCACGCAACAGCTTTACACCGAAGTTGCAGTACGCAATGCCGGAACTTATAGCACCAATGCTCCGTTGATTGTTGCAGTTAAGAACATCAGCAATCCGAGTGTGCAGTTACGGAATGTGGATGGGTATTTACCCGATGGCACACCCTACTACAATTTCAGTTCGCTGGTCACAAACAACAACTTAGATCCCAACGAGGTAAGTGGTCGTCGGGATCTCGTTTTCTACAATCCAAATCAGGTTCAATTCACCTACACCTTAGCTGTCCTTTCCCAACTGAACCAACAGCCCAAGATTGACACGCAACCTGTGACCGAAGGGATTGCAGGACGAGTGTATCAATACGATGTCAATGCCAGTGATGCCGATGGTGATACGTTGCGTTACCAGCTATTGAATGCACCTCAAGGGATGGCGATTGACAGCAACAGCGGGTTGATTAGCTGGACACCAGGGACGAGTGCGATCGGCAATCATGCGGTCAACGTGCAGGTGAGTGACGGACGGGGTGAGGTGAGTGAGCAAGCATTTACACTGTCTGTGATTGCGACTCCCCCAAATCGCCCGCCTGTGATTACGTCGGCTCCGATCGTCGATGCGAAAGTTAATACGAGTTACCGCTATGAGGTCAAAGGAGTTGATGCAGATAATCAACCGTTAAGTGTTTCGGTGGTTGGGCCTGATGGGATGGCAGTCGATGCGACCACTGGGTGGGTAATCTGGACTCCAACTTCAGAGCAGTTAGGGAACCACCCGGTGGTGGTGAGTGTTTCTGACAACCAGGGGGGAGTTGCGACCCAAGCCTTCACGATTGTGGTTGGGCAAGAATTGGGCAACCACGCACCTGTGATTGTGAGTGATCCCTTTACGCACTTCAACATCGCTGGCAGCAATCAACCGAAGACTGGCAATGTCAATACGGCTGCGATTAACCTGAACCTGACCCAAGGACAAACCAGTACACAGTCTGTCTCCTTAACCCTACCGCCCCTAAGCGCCAACGTGAGTGCAGCGGATGTGGTGGTCGTGGTAGACGAATCTGCCTCAATGGAAGCAGGGCAGGCGTGGATCAAAGCGATGATCCAGCAGCTAGACGCTGCGCTGCAACAAGCCGGGATCGGGTCGAATCGATACGCCCTGGCTGGGTTTGGGGGAGATAGGGAGCGCCTACTGGGTCACTGGTTTACTCCAGGAAATTGGACAGTCTCTTTGTTGCAACCGAACGATCGGCAGGTGAGTACGCTTCCGGTGGGACCGTTATTGCCCAGTCAGCCCAGTGAGACCACGCTGGTTGCGGATGGTTCGTATGTGTTGGCGATCGACGGTAGTAGCAATGGCGCGAGCAGCTACGGGTTCCAGGTGAACACCGTTAATCGTGCAATACCGATTGTGCCTGGGAGTGCCCCGATTAGTGGCAGCTTTGTGTCAGGTGGGCAGCGGCATTATACGCTCAAGGTGAATGAGACCACTCGTTTCTACTTGGATGTGCTGAAGGGAGATTATAACTCCACCTGGAATGTGGTTGGAGCCTCTGGGACAATCGTGAATCGAAGTTTCCAGAACTCTGATAGTAATTGGTTTGATTTGAGTGCGGGAGATTATATTTTAACGGTTGTTGCCCCCGCCACCTTGAGCTTTGACTATGGGTTTCGCCTGCTCACATCCACGCAACTGAGTACCCCCATTCCTCTGGGTGTGCCTGTGAGTGACACATTGACTCTAGACGGTCAGCTCAAAGCCTATCAGTTTGAGGTGAGTGCGGGTTCACAGGTTTACTTTGATTTGCAGTCCCAAAATGGAGTCAATAGTTACTACTGGAACTCCTACTGGCGGCTACTAGATCCTCAAGGAAATACAGTCTTCTATCGTCCTTTTTCTTCAATAGAGACTCAAACCTTCTCTCAGGGCGGAACTTACACTCTTTTGCTGGAAGGACACCCAAACACGAATCGCAACGCTAGCTATACCTTTGCAGTCCAACCCGTAACCCCTACTGCGCCACTGGCCTTACCACTCAACACAACGATTACAGGCAATCTGCCGAATGCCGGAGCGCAACAGCAATATACATTCCACCTGAATGAACGCAGCAAGCTGTACTTGGATTCGCTGACCCCGTATGCAACGCAAGTTGCTTGGAGCTTAAGGGGATCGAGTGGATTGGTCAGTCAAGCCATGTTTTCAGCCTCCAACCCGATTCTCGACTTAATTCCCGGTGATTATACTCTCACTGTAAATGGGTTGAACAGTGCGTTTGGCGACTACCAGTTCCGGTTGAGATCGTTACCGGATGCAACGGTGATTGTACCAGGAACTAGTGTCAGCGCTCAACTCAATCCATCCTTGGAAACAGACCTGTATCAATTCAGTGCCCAGGCTGGAGACCAGTTTCGCTTTATTCTGGAGTCCTTAATTCCCTCCACTAATTCAGAACAGTTACGCTTGATTGACCCATACGGCAAAGTGGTGTTCACCACGTCATTACCGTATGCGCCTGGGCTGCAAACGCTACAGAAAAGCGGAACCTATACGCTACTGATTGAGGGCTCTGCTGTTGCTCAGCCGCGCGACTACCGATTCAGGATTGATGTAACACCACCGACCTCCCCCTTTCCTGCCTCCAGTGGGACTCCAGCGTTATTAGGCACTGTTGTACAAGGGGAATTAACGACGGCTGGAGAAGAGAAGCAATTTCTCTTGACGTTGAACGAAACGAAGTGGTTGTATTTTGATTCCCTCACCCCCAACGAGAATCTGACCTGGAGTTTAACGGGACCTGGGGGAACAGTAGCCACCGAGCGCCGTTTCACCAGCTTCGATTGGATTTCTAACCCTTTGAGTCCTCTTGTGGCGGGTGAGTATGTGGTGACGGTACGGGGACTTGTGGGTAGTACTGGCGCGTTCCAGTTCCAGATGGTAGACCTGAGCCAATCGATGAGTGTGGCTCCCGGCAGTGTCGTAGAGGGAAGCCTGAATCCAGGTAATGAAACGCAGGCGTATCAGTTTCAAGTCAACAGTGGAGACCGCTTTTACTTCAACGTGCTCACACAACCAGGGGCTGCCCCCGCAACCTGGCGGCTGTTTGACCCTTATGGAAATCAGGTTTTCCAGGAAGGCTTTTTTGAGAATCTCAACGTTCAAACGTTAACTCGTGCGGGCACTTATACGCTGCTGGTTGAGGGGAATAACGGCAATACGGGCAGTGGTAACTACCGTTTCAATGTGGTACCTGCAAGCGATCGCCCGGTGCAAGCGATCGGGTTTAGCAGCACGGTGGCTGACCAGATCCAGATCCCAGGAGAGAAGCATCGGTACAGTTTTACACTCAGTGATGCGCGTCAACTTTACTTTGATGCGTTAACCAATGATGGCAGTTTGAAGTGGAGCTTAACGGACAGCAACGGAGCGATCGTCAGTCAACGAGCCTTTACTGCATCTGATGCTAAAGGGATTGCCAATCCTGCTTTGTCTTTAGCAGCGGGTACTTACACGCTGAGTGTGCAAGCGGATGTTTCCTATGCCAAGCCAAGCTATCAGTTCCGGTTGTATGACTTGAGTAACGCCACACCGCTGGCGCTGGATGTGCCTGTCAGCAGCAGCTTAAATCCGGCGCAAGAGACGGATGTGTATCAGTTTTCAGCGAGTGCAGGGCAACGAGTTTATTTTGACGTAAATACGGGTACGCCGGATGCATCGTGGCGATTGATTGACCCAATGGGGATGGTGGTCTTTGATAGCAGCTTTGGCCGTGATGTCGGAGCACAGCGGCTCTCTCGTGGTGGGACTTACACGTTGCTAATTGAGGGCAGTATCAATAGCACTGGAATCCGCAACTACCAATTCACCGTCAAGCCCCTGGCAGACCAGACTGCACCAACATTGACCTTTGGGGAAACGGTTATAGGCAGCATTAGCCAGGTAGGGGAACAGAAAGAATATGTCTTTACAGGCAGTACAGGGCAGCAGCTTTACTATGATGCGCTGCAACAAGATAGTGATGTGGTCACGGTTCGGCTGGTTAGTCCTACCGGAGCGATCGTCTTTGCCACTGATTCTGATACGAATGTGGGGACATTCCGCTTGCAGGAAAGTGGACAGTATCGATTGCTAATTAGTAGCCCCAACGAAGGGCTAGGCGACTACCGTTTCCGAATGCTTGATGCGGCCAACGCTACGTTGGTCACGATGGGAACAGACATTCAAGGCAACTTGGACACCGGATTAGAAGCAACTCTGTACCGTTTTAACGGGACGGCAGGACAACGCATTTCGCTGGGGCCAACCCAAGGCTTAGTATTTGGCAATGCAACTCAATTTGGAACCGCCACCGGGGATCTGCGGGTCGATGGAGGTACGGAAGATGGTTACAGTGGTCTTGAGAGAGCACTCAGCCAAACCGTCTTCCGTCCGGGTGCGGCGGTCAACGTCATTCTGGTGACGAATGAAGACCGGGATGTAGTCAATCCCCAGTTGAACTTTGCCAGCATCTTAAATCTCTTGGACAGCCGCAAAGCTCAACTGGATGTGGTGGTGGGTGCAAGGCTCTTTGCTCCCAACAATACCTTGGCATTAGGCATTGATCCAGCGAAGAAGACATATCTTGCCAATGGTGCAGGGGGATATGTCCAGGGTGGAATTGGGCAGGTCAGCATTCCTAATATCGATAATGCCACCACTGAGAACGACTACATGAAGTTGGCATGGGCAACGGGGGGAAGCGCCTGGGCGTTTGATCAACTCAAACAGCCTGGTAATACCGTGTCTTCTTTCACGTCTGCCTTTGTGGATTTGCAGACGCAATCGATTCAGCAGCGATTGGCGATCGATTTGGTCGCTTCTGATCCCAATGGTGGTTTCCAGAATCTCAGTGGATTGCTCAGTGGTAGTGCAAACCAAACCCTGACTTTCAATATGCAGTTTACAGGGGATGGGTTGGCTCGTCGATTTGATTTGCAGTTTGTTCGTCCTGGTAGCAATGTAGTGTTGGGATCGATCCCTGTGTCGATCAATAACGACTACCTCTATCTGGTTCGAGCGGTTGATGCCGATGGCGATGCGTTGCACTACAGCTTACCCGTTGCGCCGATTGGGGCAACGATTGACCCGGATACCGGATGGATTCAATGGAATCCCACACAGGCAGGAACTTACCAATTCACCGTACAAGTAGAAGATGGACGGGGTGGAAAAACCGCACAAGACTACAGTGTCAATGTCACCATCGGGGCAAACAATAACGCTCCTACCATCACCTCGATCGCTCCCACTCACACGATCGCCGGACGGACATTGACGTATCAGGTGAAAGCAAGCGATCCGAACCAGGATCAACTCTCTTACTACTTAATGAGTGCGCCGGAGGGGATGGGCATTGATGCCAAGACAGGTGTTTTAACCTGGAAGCCCGGTAGCCTTGCACCTTCGACTGCATCGGTTTCCATCAAAGTCATTGATGGGCGCGGCGGAGAAGTAACTCAGTCCTTTAATCTATCGGTGGTTCCCGATACAAACAACCAGAAGCCAGTCTTCGGCTCAACGCCAACAACGGCTGCGACCGTTAATCAAGCTTATCGCTACGATGTTGCTGCTAGCGACCCTGACTTAGACGCAGTGGTTTTGGATCTGCCATTAGCGCCAGACGGAATGGCGATCGATTCAGCAACGGGCGCGATCGTGTGGAAGCCGCAGGCGGATCAGGTGGGTTCGCACAGTGTGGTGGTTCGAGCCAGAGACAGCCAGGGTGAAGTAACGCTGCAATCGTTCTTTGTCACAGTAGCGGCAGAAAATACGGCTCCAGTATTGCTGACTCAAAACCTGGGACGGGCGATCGCCAACCAGTCATTCCAGTATCAGCTACGGGCACAAGATGCAGAGCAGGATGCGGTTAAGTTCTACCTCAAATCCCAAGTTCCTGGATTGTCTCTCAACGAGACAACAGGACAACTCTCGTGGACACCGAGCTTGGCTCAAGTGGGTAGCTATGGAATTGAAGTGCAGATTGAGGATGGACGCGGTGGTACTCAAACGCGCACGCTCTCGCTCAATGTGGTGCAGAATGTGTCCAATGCGGCCCCTGTTATTACCTCCACTCCTCGGACTCAAATTCGCTTAGGTAGCACGTACTTCTACAGCGTGAAAGCCAGTGATAGTGATGGAGACTTACTGAGCTACCGCTTAGTGAATCCGCCACAAGGGATGGATATTACTCCGGAAGGGACGATTGTCTGGAGTCCAAACGCGACTCAGTTTGGCAATAACTCAGTCACGGTGGAAGTTCAAGATAGCTTGGGAGCCAAAGCGACGCAGACGTTTAACGTGACGGTGAGCGATCGCAGTCTCAATGCGATTCCGACAATTACTTCTACGCCTCAACTGACAACGAATGTTGGGCGCAACTACCAGTACCAACTGGCAGGCAGTGATGCCGATGGAGATGGACTGGCCTGGGATCTGACGACCCCAATTCGTGGCATGAGCCTGGATGCGACCACAGGACGGTTGCAGTGGCAACCCACGTCTGATCAGGTTGGGCAACATCCGATTACCGTTCGCCTGTTAGATTCCCAAGGGAGCTTTATCGAGCAGAGCTTTACACTGACGGTAACAGCAGCAAACTTACCGCCCGCGATTCAGTCTGTGCCACCGACTCGTGCCGCACAGGGGCAGACGTATCGTTATCAGGTGCAGGCGATCGATCCAGAGAATGACGGATTGACGTTTGCATTGGTGCAACCGCCTGCGGGGATGACAATTAATGGCAACGTGATTGAGTGGACACCACTGACGACTCAGAGTGGACTGTACCCGGTTGAAATTGTTGTCACCGATAGCCAGGGCGCTCAGAGCAAGCAGCAGTTTTCAGTTCAGGTGGGAGCAACAGCGATTAATCAAGCTCCAAGTATCACCTCGTCACCTGTTCAAATCGCCAATACGCTGAAGCCTTACCAGTATCAGGTCACGGCGACAGATGCGGATGGAGATTCGCTCACCTATCGCTTTGTGCAAACGCCACCGAGTGGGATGAGCATCAACCCGACGACCGGGTTGATTAGCTGGAATAATCCAGTGGCGGGAACCTACACGATCGTCGTTGCAGCAGAAGACGGCAAAGGCTTAGGAGGCGCTCAACAGTTCACGCTGGTGGCTCGACCGAATCAAGCCCCTGTCTTTAATTCAACGGCACCGACCACCGCAACCCCGAATGTGCTGTATGCGTATGACGTACAGGTACAAGATCCCAACAGTGACCCCGTAACCTTTAGCCTGGATGCGGCATCGCAAGCACGCGGGATGACGATCGACAAGCTGGGACGCTTGCGCTGGACACCGAAGACTACGGATATCGGGACGTATCCAGTCACGTTGACCGCTACAGACATCCTGGGTGATTCGGTTCAACAGACGTTTAACTTAGCGGTGGCGGCGGACACTCAAGCGCCTCAAGTTCTTCTGAGTGCCAGCACAACTCAAGCTAAGGCTGGGGAGACCGTTACGTTCCAAGTTGCTGCGACCGATAACGTTGGGGTGAATGAACTGCGATTGTTGGTCAATGGAGAAGCGATCGCTTTAGATGGACAGAAACGCGCAAGTGTGGTCGTGAAGCCAGAGTGGACGAGCATCAGTGCAAAGGCGATCGCCTTAGATGCTTCGGGGAATCAAAAGGAAGTAACGACAACGGTAGGGGTGGTGTCAGCAAATGCCCAAGCCCCGATCGTCAAACTGAACCTGAGCAATATTGCTAATGGCGTGATTACCTCTGCGACCAATTTGATCGGAACGGTAGACGATCCTGATAGCAGTAGTGTGACCTACAAGGTAGAAGCTGCGCCGATTTCTGGTGGGGATTGGAAAACGATCTTTACTGGCAGTAGTGAAGTGACCAACAATACGTTGGGGAGTTTCGATCCTTCGCTGTTGCAAAACGACACCTATGCGGTGCGCTTAACCGCAACGGATGCTCAAGGTAATACGAGTGTGGTAGAAGATAGCCTGAGCGTGGCAGGGGAACTGAAGTTAGGCAACTTCCGCTTGTCGTTCACGGATCTATCGGTTCCAGTCACAGGGATTCCCATCACCGTCACTCGTACCTATGACACCTTAACCTCTGCGACTTCCGATGACTTTGGGTATGGTTGGCGAATGGAGTTCCGCGATACCGATCTTAGAACCAGCCTCAAGCAAGACCCACAGTTGGAGGAATTGGAGGGAAGTCCCGCCTTTAAGCAAGATACGAGAGTTTACATCACCTTACCAGGTGGTAAGCGCGAAGCGTTTATCTTTAAGCCAACGGGTGACAGACTGAATGCCTTCTTCGGTCAAGCACCGGAAGCCGCGTTGTATCGTCCTGCCTTTGTGGGAGACAAGGGCGTGACCAGCACGTTGATAGTGAAGGGTGCATCTAGCACTTACCTCAACTACAGCCAGGGACAGTTTACTGGATTGAGTGGAACAGGATACAACCCTGCCAACACAGAGTACGGTGGCGTTTACCTGCTGACGACTAAAGATGGGACGCAGTATGAGATTGATGCGAAGACAGGAGACTTGCTGACGGTCACAGACCTCAACGGCAATAAGCTGACTTACACCGATAACGGGGTCTATAGCTCAACTGGGAAGCAGGTGACGTTTGAGCGAGATGCTCAGGGACGCATCACAGCGGTGAAAGACCCGAATCAAACGTACATCGGCTACGGCTATGACACGCTGGGTAATTTGATTAGTGTGACGGATCGGGAAAACAACGTCACACGGATGAAGTATGAAACGCCGAATCAACCGCACTACCTGAGTGAGATTATTGACCCATTGAACCGTACAGGGGTTCGCAATGAGTACGATGCTCAAGGGCGCTTGAAGTGGATGTACGATGCGCTGGGGAACCGCGTCGAGATGGGTTATGACCCAGCGAACTCGATCCAGGTGGTGAAAGACCAGTTAGGGAATGCCACGACCTATGAGTACGACCAACAGGGCAATATTGTCACGGAGATTGACGCGCAAGGGAAAATCACTAAGCGAAAGTACGACACAGACAATAATGTCTACGAAGAAACAGTTGTTTCAGACCGTTTGGGTATAGCAGGGGCTACCACAACCTACACCTACGACAGTGCCAGAAATAAGCTAAGCGAGACGAACGCAGCGGGAGAAGTGACTCGCTACACCTATGGAGCGTTCAATCGCTTACTGAGCGAGACGAACGCGATGGGAGAGACGACAACCTATGGCTATGATCGTCGCGGCAACTTGGTTGCCACGGAAGATGCATTAGGGCAGATCACCCGCTACTCGTATGACATGGGCGGTAATCTCAAGTCGTTTGTGGATGCAGCCCAAAACGCGACAAGCTTTGACTATGACGAGAACGGGTACTTGACTCGGATGGTAGACGCGCTCGGTCATGCCACGACCTACACCTATAACGGACGTGGGGATCGGTTGAGCGAAACCAAGACGGTCACGGCCCCAGCGGGTACACAAACACTGGTCAGTCAGTGGACGTATGACAACGAAGGGCGGGTCAAGACGATGACCGACCCTGAGCTGAATACAACCACGTATGAATATGATGCGAATGGCAAGCAAACGGCAATCATTGATGCGTTAGGGCGGCGAACGGAGTATCGCTACGATGAGCGGGGCTTGTTAGTGGAAACGATCCTGCCGGATGCTACGCCTGGAACCAGCAGCGATAATCCAAGAACCCAGACGGTTTACGATGCGGCGGGACGGGAGCGCTTTACGATTGATGAACTGAACCGTGTGACGGAGTACCAGTATGATGGGGTGGGACGGCTGGTTGCGACGCTGTATCCAGATCAGACTCCGAACAATCCGGACGATAATCCCCGTAGTCGGACAGAGTACTACACCGACGGTTTAATCAAGGCTGAGATTGACGAGCGTGGAAACCGGACAGAAATGCGCTATGACCAGGTGGGTCGTTTGATTCAAACGATTTATGCGGACACGACTCCTGACACCTTAAGCGATAACCCGACCACAACGGTTAAATACGATGCAGTAGGGCGACGGGTTCAAGAAACGGACGCACTCAACCACACCACGCTTTTCCGCTACGACGACTTAGGGCGATTGGTGCAAACGCAGTTTGCCAACCAGACGACGATGAGCCAGGAGTACGATGTGTTGGGACGGCGCAATGCGGTGGTAGACCAGAACGGCAAGCGCACGGAGTACCGTTATGATGCACTCGGTCGTTTGACGGGAGTGAAAGACGCGCTTCAGCATTGGACGGAGTACACTTACGACGAATTAGGTCGTCTGTTGATCCAGGAAGATGCCAACGACCATCAAACGAAGTACGAGTACGACAAGGCAGGTCGGCGAATTGCGGTCGTTCTCCCACTGGGACAGCGCTCAACGATGACCTACGATGCGGTGGGCAACCTCAAGACCAGCACCGATTTTAATGGGGAGATCACCCGCTATTCCTATGACGCTCAAAATCGCTTGGTCTTGAAGGACTACGAAGATGATGCGGATGTGGGGTACACCTACACCTTGAACGGACAAGTAGCGACCATCACGGATGGGCGAGGTGTGACGACCTACCGCTACGATGAACGCGATCGCCTGATCTCACGAACTGATCCTGAGCAAATCCTAATTGGCACAGACAGAGGGACGATCGAGTATAGTTATGACGTAGCGGGGAACCGCACGTCAGTAACGACCCCGCGTGGAACGGTCAACTACACTTACGATGAACGTAATCGCTTGAAGACGGTCATTGATCACAATCAGGGTGTTACCACCTACCAGTACGATGCGGTGAATAAACTGACGCAGACGCAGTTTGCCAATGGGGTGGTTGAGACTCGCCAGTACAACGTGGTCAATCAACTGGAGTCGTTGGAGAATGCCCGGTTAGACCCTGTGACGGGGCAAACAACGGTACTGACCAGCTATGACTACACCCTGGATCAAGTGGGCAATCGCTTGTCGATGAGTGACCATAATGGGCGAGTTGTGGAATACCACTATGACGACTTGTATCGATTGACCCAGGAGACGGTGACGCAGAACGGGGCGGTACAGACGACGGGCTATGTCTACGACAATGTGGGCAACCGAGTGCGGCAAGAAGACTCCGTAGAGGGCGTAACCACCTATAGCTACGACGATAACGACCGCTTGCTGAGTGAAACCAAGGCAGGTGTGACGACGACTTACAGCTATGACAACAACGGCAACACGATTTCCAAGGTGACGGGTGGACAGACCACGACTTATACCTGGAATGACGATAACCGTTTGGTGAGTGCCCAACTGCCAGATGGGAAGGTAGCCAGCTACGAGTACGATGCGGAGGGAATTCGGGTCAGTTCGACGGCGAATGGAGAGAAGACGTACTTCTTACTGGATAAAAACCGGGATTACGCCCAGGTGCTAGAAGAGTATGTCAGTGGCAACCGGACAGTGTTCTACGTGTATGGGCATGACCTAATTTCCCAGGAACGGGCAAGTGGCACATCCTACTATCATGTAGATGGATTGGGCAGTACGAGTGCACTAACAGATGCCAATGGGCTTGTGACGGATACCTATACTTATACTGCATTCGGAGAGCTAGAAGGGCGATCGGGTGGTACTGAGAACAGTTACCAATTTACAGGAGAACAGTTAGATGAGAATTTAGGTGAGTATTATTTACGACAACGTTACTATTCTGCAAAAATAGGACGATTTGTTAGGCGAGATACTTTTGAGGGGACTTTATCCCATCCGACATCGCAGCATAAATATCTCTATACTAATGCAAATCCAGCTAATCTTACTGATCCTACTGGTCTGTTTGGTGTTACTGAATTTTCAGCAGCTAATGCAATTCGCAATACTTTATCCAGTATTAATGTTGATACTGGGCAAAGACTGGTTCTTGCTGCCTTAGGAGATGAGCCAACTCCTGAAAGTTTCGCTTGGGAAACTGCTCTTGGATTAGGCATGTTAGTTTCTGCCGGGCTTGTCTTTTCCCTTGCTTCTAAACATGCCAAAACTGTCATTGACCACATTGATGGAATTGCAAGTAGGTTTCAATTTGGGCAATGTGATACTTGTGCTACTCAAGTAGTTAGAGATTTAAGTAGACGCGGTATAGCAGGGCAACGAATTAGAGTAACAACTTCGTCAGTAGGTAGCTTTTATGGAAATCTTACTTATAATGGCGAATTGATTGCTAACAATGGCTATCACGAGGCAGTTTTAGTTGAGATTAACGGAGTTGAAGTTGTTTTCGACAATATTAATCCAAGGGGAGTCAGGAAAGATATATGGCTTAGTAAATTAGATTCATTTGACGGACTACATCAAGTTAGTTATCAACCATTTGAATAGTAAAAAGTCTTTTGAAGTAGGAGTTTCTATGCTTGACTTGTACGATATGTTTGAAAAAATAAAATCAAAGCCAGCTATATATCTAGGTAGGCTCTCAATTTTTCAACTTGAAGCATTCTATTTTGGTTATTCATTCACTCGGCATGAACTAGGATTGCCACAAACGGAACAAGAACTTGAGTTTGCGAAATTTCAAGAGTGGTTACAAAATAGATTTGAGATTAAAACCACGCAATCTTGGGCTAGTTTTATACTCTTTCTATCTCGTGATGAGAAAGATGCTTTAGATCGTTTCTTTGAATTGCTTGATCAATTTAAGAGACAATCTGTCTAAATTCTCTGAAAAAGGATGTGTTGCTCAATTTTGTGAGGCAATTTTTACCCTATAGTCTAGGCCAAAGCTGAGATCTAAAATCTTCTAATACTAGATTCCTCAATGCGTCATAAGTCGAGGTATGGTGCGTTCAGTACTTCTAGAAGAAGGGCTTAACAACGAAGAAGGATGTGCGCGATCGCACAATAAAAATAACTGTCTCAGCCATAGTGAAACAGGTGTGTTTTTAAGAAGATAGAAGGGCGATCGGGGTATAGGAAATTCTATTCAACTTGTTCATCTTGTCGAAGACGAGCAATCAGTTCCTCGCGAGAGAGCTGTAGAATCAGTCGAGCACGTTCAGTCGCGGGAAGCTGCATGAGTTGACCAATAGTAGCTAACAGTTCAGGATCGACCTCTCCAAATTTTGCTTCTAAAAGGCTCTCTACTTCCTCTCGTTTACCTTCCTGTCTAGCTGTCTGCTCAATGCTGCTGATGTACGGCATCTGTCCCTCCTGCTCTAGCTGTTCTAGGTCTCGCCGAAACTCCAGTTCTAAGTCCTCTGGCAATTGCATCAACCAATCAATAAATCGATACAGGTTGAGAATGTCCTGTCGCTCATATCCCCGTTCATACAAGCGTCGCGTTAGATTAAACTTCCATACCTTGCGCTGTTGGCTATCCCCGCGAGTCTCCTGGGACTTGAGATGCGCCATCACCACCGTTGCAAATAGGTTGTTCTCCTCCTCTAACGCTTGCCACTTCTGTCCATAGTCTAACAGTTTCACTATAGGAAATTGAAATGTGGTGTTGCATCCCCATAGCTCGGTCTGAAACCCATCCGGTCGCCAACTGGAGCGCTCATCCCCCAACACGGCAAGACTGGCGACTGAGTGGTTGTAGCGATCGCACAATCGGTAATTGTATTCCCATAAGTGTCGTGTAGTTGCTGTACTTTTTGAGCTTCTTCTTTGCGGCGCTTATTGACAATCGCAACCCCACATCCCAGGAAACGGGAGAAGCGATCGCTGCACATGCTACAGCTACTGTTAGCATCACCAAATTACGTACTAATAGATAACCTCATCTGCCAACAGATTCAGAAATGGCTGAAAGTCACCTGTTTTTCAGCCATGTGCAAAGGCGATCGCCCAGTGATTGGTAACCAGTAATCTCAAATATCCGGTCTGGGCTATGGCTTCCAATCAGGTTGATTACCGAACCGTTGCTGAAGAAAATCAACCAGCAAACGCACTTTGATTGATAAATGGCGACTGACGGGATAGATGGCAGAAATTGAAAGTTCTGACGGATAATACTTGGGCAGAACGAGTTGTAGCAGTCCTTGTTGCAATTGCTGGCTAACAATGAACATGGGTAGCAATGTAATCCCTAATCCTCGAACGGCTGCATCTCGAAGGACTTCGCCGTTATTGGAACATAAGACTCCAGTTACTGAAACTCGTTGCTCACCATCAGGGCCATTCAAGCTCCACTGATCTTCAACTCCAATTTGCCCATAATGCAAACAGGAATGCTTGTGCAGTTCACCCGGATGGGTTGGAACTCCACGGCTCTCTAAATAGCTTGGAGAGGCACATAGAACCCGTTGCGCCGTTGTAATGACATGGGTAATTAGACTCGAACTTTGCTGAGGTTTGGCAATGCGGACGGTAATATCAAACCCTTCTTCAATTGGGTCAACAAAGCGATCGCTGAGGGTCAGTTGTACCTCAAGCTCAGGATATTGCATCAAGAAGTCTGCTAGAGCGGATGCCAGATGCATCGTGCCGAAAGACATTGGTGCATTCACCCGAAGTCTGCCTTTCGGTTCTGCTTGAAGCTGGGTAATCGATCGTTCCGCTTCTTCTAAACTCGCCAAAATTTCCAGGCAACGTTCGTGGAAAGCCAGTCCAGTTTCGGTAGGGGTGACTACCCGTGTACTGCGATGCAGGAGGTGAACCCCCAGTCCATTTTCCAGAGCAATCACCAGCTTGTTGACGTGCGATCGCGACACTCCCATGTCTCGGGCAGCCGCAGCAAACCCCCCTGCATTAACGACCTGAGTAAAGGCACGAATACTTTCAAACTTGTCCATTGCAAAAATTGTAGATTAATTGAGGACAATACGTATCTAATATAATGTATTGTCTTTTAATTGGATTCATACCATAATCATAAAGCACAGACAAAAGAGAAGTAGAGAAGTTGATCGTTTCCAGTTCTTCCCCTGCTTCAGATGGGAGGTTTCCACTATAATTACCCTTCGACCTGCATCAGAACGTGGTTCTGCTTACTTTGGTTGGCTTGATAGTCGCCACACCTTTTCTTTTGGTGAGTATTACGATCCAAACCATATGGGCTTTGCGGATCTGCGAGTCATCAATGAAGACAAAGTTTCTCCCGGTCAAGGGTTTAGTACCCACGGGCACCGCGACATGGAAATCATTTCCTATGTCTTAGAAGGAGCATTGGAGCACAAAGATAGCATTGGCACAGGTTCGATCATTCGTCCTGAGGATGTGCAACGGATGTCCGCTGGAACGGGCATTATGCACAGTGAATACAATGCTTCCAAAACAGAACCCGTTCACTTTCTGCAAATCTGGATTCTGCCTGAGCAGAAGGGAATTACACCGGGTTATGAGCAAAAAACGTTTACCGATGATGAAAAGCGCGGTCAATTACGTCTAGTCGGATCGCGGGATGGTCGTGATGGCTCAATTACCATTCATCAGGATGTGGATTTGTATGCCACACTCCTGAAAGATGGTGAAGTAGTCAATCATGCCTTGGCAGAGGGGCGAGTAGCTTGGCTCCAGGTAGTGCAGGATGCTGTAAAACTAAACGACCAAACACTGACCGCGGGAGATGGTGCCGCTATTATTCGGGAACCTGAAATTACGTTACAAAGTGCATCTGATAACGCTGAAGTTCTGTTGTTCGATATGGCAGCCTGAGGGGTAGCTTAGCCAAGGTTTGCTC
Source organism: Crinalium sp. (assembly GCA_036703095.1). Classification (GTDB taxonomy): domain Bacteria; phylum Cyanobacteriota; class Cyanobacteriia; order Elainellales; family Elainellaceae; genus DATNPS01. Next base: position 8,558 of record DATNPS010000263.1, on the reverse strand, counting down.
TATCAGCCTAAAAGGCTGCTTGAAAAGTTGATTTTTCGTGCGCTACGCGCACGAAAAATCAACTAAATCTTCTCAGTCATTATGTGGAAGGAAATAGTATGAAGCTGTTCTACATGCCGGGGGCTTGTTCCCTTGCGCCTCACATTGTTTTGGAATGGATTGGTCAACCGTTTGAATTGGGTCGTATAGAACGGGGAAAAACACGAGAGCCTGAATTTTTAGCCGTTAATCCAGCCGGGAAAGTGCCTGCTCTCATCGAAGATGATGGTCGGGTGCTAACGGAGGCAGAAGCAATCTTGCTTTACCTGGCTGAGAAGTTCCCAGAATATGATCTGGGTGCTAACCCAACTCCTGAAGCGCGATACGAAATGCATAAGTGGATGTCTTACTTAACTGGAGATGTACATCCTGCTTTCTACCCCTACTTCTTGCCGCAGCGATATATTGCAGATGAACATCAGTATCATGCAATTCGCGAAGCTGCCTACAAGCAGATCGATGCCTGCTTTCAATTACTCGATCGCCACATGAGCGATCGCACCTACATGGTTGAAGAACACCGCACGGTTCTTGACCCTTACCTGTTTGTCTTTTGCCGTTGGGGTAAGTCCCTGCAAAAGCCCTTTACGGATTACCCAAATCTGCACCGTTTTCTGTTGCAGATGGCTGAGGATGAAGGGGTACAACGCGCCATGCAAGCTCAGGGAATCTCTCTCTAGCCTGTTGTATTCAAAATTAAGGACAAAAAATGAACGTCTCTTGTACGGCTGAGAACTCAGTGATGCTGCTCATTGATCACCAAGTTGGAACCATGCAGTTAATCAAAAATATCCCCTGGAGGTTGTGAAGCGGAATGCTCTTGCTTTGGCAAAAACAGCGAAAGTTCTCAATATTCCAGTGGTGCTGACCAGCAGCCAGGAGGAAAACCTTCGGGGACTGCTGCTGCCGGAGCTACAAGATATTTTGCCAGAAGCATTCCAAACCCGAATTAGACGAGCGGGAATTGTGAATACCTGGGATGATCTGAGGTTTAAGGACACTGTGGTTCGTCACGATCGCAAAAACATTATTATGGCAGGTGTGACAACCGATGTGTGCCTGGTTTATCCTGCCATCAGTGCCCGTCAAGAAGGCTATGACGTGCAAGCGGTGATGGATACTTCAGGATCTCCTTTTGATATTTCTGATGTGTTGCCGAAAATTGGATGGCCTCCGCCCAAGCCCTGTCCTTGAGACCAATAACCCAGCGTTGATTGCCAAATCTGCCATTCATTTGCATAGAGGTTTCTATCATGGCGACTCCCATACCATCTTCATTGCCTGACATCTGGCCCTCCTTGCCCGTTGCAGCTTGGCAAGATACCAATACCACCCTGCATTTATGGACACAAATTATCGGTAAGATTCGGTTGTCCCTTGCACCTAAAGTGAATCATTGGTGGCATTCGACGCTGTATGTCACACCGCGAGGACTGACCACTTCAACAATTCCTTATGGAACTCGAACGTTTCAAATCACCTTTGATTTTCTCAATCATTATTTATTGGTTGAAACCAATGATGGGATTACCAAAACGATCGCACTAGCACCTCGCTCTGTGGCTGATTTCTATCAAGCGGTCATGAGTACTCTCAAGGAGATCGGAATCGAGGTGCAGCTTTGGACAGTGCCCCAGGAAATAACCGATCCGATTCCTTTTGATCAGGACAACGAACACACAGCTTATGATGCAGAATGCGTTCAGCGGTTTTGGCGAACGTTGGTGCAGTGCGCTCGCCTACTAACTCTTTTTCGCGCTCGTTATGCCGGGAAGTGTAGCCCAGTTCATTTCTTCTGGGGTAGCTTTGATTTGGCAGTGACTCGATTCTCTGGACGACGTGCGCCGGAACACCCCGGTGGTGTTCCAGGGATGGCAGATTGGGTGACGCGCGAGGCTTACTCCCATGAGGTGAGCAGTTGCGGGTTCTGGTTTGGTAAAGGTGCAATCGAAGCGTTGTTTTACGCTTACGCCTATCCTGCCCCCGAAGGATTCAAAGACTACCCAGTGCAACCTCAAGAGGCATTCTTTAGCCCAGAGATGCAAGAATTTGTCTTGCCCTATGAAGCCGTAAGACTGGCAAGCGATCCGGATGCAATGGTGCTGGCATTTCTGCAAACCACCTACGAAGCAGCCGCAAATTTAGGGCATTGGGATCGCGCTGCTCTGGAATATAGCCCGGTGCTAAAAAGTTAAATGTTTCATGCTTGAATTGATTGCTACGTTTGCGTTTTATCCGGTTAAATACTTGCCATACAGAGGGAACGTAACCACTGATGTCCGGCTTCATCGTGGTTCTTGCCGTGCCAGAGCATTGACAGAGCAAAGCCAGGGACCTGCATCGGTAGTGGTAAGAGTTGTAGGGGCAAAAAGTCAGCCCAAACCTGAGCCAATCTTTGAGGCAAGGCTGCCAGTAGATCGGTTCGTGCCAGGATAAACCCAGCGAGCAGAAAGTGTGGAATGGTCAATGTGATGCGACGTTGCATATCCTGGTTTGCCAAAATTTGATCAATTCGTCCAGTTCGATCTTCCCGCAATGAAACAAGCAGATGAGCCGCATTCAGATATTGCTCCAAGGTGGGCGACTGCTGCTGAACGGCAGGGTGGTTCTGGCGACACACACAGACAAACTCTTCCTCGAATAACACCTGCTGCCGATGCCAGAATGAACAATTGGGATAAAAGCCGATCGCCAGATCAATGTGATCCTCATCGAGCAAACTCAAGGCTTCCTGACGATCCGTGGCTCGCACCTGAATTTGCACATGGGGGGCTTGTTGAGATAGTTGTTGCATCAATTCTGGCAGCAGCACCAGTTCTGCATAATCCGACATCCCAAGGCGAAAAATGCGATCGGAGGTTTCTGGGACAAATGGTTCTTGGGCTGTCAGCGCTGCCTGAATTTGCAGCAGGGGCGATTGCAGGGTTTCTGCCAACTGCAACGCTTTCGATGTCGGTTCCATACCACTCGCTGTTTTCACCAGCAACTCATCCTCAAATAAATGCCGCAGTCGAGACAGTGCCGCACTCGTTGCGGGTTGGCTCAAACCCAATCGTTGCCCAGCGCGAGTGACATTACGCTCCTGCATCAGTGCATCAAAGACAATCAGCAGGTTCAGATCTACCGCTGCCATATTCATGTGATGGATACCTGTCATACCAATAATCGATTAGACAAATAGCATAAGTCTGTCCATCATAAGGAAAAGGTGGCATTGCGTGTAGCACACCGCTTGATTGTCGGGAGGTTAGGAGTTGCCATGAGCACAGCAATATTCTGGAGCAGCAGCGGTTCAGCTAGTCATTGAGGCTCTGGGAGTTTAAAAAATCTGACGAATAGAGGTAATTATGAAAATCGGCATCTTAGGATCAGGCAATGTTGGCGGCACGCTAGGACAGGCGTGGGCAAAGCAGGGATATGAAATCTGCTTTGGTGCGCGAGATCCGCAGTCACCCGACTTGCAAGCACGATTATCTGAGGCTGGAGGAAACGCGAAAGCAGGCTCGTTGCAGAATGCTGCTGATTTTGGGGACGTGATTGTTCTCACGCTGCCGTGGGGAGCGGTTGAAGAAACGTTGGGAACGCTCTCTAATTTAGAGGGCAAAATCTTACTGGATTGTACCAATCCTAACTTCAGTGCCAATGCCGATCAACATCATCCCGTTTCTGGTGGAGAACGAGTGGCAACCTGGATTCCCCAGGCGAAGGTAGTCAAAATCTTCAACACAACTGGATGGGAAAATATGGCGAATCCCCAATATGGCTCCGAAGCTCTGACAATGTTTTATGCCGGGGATGATGCCGACGCAAACGCGATCGCTGCCCAGTTGGCTACTGATATCGGCTTTGAACCTGTGAATGTCGGCTCACTTGCCAATTCTGGATTACTGGAATCGCTCGCGCAACTTTGGGGTAAGTTAGCCTATGGGCAAAAGCTAGGACGAAATATTGCGTTTAAACTTCTGCAACGTTAATGCTCTCAGGTTTGAGACTTTCTAGCACGATTAAGTTCTATCGTTGCAGCAACTTCAAGCCGATCGTTGCTCCCATACCGCCGCCATAGGCAAGTTGAACGAGTAGCATGCCTAACGGCTCCAGATAGCGAGCATTGCTGAGAGAACCTGCATTAACGGGATTGAGTCCCAGTTGAGCAATCAATGAGGCAACGATCGCCTTTGCATCTGCATGATCTCCACAATAAAATTGCGTTGCTGCTTCATCGCCAAATTGAAGAGAACCCGATTGTAGAATCTCTGCGAAGGGAAATAATACTTCAATCACTTTCGCATCTGGAATGAGTTTGGCAATTTCTTCTGCCCCGGAGGTAGAGGTGCCCACTTCTAACCCACTCAAATCGGTTTTTAGTGGGTTTACGCAGCTCATCACAACTTTACCCGCAAAAGAGCCTACTTGAGTCAAAGCATCATTCACCGCTTTCCACGGCACCACGAAAAGAATCACTTCGCCAAATTCGACTGCTTCAGCAGGACTTCCTACTTGAGCGTTAGCACCTGCGTCAGCCGCGATCGCCTCTAACTTAGTGCGATCGCGAGAATAACTAAACATCACCTCATGCCCCTGTTGTGCCCAGAGCTTACCGAGAGCACTGCCCATATTTCCAGAACCAATGATGCCAATTCTCATGAATCTTATCCTTGAAAGTTCAAACTAAATTCGCAAACCTCAATGATTTTGGATTTGCTGCAATAATTCTCCGGGGTGAGACTCTGGTAATATCTGTCTCCATTGCCGAATCGTAATTCGTTCAAACACACCAGAACGATTGTAGGGTTCAACTTGAATGAATGCCTCAGCAGAGGCTAGATCAGGTACATCTAAAATGATTAGCATCATTTCGGGATTGCCATTGTCATCTAATGTGGGACCACCACAGAAAATTTGTTCTTTGTGAGCTTCGATATAGCGTAAGTGTTCTGTTCGTAACCTGATTCGCTTATCGCTAGAATCGTTTGCGAGGATACATTGAAGGGCAAATTTCATGATTACTAGATTAATCCTTCTATACCAATTTCCAAACAAACGACTTTAGCGACTTCTAAACCAGTGGGTAGGGGCAACGACATCCCGCCATTGGTTGTGACATAGAGGCTGGTGTGATCTCCTGCACTACGCCCAAAGGCTAATGCTGTACTGCCTGCAACTCCCTGCTCTGCGGTGGCGATCGTCGTAACTTGTCTATCGGTCGTAATCTTCACCACACTGTTGTAAACATGGGTAGTGCCATACAAATTTCCCTGCTTGTCAAAGGCAAAGTCATCCAGATTAACATTAGTCAGAAATCGTTCGGGAGAACCAGGCGTGAGGTCACTGTGAATGGGAACCCGAATTAAATGCTGTCGTTGAGTATTAGAGACATAGAGCGTATTGTTATAGATTTTCAAGCCATTGGCAGCCGGAAAGGGATGATTTGGGTTGGAGCGGGCTAAGCGATCGTCTTGCAGCCAAATATGAGCCGTTTTCTCAACGACATTAACCTCCCAAATTGCACCTTTGTAGGAATCGGCAATTAAATAACGATGATCCGTTAAGGGAGTCATACCATTCAGAAAAATGGCTTCGGGGATTGTGATCAACGCCTCAATATTGCCGTTCTGAGTAATACAGAAAACGGTTGCTATTTTTTCCTGAGTCGCACCTGCAACTAGCAAATTTCCTTGAGAGTCAACAACAATTCCAGCGGCATTTCCATTGACATTGGCAATCTCAGCGATCGCACCATCAAGTGTGACTCGGTAAACTTTCCCTTCTTCATAACTGGTGATGAAGAGATTTCCCTGAGGATCAACAGCAATATTTTCTAAAAACGTATTGAGTGGAAAACTGGTAATCGTTCTTGCGGGGGCGATCGTCGTTGGAGTTTGAGTAAAAATCGGTGGCAGGGCATTATCTAGAGCCGCGATCACGCTTCTGGCAATGCTGGCACTGGAATTAGGATTCTGTCCCGTAATCAGTTGTCCATTTCGTTCCACATGGTCTGCTTTATTGGGATGAGCAACGAACTCTGCTCCTAGTTCTCGCAGTCGATGTTCCAGAATAAAGGGAACATCCTGGTCAAGCTTGGCTGCCACTTCTTCGGAGTAGGTGTAGGCAGTGAGAATTTTGCCCTGCACCAATGGTGTGCCATCTGCCAGAGTTGCACCCACCAATCCAGCAGGACCATGACAAACCGCGCTGATAATCTTGCCAGCCTCGTAAAACTCGCGCAACAACACCTGTAACTCTGGATTATTGGGTAGATCAAACATCGGACCATGACCACCGGGAAGAAAGATGGCATCAAAGTCAGCCGATCGCACTTCCGAAAGCTTGATGGTTTGCTTTGCTGATTCGATCGCCCTCTCCCATGCCTGTTCCTGCTCTGGTGTCGGTAAACTGCGAGGATCAATGGGCATCGCACCCCCTTTAGGACTGGCGATCGTCATTTCCACACCATGATTGAGAAATTCCATGTAAGGCAGAGCAAATTCCTCTAGCCATACTCCCGTCGGATGGGAACCATCATCACCAAAGCGATCGTGACTGGTGGTAACAATCAAAAGTTTGGGCATACCGTTTGTCAAATAATTTTGTCCAACTATGCAGCAAGGATTGCACAGAGCTACAATGCTGGCTGCATTTAGGATGACAGGAATCAGGTTTGCCTATCTTGAATATTCGGGCTGTAATTTAGAATATTTCTGCTCTCTTGTAAGACTGTTTTGGGTGTAACTCCCACAATTCGCTTAAAGTGACGAGTGAAATGGCTCTGATCGGCAAATCCCACTTGATGAGCAATGTCGCCAATGGAAATCTCACCGCCCGATCGCAACAAATGTTTTGCCCGTTCAATCCGGGCTTGAATTAAGTACTGGTGGGGTGATAACCCTGTCTCCTGACGAAAAACTCGTGTAAAGCGCGACGGACTGAGATTTGCCAGATTTGCTAAATCCGCCAAGGAAAGGTTTTGTCCCAAATGATCGTGGATATATTCTAATACCTGTTTTAGCCGAGAGGACGAAAACTGCCTTCGATCGATTTGCAACGACTGTCCAAATGCAGAGTGCTGTCTCAACAGGTGAATGACTAAGAGACTTAAAAGTGATTCGGTATAGAGCCTGCCTGCTAATCCACTTGACTGCATCTCCGCCAGCAGAGATTGACCAAGCCATTCCATCTGAGCGTCGTAAATTCCAAAACGATTAACTAACTCGATTTGATGGATGTCAATCTCTGAGGCGATCGCCACCTGCGACATGAATTGAGGGGACAGTTGCAGGAGTAAAATATCCGTACTGTGGCTCCAACACCAATGGCGTGCCTGTCCTGCGGGAGTCAAGGTTATACTCCCCTGATTCATCCAGACTCGTTGACTACGCTTTCCTTCTCGTTTAACTAAATCTCCTGGTTCACCCATATTCCAGGTGATTGTATGGGCTGGTAGAGGCGAAAACTCAACATCGTTGGGCGTGAGATGGTACTGAGCGATCGTGATTCCCAGATCCTCAAGCTGGGTATTTGTCAAGGTAGGGTCAGCAAATAGTGCCTCCGAATGAATAGGCGCAGCTTCCAGTCCTTTCGGAGTAGTTTCATTAATGGAGCCGCATGAAGTGCCAATCACAGGAGTACTCATTGGTGTTTTAATCAGGGTATGCCCTTTCCTGACAATGGTTCTCCAAATTGTAATGCATTCAACGCCTGGAGGCTCAATTCGCCCCTCACGCTTGACGCTTCCCCTTGGGCAGAAGAACTACTGGTCGCATAAGCCTCCATATTCAAACCCTCTGAACCGGGCTGTCAAATGGGTGAGAAAAAGGTTATGAAGGAGAACAGGTGGCATCGAGAATTCTAACTTATGAATCTCAAAGCTAGTGGCTGAGAGAGCGGTATTCCGTTGTCTTCATCCACATGAAGAAGGGGCTCCTCCCTACTCGTTCTATTTGGCAGCCGGTGTTCAATTATCACGGACAGAAGTAGACTTCAATCAATGGCTCAACGTTTTCCTCAATCACCTGAAGGATTTATCATTCGTCGATTACAGTCGAACGATCGCGATCGCTTGGCTCTTTATGTCATGCCTAATAATCCTCAGTATTACAGTTGTAGATAATGTAAGCTATCTTGCAGATGAAGTGGAGGATAGCCATGTTGGAATCTGCCAATCCCTTTCTGAGCGGTTCAGCGTTAGACACATTGTCAGAGTGGAGCAATGTCCTCAAATCCTTTCAATCTCGTATTGGTCAACACTTTGCTCGGTTGGAAGCTCGTCAAAGCGCGTTTGATTACTTACAAGCCTTGATGAGTCCAGTGGAACGTAAAAACGGTTGGCAGATGGCAGAGCAAGTCGGGCATCAAACCCCATATCAGTTTCAACATCTGTTGGGACGTGCTCGGTGGGATGCAGAAGCGGTGAGCCAGGAGGTGCGTCAGTATGTCACAGAAGCACTTGGACGAGAGGATGGAATTTTAGCGGTTGATGAAACGGGTTTTATCAAGCAAGGGAGTCATTCAGTGGGGGTCCA
>DATNPS010000252.1:0-15630 GCA_036703095.1 Crinalium sp. | reverse complement strand
GAGAGCCGCGCTCCGCGCGGCTCTCAAAAAAACAACCGGGTTTTAAGCGATTGAAAACCGCTGTAAAACACGTTCTAGGATGAAGCTTTTACTCTCTTGAACAGTAAAGTGTAATCACTTCCAGGTCTTACCACAGATTGGAGGGACAAGATACCTTCAGGTGGATGTAGACATTAAAAAAATTGAATGATAACCTTTCAAGCATGTTATTCGTGTAAAATACGCATTTTTTAAACACTCACATTTTTCCCATCAATTCGGCAGTGTAACGTTTAGAGCGGTTAAACCTCCTTGCGAGTTCAAGCACGTTCGCCTCATCTTCTGACGATGAGTAAGCTTGACCTAAACCTTTCCTGGTGAATGTTTAGTGGATGAACATGGTTTAGACATGAACCCAGCTTCTATTCTGCACACTGTGAAACTGGGTTTTAGCGCGCTATTGCAGATTGTCTTACACGTCTCTCTATTCATTTTAATTCTGCCTAATAGTTCAAGGTTCAAATGGCAAACGTTGGTGCTGTTCAAATCAGCAAATTTATCCTTGTTTCATTGATGCTGGGGTTTACCGTAAGCTGCCGTCAAGGTGGCCCTGCCGCCGATGCTCAGCAACCCCAAAGTATTCCCGTACAAATTGCCAGAATTCAAACTGGAACGGTAGAAGATTCATCAGAATTTGTAGGCAATTTGGAATCGCGTCGTTCGGTTCAAATGCGAGCGGAAGCGGACGGGCGAATTGTGCAAATTCCAGTGACATCAGGCGATCGCGTCGGTTCAGGTGCTTTATTGGTGCAGCTCAAGCCCGATCGTAGTCAGGCCAGTTTAGCCAGCGCCACGGCTAACATTACAGCCGCCAGGGCCGCTCGCGAAAATGCACTGGCTGAGGTCAGAGCACAGGAGGCCCAGCGGATTTCTGATGTGGCCGATCTGCGATTGCAGGAGACGAATCTGCGACGCACGAGAGCGTTGACTCAAGAAGGTGCGTCTTCTCAGCAGGATCTTGACCAGGCCGTCCAGCAGCGAGATACTGCCGCCGCCGAGTTGAGAGCAACAGAACAGCGCATTCGAGCTGCTCAAGCCAGTGTTGCTCAACAAGACGCGCTGGTGCGACAGGCCCAGGAAAACGCGTCTGCGGTGGGTCAGGATGTCGCCGATACGCGCGTCACTGCACCCTTTACTGGAACGGTGGGCGATGTCCCTGCTAAGGTCGGTGATTATGTGCAATCTGGAGATATCTTGGCGACGCTGACTCAAAGCGAATCCTTAGATCTGCGCATCTCTATTCCTCTAGATAAAGGGCCAGAATTGCGAATTGGCCTACCTGTGCAAATTACAGATTCTCAGGGTAAACCCCTGAAAGACGGACAGATCAGCTTTATCTCCCCCAGAGTTGATCCGCAAGCGCAAACGATTTTGGTGAAAGCAACATTTGACAACAGCGACAGTCGATTGCGCGATGGTCAATTTGTGCGGGCACGAGTGATTTGGGATCAAAGCCCCGGCGTTTTAGTGCCCACGTCAGCCATTTCTCGTTTGGGTGGACAAACCTTTGTGTTTGTGGCAGAACGGCCTGACCCATCGAAAGCCGGACAGTCTCCGCAAGGGCAGGCTCCCCAGGGACAATCGCCACAGGCTGCTCCCGCGCTAATTGCCCGACAGCGTCCAGTGAAACTCGGCAGCATTCAGGGAAATAATTATCAGGTGCTTGAAGGATTAAAACCTGGAGATCAGATCGTGGTGTCAGGAGTATTGAATCTCGCAGATGGTGTGCCGATCGCCCCACAAGCTCAAACTCAAGGACAAGTCAGTCAGCAGGGAGGATAGATCACTCGTATTTCTCCATTTAGTCCCTAACCTTCACTGAAGAGCATGTTCGTCAATTATTTCATTAAGCGACCTGTCTTCTCCACGGTCTGCGCCATTATCATCTTGCTATTAGGGGCGGTTAGTATTCCCACACTACCGATCGCCCAATATCCTGACATCAGCCCACCTCAAGTCACGGTTACGTCAATTTACACCGGAGCTGATGCGGAGGCCGTAGAAAGTAGCGTCACCAGCATCCTGGAACGGGAAATTAACGGGGTGCAGGGCTTGAGGTATATGTCCTCTAGCAGCAGCAATACGGGTACCAGCACGATTACCGTCACCTTTGATAGTTCACGAGACATCGACATCGCGGCGGTAGACGTGCAAAACCGGGTGTCGGTCGCTCAACCCCAGTTGCCCGAAAGTGTGCAGCGAACGGGGGTCGTGGTTAACAAAGAGGCCAGCAACTTTTTGATGGCGATCGGGCTATTTACCGACAACAACGAATATGACCCGATTTTCATTAGTAACTACGCTGACCTGTACGTCGTTGACGCACTGAAACGAGTTCGCGGCGTGGGGAACGTCATCATCTTTGGGGAACGTCAGTATGCCATGCGGCTCTGGCTAGACCCCAATAAATTAGCCAGCCGCAAGCTCACACCCCAGGATGTCGTTGATGCCCTGAATGCGCAAAACTTGCAGGCGGGTATTGGGCGAATTGGTCAACAGCCTGCGCCAGATAATCAGATGTATCAGCTTGACTTACGGGCTGAAAGCCGACTCACGGACCCCTCGCAGTTTGAAAATCTGGTGCTGCGGACTGAAAGTGACGGTACGCTGGTTAAGTTTAAAGACGTGGGTCGGGTTGAACTGGGCGCGGAAGACTATAACTCGTTCCTGCGCTATCGCGGCAAACAGGCTGTGGGTTTGGGGATTACCCAGCTACCCGGCAGTAATGCGCTGGACGTAGCTCATGCCGTGAAGGAAGAGATGGCTCATCTGGCCGAAATCTTTCCACCCGGATTGGAATATCGCGTGGCCTTTGACACCACGAGCTTTGTGGAAACGTCAATGGAGGAAGTGCTGATCACGCTGATCATCGCGATTGTGCTGGTGGTGCTGATCATCTTTATCTTCCTGCAAGACTGGCGAACCACACTGATTCCCAGTATCACGATTCCAGTCGCGCTGATCGGTACGTTTATCTTCGTGAAAGTCTTTGGATTTTCCATCAATTCGCTGACGTTGTTTGGTCTGACGCTAGCCACGGGAATGGTGGTGGATGACGCCATTATCGTAGTGGAGAATATCAGCAAAAAGATTCAAGAAGAGGGATTGGGGCCACGGCAGGCGGCGATCGCCGGGATGCAAGAACTCACCAGTGCCGTTATTGCGACATCGCTCGTGTTGATGGCGGTGTTTGTTCCGGTTGCTTTTTTCCCCGGCACGACAGGCGCGCTTTACCGTCAGTTTGCCTTAACCATTGCCTTCTCGATCGCCGTTTCTACGTTCCTGGCGTTAACGCTCACACCTGCCTTATGTGCGCTGTTGCTCCGACCGGGACAGGGGCCACCGCGCTGGCTTGACTGGTTCTTTGGGCCATTTAATCGCGGCTTAGACTGGACTCGACGACGCTATCAGCGATCGCTGGGTGGATTGGTACGATTCAGAGCCGTCGTTGTAGGGGTGTTTGCGCTGGCATTAGTTGGCACAGCATGGCTTTATACCGTTGTTCCTACTGGATTTCTACCGGAGGAAGACCAGGGCTATTTCATTACCCTGATCCAGGCACCGGAAGGCGTCTCGCTGAACTACACCGATGAGGTGATGCAGAAGATTGAGAAAGATCTGATTGCCCTTCCTGAAGCGGTGGGTGTCTTTGCCGTGGGCGGCTTTAGTCTGGGCAGTGGCAACACGGCAAACAGCGGTGCTATTTTCACCACGCTGACCCCCTGGAAAGAGCGCACGGGTCCCGGTCAATCGGTGCAGGCCATTATCGGCAACATGTTTGGGAAGTTTATGGGCATCACGGAAGCCAGGGTGTTTCCGGTGAACCCGCCACCTATTCAAGGTTTAGGAAACTACGGCGGTTTCTCATATCAACTGCAAGACCGACGCGGTAATCCAGATTTGAATACTTTCTTGGCCGCATTTGGTCAGTTGGTCGCCAAAGCGAACCAAACCAAAGGATTACAGGCAGTTTTCAGTACCTATGCGGCCAGTACGCCGCAGATGTTGGTAGAAGTCGATCGCGATGCGGCAGAAGCCCTTCAGGTGTCTGTGCAGGATGTGTTTGATACGCTGCAAACGGCGATCGGGTCTCAGTACGTGAATGACTTTGCGTTAGGCCGACGAAATTATCGGGTGTATGTTCAGGCCGATGAGCAATTTCGATCTAAGCCCGAAGATATCGGCCAGCTTTACGTCCGCTCAGCCACGGATCAAATGATTCCGATGAGCAGTCTGATCAGACTGGAGTCCCGCACAGGTGCACAAACGATTAACCATTACAACCTGTTCCGCTCCATTGAAGTGAACGGTAGTCCTGCTCCAGGGTACAGTTCCGGCGATGCAATTCAGGCGATGGAAACGGTGTCTGCTGAAGTGTTGCCACCCGGTTTTGAACATGAATGGTCGGGTACGTCTCTAGAAGAAATTGAATCGGGTGGACAGGCACCATTCATCTTTGGCATGGGTCTGATATTCGTCTTCCTGGTGTTAGCGGCGCAGTATGAAAATTACGTCGATCCGCTGATCATTATGCTGGCTGTGCCTCTGGCGATTTTGGGTGCGCTGACGGCTCAATCGCTGCGAGGATTGCAAAACGATGTGTATTGCCAGGTGGGATTGGTGATGCTGATCGGGTTGGCGAGCAAAAACTCCATTCTGATTGTGGAATTTGCCAACCAACTGCGAGAAACGGGGCTTTCGATTGCCAAAGCCGCCGTGGAAGCATCACAGCAACGGTTAAGGCCGATTCTGATGACGGCTTTTTCGACGCTGGTGGGGATTTTCCCACTAACGATCGCCACAGGGGCTGGAGCCGGAAGCCGTCAGTCGCTGGGTACAGCAGTATTTGGCGGAATGTTTGTGGCGACCTTTCTGAGTCTGTTTATGGTGCCTATCTTATACATCGTGGTAGTGTCCTTAACCGACCGAATGAAGAAGCGATCGCATTTTGAACCTGAGCTAGAATCAGAACCTGTTTCTACTGGACGACGCGACTAATCAATCCCCAAAAAGAATGCCCCTCACGTCAGTGAGGGGCATTCTTTTTGGGATGGTGGAATTCACGTTATATTGGGAGAGTTTAACGGTTGCAGGGTGTTTGTCGGTTAGTTGAACATGTAAGGTCAGCAAGGCTGTGGACTTTTTACGATTTTTTCGATCGACTACACCTGAAACGCTGTTAGGCGGTCGCTATCGCCTGCTCGGACAACTGGGAGTGGGTGGATTTGGGCAAACGTTTTTAGCCGAAGATTTGCATTTGCCCGATACGCCCCGCTGTGTGATTAAACGTCTGAAGCCTCAGTTGACGGATGCCTTTAACCTACAAACGGCAAAGCGGCTGTTTGACACTGAAGCCAGAGTGCTTTATCAGCTTGGCGATCACCCTCAGATTCCTCGATTGCTGGCCCACTTTGAGCATCAAGAAGAATTTTATTTGGCGCAAGAGTTAATCGTTGGGGAGCCACTGACCGATGAGCTAGTGGGTGACCAACGCTGGACAGAAGCACAGGCGATCGCTTTTCTGCACGATTTGCTGGGTGTGCTGTCGTTTGTGCATCAGCGTAATGTGATTCATCGCGATATCAAACCAGCTAACCTGATCCGTCGTCGTCATGATAACAAGATTGTTCTGATTGACTTTGGTGCTGTCAAGCAGGCGACCACTCAATTGGCTAATCCTAACTCCGGCCCGACACAAACGATCGCCATTGGCACCCAGGGCTACATGCCCAACGAGCAAATTGGCGGCAATCCCCGCTTTAGCAGTGATATTTACGCGGTTGGCATGGTCGCCATTCAGGGATTAACGGGCATATCACCGCGAATGTTGCATGAAGATCCGCAGACAGGTGAAATTCAGTGGCGACATCTAGTTCCGCAGCTCAGCCCCGAATTTGCTGATGTGCTGGATACGATGATTCGCTATGACTTTCGCGCTCGCTATCCAACGGCGGCGGAAGCTGTGCGGGCGATCGCTTCTCTCTCCGCCGATATCCCCAATACAGGGTCTTTAGCCGTCGATTCTCCCAGTCCATCTAACGTTCCGTCTTCGTCGGCTAAACCCGCTAGCGATGAAACCTTCGCGTCTGACCAATACTCTGTATCAACGGACAACACGGTGCAATGGCAGGCTGAACCACCTGCGCCATCGAACCCGATACCATCGCTGGCTCCAACGCTTGGCCTGAGTGCTATGCCGACCGAACCGCTAGTCGTTCCTCAACCCAATGCCTTAGCCACTGGGGAACCTGCTACGCTAACGTCTTACCCTCAAAAACGGCAAGCAAACCGACTGGCTTGGCTACTCCCCGCCGCAGGTGCGATCGCAGTCGCTCTCGGATTTTTTGGGATGCGGCCTACCTCTCCCCCTCAGCCGACGACTGGCTCCTCTCCCCAGTCAGCCGCCCCTGCTCCGTCACCCTCTCCAGATAATCGAGCCAAAGCGACCGAGCTAGTTACTCAAGCTAACCAACTGCGTCAACAGACCCAATATCAACAGGCGATCGGGCTGTATGACCAGGCGATCGCCCTGGATGCCAATCTTCCTGAAGCGCACTGGGGAAAGTGCTATAGCTTCAATGCGCTGCAAAAAACACAGGACGCGATCGCGTCTTGCGATGCCGCTCTCAAGCTTAATCCTAAATACCCGGAGGCGCTGTGGAGTAAGGGCTATGCGCTGGAAGCTCAGCAGCGTCCACAGGAGGCGATTCAACTGTATGATCAGGCGATCGCCCTGCGCTCTAATTTTGCGGAAGCTTGGAATAACAAAGGAACAGCCTTGTTGCGATTGAATAAACCTGCCGAAGCCGTAGCTGCGTTTGATAAAGCGACTGGGTTTGATCCAACCTTTGCGGAAGCCTGGAATAATCGGGGTGCCGCTTTGTGGAGTTTGCGTCGATATCAAGAGGCGATCGCATCGGTTGACAAAGCGCTACAGATTCAACCCAATTATCCCGACGCTCAAAGCTTGCGAGACCAGATGCGCCAACGGTTAGGTCAGTAAGAATTGCACATCTAACTGAGTCATTGAATTAGGCCGGGGCGCAAGAGTTTCACCCCTGGCTGTGGGCGAAGCCCACACACTCCTTTATAACGGGAATTCGACAGCGCTATTCAGCCGCACGACGTGTGGTGAAATAGTGCAAATGGTGCCCCGCGCATCGTGCGAAACACCATTTGCACATTCGTCGAAGTCACGTCTTTATAATTTTCAAGTTTAAAACCACTAAATTTCAGTCGGGAAACCGTATTATACTGAGATAACGTCTTCTACTTCTTGAAAAAATATTTGTGGAACTGTCATCACGAGTTGAATACGCATTGCTGGCGCTTCTAGAGCTGGCCAGCCATCATGCCCGTAAAGAGCCTCTAAAGATCAGCGAGATCACGGCTCATCAAGCCATGCCCGATCGCTATTTGGAGCAAATCTTGACGAATTTGCGACGCAGCGGGTTAGTGCAAAGCCACCGTGGGGCAAAAGGAGGGTATGTGTTAGCACGAGAGCCCTGGCAGATTACGCTGCTAGACATTGTTTCGTCGGTGGAGGGCGACAGTCATCCAAAAGAGACAGATGGCTCAACCCAACCGACGATAGAAAAAAATGTGGTTGATGAAGTTTGGCAGCAGGCCAGGAATGCGGCTCAGTCCATCTTGAGTCACTATACGCTGCAAGATTTGTGCCAGCGACGCGATGCCTATCGGCAAACCAACCCGATGTATTACATTTAAAGTCGCAATTTCAGGTCGGGTCGGCATTTCCCGCCCGACGCACCACTTGTATAGTCACCCATTGTGACATCTCACTCACAGCTTCAGCGTATAGAATTTGGTGTCTGACGTCATTTTAGGAAAATAAGAGGGAACGTCTGATTCCGGTAGTTCTACGAATCCGTTCTTCTCATAAAATCGGTGAGCGGCCTTAAAGACATCAATCGTTCCCAGGTAAATCTCCGTCATGCCATGATCCCGCGCCCATGCAAGCAGCGTATCTAGCAGCGTTTGGGCACAGCCGATCGCTTTACCGCGAAATTCCCGATGCACAAACATTTTGCGTAATGCTCCCCGCTGATGACCAATATCGATCAGTGCGATCGTACCGATAATTTGCTGATCCGACGTTTTAGCGATCCAAAAATTACCGCGATCGCACTGATACACATTGGGAATCTCCAGCAGATCGGGTTGATCATGAATGGTAATGGGGATCGCAAACTCATCTCGCTGAATGCTGAGAACCAACTCCACAACCTGACGTTGGTCAGAGGAATGATAGGGACGAATAATCATCATTTAAACAAATAGGTTTGATAATTAATCTGGATTTCTTAGTTGACACCATGTAGAAATACAATAGACTGATGTAGGTTTGGTCTTCTCTCTTCATATTCACCTTCAAGGGTGAGCCGAACGTATGATGATCAAATTGATAAATTGGGGAATTATAGAGCTATAGAGGTAAAACTATCCCCTACGTCTCTCGCTACACGTATTCAACGTCATCATTCCAGATCTATCAAATGAAAGATTTCGTTCTAGACGCTCCCAACGCGAACCGCTACACGTACTTTGTTGGATACTTCGGTAAAAACTATCAGTGCCAAACTGGAGTTTTACACGTCCAACACAATTTTGATGATTCCATTCAGCAACTTCATATTTTAATTAGAGATCGAATTAATGAAGTGCTGGGCGAAGAAACACCTTCCTGCTATCACATTCTTGCATTAGCCTCTCCAGAACCGATTCCTTGCCCAGCTTAAACGTATCGCTTACATTAAAAATCACAGTAGACCTCTTGAAAGTTAGAGTTTTTCCAGTTGAGGTGGTGAGTGCTTTGTGCTCACCACCTCAATTTGCAATTACGGTATGCCTCGTAAACCCGCCGTTTCGGCGGTTTGCATCCTGAGAATTGCTGTTGGTAACGAGTGTGAACATCTAAGGGGATTTCTAGGAAAGAACTGACCGATAGTTGAACCGTAGGATGGGCAAAGGGGTTCGCCCGTGCCCATCCCAAAGCTTTGACAGATGGGCACGCTTTGCTTTACCCATCCTATACAGGTATGTTGTTTCTCGAAAATCTCCTATAGCAGTACTGATAAAGGTTAGGACGGGGTGCAGGGGTGGAACCCCTGGCTGGGGGCGCAGCCCCCACGCCCCTTTGTCATAATGTGAATGCGTAGTGCTATAAACAGTTCAACGAAGCATCATTTAAACAATAAAGCTGTAATACACTGCGCTTTGTCATTTGGAGTTGTAGCGAGAGGTGCTGCGCAAGCTGCTATATTACTGTCGCCTCAATGCTGAGTGTAACCGCCAAAACGGCGGTTTACGGTGATTCTGTACCTGTAGTTACACTAACAACACGACTAATCTATTTGTCGAGATGCTGTTGTTCTTGATTATCTGGGGAATCTTGCAGAGATATTTCGTTGGGAGGCAGTATCGATTGCATCAGCCAACAGCGTTCTAAAAGTCTGAGAGAATCGATTTCATAGGTATCTTCTAGATTCCAGCACTGTTGAAGGAATTGAATTTTGTAGAAGAACCAAAATCGCGCTGGACTCCAGACCACAGTAGACAAGGGTGAAAAGAAGAGTTGCCGGATAAATTGACGCAACGGAAAAGCATCTTGAGTGTCGCCGTGTTTTACACCCATGACATTTAAAACCTTTTTAAGTGACTCTACTTTAAGCTTAAAAAGGAAATCTGAGGAACTTGTGAAGTCTCTATGAAACCATCAAGAATTTTAGATGTAACTACTGTCGGTGTCATCCAACGCGAGTTCGATCGCACCATCTTCGAATTCACGCTATCCAAAGATATCGAGCTGTTCGATTGGATTATTCTCTGACACGCGTTTGCTCTTGCCATTTTTCTCGGATGTCACCGCAGCAGTGCCTCCCTTACGTAGCCCGACCGCTATGTGAGAATGTTTTTCAATTTGCTGCATGACCTGTCGCGCTCGCTGAATGACAGAGGCAGGCAATCCGGCAAGACGTCCTGCCTCAATTCCGTAGGAGCGATCGGCTCCACCGGGACGAACCTGATGTAGAAAGATGATTTGGTCTGGCATTTCTTTGACCATCACCTGATAGTTCGCCACGTTTGACAGGATAGACGCCAGTTCGTTCAGCTCATGATAATGAGTCGCAAAAATCGTGCGGGCGCGAATCTCGGTAGCCAGATGTTCGGCCACGGCCCAGGCGATCGACAGTCCATCGAAGGTGGCCGTTCCCCGACCAATTTCATCCAGCAATACCAGCGATCGCGGTGTGGCGTGGTTCAGAATATTAGCGGTTTCATTCATTTCCACCATGAAGGTGGATTGTCCCGTCGCGAGATCGTCTACAGCTCCTACGCGAGTGAAGATGCGATCGCACACGCCCAACGTTGCCGCTTTGGCCGGAACAAAACTACCCACCTGCGCCATCAGTTGAATTAAACCGACCTGACGTAGATAACAGCTTTTGCCGCTGGCATTTGGCCCGGTAAGGATGATCAAATCTGGAGCCGCTGACTCAGCCGTGGAGCCATCTTCTGAGTATTTCAACGAATTGTCTGTCTCTCGTGCCGCTGCACCATCCGCAGCTTGATGGCCTAATTGGGTCGAGTTGGGGACAAAAAAGCCTGCGGGCAGCGATTGCTCTACGACCGGATGGCGACCTTCGATAAGCGTAATTTCTCGTGTGGGAACGATCTGAGGCCGACAATAGTTTTGGTATACCGCGATTTCAGCTAATGCCGCCAGAACATCCACAGCGGCGATCGCCCTGGCCACGGCTCGAATTAACTCGGCATGTTCACTCAATTCGCTGCGGAGGCCGACAAAGATACTGTATTCCAGATCATTAAGGTCTTTTTGAGCGTTGAGAATTGCGCTTTCCCGTTCTTTTAGTTCAACTGTGACATATCGCTCTTCGTTGGTCAGCGTTTGTTTGCGAGTGTAACCATCTGGTAATTTGTCTCCTGATTTAGCCCGAGAGATACTAATGTAATAGCCGAAGGTTTTACTGAAGCCAACTTTCAGGCTAGAGATGCCTGTACGCTGACGCTCAGTGGTTTCGAGTTGCGCGATCCACTGGCGATCGGCGTCGATTTGTTGACGTAAGCTATCGAGTTGGGCGTTGACGTTTTGGCGGATCAGGTTGCCTTCGGTTAGATAGATCGGGGGATTGTCTACCAGGTGCGATCGCAACCGTTGACCCAGGGCTTCCAGAACCGGAGAGACTGTTTGTAGCGCGGTGAGATAGGGCGATTTAGCCGTTGCAACGAGCTGAGCCAGGTCAGGTAGTTTTAACAGCGAATCGGCTAGGGCAACGAGATCGCGCGCATTGGCGGTACCCGCTCCGGCCCGACCCGTAAGCCGTTCCAGGTCATAAATTTGCTTGAGCAACTGCTGTAAGGTTTGCCGCAAGCTGCCCCGCTCAATTAATTCTTGAAGGGTGTCCTGTCGAGCTTGAATCGCGGCAATGTCGAGTAGGGGTTGCAACAGCCAGCGGCGCAGCGCTCGTCCGCCCATAGCGGTCACGGTTTTATCGAGTGCCCACAGCAAAGAACCGTGAAACGTCCCGTCGCGCACCGTTTGAGTAATTTCTAAATTGCGGCGGGTCTGGTGATCAATCACCAGGTATTCGGTCAGGGTATAGGTACAAAGCGGCTGGAGCAGGAGGGGCATTTCTTTGGAGGTGTCTTCCAGATATTCCAGCAAGCCTCCAGCCGCTCGAATCGCCAGTGGCAGGTGTTCGCAGCCCATCCCTTCAAGCGATCGCACCCGAAACCGTTCTAACAATCGCTGTCGTGCCTCGGCTTGAGTAAAGGGAGACTGCGGACGCAAGGTATAGCAAAACTGAGGCGGCAGACAGTCGGGCAAATGCTCTGATTTTTCGCCCGGTCGCAGCAGTCCCCCTAAATCCGGAGCATTCGTGGGCACCAATACTTCGGACGGCTGCAATCGCATCAATTCCTGACCAAGCTGATCCAGGTCATTGGATTGAGTGGTGAGAAATTCCCCCGTTGAAACGTCAGTAACGGCCAAACCCCAGTGGCTTCCGGCCATCACAACAGCGACTAAATAATTATTGCGACGGGCATTCAGCATCCCCTCTTCCAGGATGGTTCCCGGAGTGATGACACGCGTAACTTCCCGCTGCACTAGTCGCCCCTGCACATCTGCTGCATCTTCCGTCTGATCACAAATGGCGACGGCATAGCCCCGCTCCACCAGCATGGCGCAGTAGCGATCGAGCGCATGATGTGGAATTCCGGCGAGCGGCACCCTCCCGATTTCTTTCCCGGCATCTTTGGAGGTGAGGATTAGCTCTAGCTCACGGGCAACGGCGATCGCATCCTGAAAAAAGGTTTCGAAAAAATCACCGACCCGGTAGAGCAGCAGCGCATGAGGATACAGGTCTTTCACCTCAACGTAGTGACGCATCATTGGGGTAAGGTCATCCCGATTGACCGCCCGATGGTCAGCATAACGGACGGTATGCTTTACCAGTCGTTCGGGCAGGTCGCCGATAGGATTGGGATCAGCAGATGCAGAAGAAACGGTCATTGCGGTTGCGCTGAAATTGGAGCGTTGGATGGAATGCCAATAAACTTGGGCTGACTACATTTGGGCTGACTACATTAATGACTTTATCGCAAAGCGTTAATTTCAACATGGCAGCGTTGCAACCCGCAGCAATTCCCCTTTTGAAACCGATCGCAGCTTTTGGTACCCGTCGGACGCGCAAAATCTGCAATCAGTGGCAGTGCAGGGTCGCATTAGGCAAGCCTGCACTGTTACTGATCTGCATCATGAGAATAGCTGGCAAGAAGGTAGCTTGACCGCTGAAACCACCGCTATCGCAACAAAATCGCCACGCGGACTCTCCTACAGTCTGCGGAGATAGTTGGCTATTCTGGTGTTATGTTCATCATTCAATCCATGCGGCTTAACCATGCTGGTCGGACTAAAGCAGTGTTACTTGGTCTGGCCGTTCCATTCGGTTTTGCGTTGTTGCTGAGTCTAGTGAGCTGTGGCGATTGGTTTGACTCACCCGATTCGGCAACTGTTCCTCAACTGCTCAAAACGCTGGAAAACGGGAGTCCAAAGGCACGGATGGAAGCCGCACACCTGTTGGGCAGCCGAGATGAAGATGCAGATATTGTCGTGCCTGCACTGATTAAAGCGTTGCAGGATCAAGATGGGCGGGTGCGATCGAGTGCGGTGAGTGCACTGGGATTCATCGGGCCTGCCGGAAAAGTAGCTGTTCCGAATGTGCTGGATGCCCTGCAACATGACCCAGATGCTGAAGTTCGAACATCAGCCGCTTTTTCGCTAGCTAGTTTAGATGGGGAAGGGGCTGTTCCCGCCCTAATTCAGGCGCTACAACATGATCGGAGTGGTCTAGTGCGGGCTGATGTGGCGATCGCTCTCGGTCGAATTGGCCCTGCGGCGCGGGCAGCCGTGCCTGCTCTAATAGCCGCCATTGAACAGCACGATCGCCCTAGTTTCATCGACTTTAACACCGATCTGCTGCCCAATGCTGCCGAAGCACTGGGTAAGATCGGTGCCGCTGCTGCCGCCGCTGTGCCAACCTTAACGGAATCATTGGGAGATAGCGATCGCTATTTGCGCTGGCGATCGGCAGAAGCCCTGGTGCGAATTGGCTTACCTGCGCGTTCGGCAATCCCGGCTCTCCTTACGGCGTTGCAAAACGATTCCGAAGCAGCGGTACGCTGGCGAGCTGCATTTGCGATTGGCAAGATTGATCCAGTGTCAATCAGTCAAAATTCTGAAGCTATTTCAGTGTTACGAAACGCGATGCAATCGGACTCAGACGCTGAAGTTCGGGCGTATGCGGCATATGTGATCGCCCGCATTCGTTCCACCACACCGGGAACTCTACCCGACCTGGAACCATCGTTAACAGCAGCGGTTCCTGACTTAATTCAAACCCTGAAGGATGAAGATCCCAACGTCCGGGTTGGCGCAATTCTTGCATTGGGAGCGATCGGGCCGTCTGCTGATGCGGCTCTTCCCGATCTCACTCAGGCTGTGAATGATGACAATCCCTATGTTCATACCACCGCGATGCAGGCACTCAAGCAGATTCACCCATTGCCTTAACAGGACACCAGTTCAGTAACTGTACAAATCCATCGGACGGCTGTAATAGCAGTATCGAATTCACATGAGTCTTCAATGAGGAGGTAGCGGTGTGCAGCCTCCCCATCTCCTCAGGAAGCAGGAAAGAAAACTGCGTTTTCACAGGAGGAGCTAGAAAAATCTAGCTATGGAGGGTTCGTGCGATCTGGAACACTGGTTAAACTGTTGAATAATCTGAAGATCGTGTACAGGTGTGCGTTTTTGAAGTGACTGAGCCATGATTAAAGAGCGATTCTAGGAGGACTGGCGTGGCCGAGGTAATTGGGTTTGTCATGGTGTTTGGAGTCCTTGGGCTGCTGATCAACTCATTAGCAACAGGCGTTGTTCGTACAGTTGCCCTCGCAGTTTTGGCGGCTGTTGCTTTGATTGCTGGTGCTCCGATGATTCGACAGTTGCCCTCCGTCACAGGTTTTTTTCAGCCTTCCCAGCCCGCCACGCAATCGTCTTACACGGTTCCCAATAATTCGGGTGACTTATCGAGTTCTCCAGCCACAACTCAGACCAATCCTTCTTACCCAACCTATAACAACAATCGGCCTTATTACTCAAACAATCCATCGTCTTCCAACGGCTCATCCTCTCCCTATCGTCCGATTGCCGGAGGCTGGTAAGCTTTCCGAGCAATTCAAATTGTGTGAGAAAAGTGCTGTGACAGGCTGCTTTATATAAATTGGCGATAGTGCAAGCTCGCCACAGGCGAGCTTGCACTATCGCCAAATCCGCAATTGGTTTCAAACTTGGTTTCAAACTGAGACTGGCTGAAGATGTTACTTCCCGTCGAGCGGTGTCAGAATGAATGATAGATTACGGAATGGGCCATTGAATCTGAACGCTCCTCCATGAATCGAACAAGTGACATTTTAGTAATCGGTGGCGGCATCGTTGGATTGGCGATCGCCATTGAGCTTAAGCTGCGAGGAGCCGCTGTAACTGTTCTCAGCCGCGACTTTGCCGGAGCCGCTACCCACGCCGCAGCGGGCATGCTGGCTCCCCATTCCGAAGACATTCCTCCCGGCCCCATGCTGGAGTTATGTCTCAAAAGCCTGGCGCTTTATCCCGATTGGGTTCATAAGTTAGAAGAAATCAGCGGTCTATCGGCTGGCTACTGGCCCTGTGGCAGTTTGGCTCCGGTGTATCAACTGGATGGCATACCGCAATCCACCAGTACTGATCTATCTTTAACGAAGCTCTGGTTTAACCGAGACGCGATTCACTACGCCCAATCAGGTTTCGGTGCGGATGTGATGGGCGGCTGGTGGTTTCCGGAAGATGCTCAGGTGGATAACCGGGCCTTAGCTAAGGCATTGTGGTCTACAGCGCAATCGCTGGGTGTGGATATTCAAGAAGGAGTATCGGTTACAGGCATTCAGCAGCAGCAGGGGCGGGTGATTGGGGTCAGAACGGCGATCGCAGATTGGCAGGCGGATCATTACATC
>DATNPS010000215.1:0-10756 GCA_036703095.1 Crinalium sp. | reverse complement strand
GGCCAGGTGCAACAACGTTACTGGCTACACTATCCACTCCTGAAGAAGCTGTATCAATTGCAGTCATCATCCAATCTCCTGAAAAGAACGCGTTCTCGATCGATAGCTCCCAGCGCAATGTGATCCAATAAAGCTTGCAGTTCCGGCGAGTGAGCGATCACGGGAGCCGAAACTTGAAACGTCTGATCTAAAACTTTTTCTGTGATCTGGCTCATAAGGGGCTTTCTCGAAAAGAAATTACCGATTCTCGTAGGATGGGCAAAGCTTTGCGTGCCCATCTTGCTATGGGTGGCGATGGGCATGCAAGGCTTTGCCCATCCTACTTGGGTAATTTAATTGGCAGAAATCTCCTAATGTTTCATCGTTAGAAAACAGGGAAAGCTGTATCGCCGTACTGTGTTTTGATGAACTCTCTGACTTTGGGATCAACGACCAGTTGATTGAGTTTTTGAACGTTGGGATTATTTTCTTTGGAGCGCACGGTCACTAATCCGGACGCATAGAATGTGTCATTTGTTGGGGCTTGCACGATTGGAGTTAGGTTAAGCTTTGCCATCTTAATCAGGGTGGCGTAGGTTACGCCTAAATCCACGTCATCCAATGCCCTCGCCAGTGCTGGCCCTTCGACTTCTGTAATCTTTAAATTTTTAGGATGATCCGTCACATCTTTCAGCGTTAATAAACCGTCTGGATTGTCTTTCAAGTTGATCAATCCGTTGCTTTTGAGCAGTTTCAAACCGCGATCGCGATTAATGGGATCGCTGTGAACCGCAACAGATGAGCCTGTAGGAACTTCACTAATGGAGTTGAGCTTGAGTTTTTTCGAGTACGCGCCAAACACAGCAATATACACTCGATTGAGCATCACCAGGTCAAGATTCTGCCGCTTTGCTGCATCTTCCATGTAGGCTTGATGCTGGAATAGATTGGCATCAATTTCTCCACTCTGAAGAGCGTTATTGATCTGCACCCAATCCGCAATTTTAACAATCTCTAGATCTAGGTTTTGACTGGGAGCCACTTCTTTCTGAACGAATTTCAAAATGTCTTCTGGAACCACACTGGCAACTCCAGCTTTGATTTTAAGCACCGATTCAGAAGACGATTGGGGTGATGAATTCGCAGTCGTTGATGTACTTTGGTTAGTGCTACAACTGGCAAAAAACATGGAGGCGATCGCCGAACCTGTTCCCAGAACAAAATAGCGACGATTGAGTTTAGTAGAATAACCTGAATGGCGTTTGATACTCATTTCAATACTCTTTCAATTTCAATACTCTTGATGCGTTTGACTACCTTGACAATGAACTGACTCGTTACGTAGCTGATTGACTGGCAAAACTCTTGAAACCCAAAAAACGTAGGTTGGGTTGAGGAACGAAACCTAACTTCAAACCCCTTATTCATGTTGGGTTTTGCTTAGCGAAACCCAACCTATCATTCCTTTTTAAGAGGTCGTGAAGCTAAACCGCTTACTATGGCAACTATTGAGATGGTTAGGACAGGGGGGCTGCATCAGAAACATTAAATGGATAGTGAAGTGGAGCAGCGCAAGATCAGTACTTCTCAACAGCAGATTTAGTTCGCAAACTTTCACGAATGCAGTTGACTCAGTTCACTTGATTCAGAAGTTTTAGTAAGGAAAAGATTTCAGCCTAATGGTTTAGTCAGTAGATGGCCGTGATTAAAAACCGGGGGAGCGCCCCTCCGGGGCGCTCCCCCGGTTTTTATAACGTTAATTAATTCTGGCTACCTACTTAGTAACATAGCTAATTTGAAAAGATACGTATATCGATTTACAAATTCCCTGACGCGCAGTTAAAGCATCCATACGAGATTGCATAACACCGCGTCTCAGCGATTGACCTACCGCCAGAACGGCGGTGTTATGGGTGCAATGATGTGATATCGATTGTTTCTTTTTGCGTTAAACACATTGCAATTCCCTTTTCGTAATACGCGGCTTCATTAATAAACACGGGATAAACTGATGATGAGCCTGTATAAACGATCGCCTCTCCATCAAATGTTGTGAACAGGGGATCACCAGGTCGCAGTTCTTGATAGTCCTGTTCCTGGCGATCGCGGTGAATCATGCCATTGAGTTCGCCTGTGTCACGCTTAGGAAAATCTACAGTGCTCAAATGTCGATAAATGAGCAGTGATGCGGGATAGTGGAGGGTGTTACCTTGATTCAAGCCGTGAAGGTAATCTAAAATTGCGTGAATGAGTCGCTCTGTACTTTGAAAGAGAGTAGCATCCAGGATTCCGGGTGTAATAGGCCCAACTTCAATGGCAAATCCGCGATCGCAAATGGAATTCAAAAAGGATGATTCTTGCCCCGGTTCAATCCAGCTATAGATTTTGAGATCAGGCTCAATGACACTTAAATAAGCCAATAAGTTCAGATTAAAGGAATGGTTATTCACCGGAATAGCTGTTAACCCCATGTTGGCAGACGTGCTGTGCAAGTCAATAATAAAATCGACCTGGGCGTTGCCTTTGGGGCCTAGTTTTTGATTGATCACACTGGCCCGTTTTTCTTCATACAGCAGGGCCGATGGTTGATGCAAAACAGCATGGGTGAAGCAGCGATTTAGATCTTTGTCGATGTATCGTCGTTTTGCCTCAAAGGCTTTGGGATTTCCCAGCAGCGCAATGGTTTCAAAACTAGGACGCTGGATTAATGCAGGCGATCGCTGAAATTTCTGGATCAGATAGGCTCCGATCAGCTCATTGCCGTGAGTTCCACCGACGATCGCAACTCGGTTAATCTGGTTCGTCATAAAATACAGTAAATCTACTGATATATCGTAGTATTGTATAAGGCAACAAGCTATCGGGTTTGGTAGTTGTTTGGTAGTTGATAGTCCTACACAAAAGACTGATGAGAGGGCAGATTCATCGGGCCACCTTTAGTCTGCCTTCTCATCATTTGCTGACTACAAGTCTCCCTGCACGGCACGCGCAATACTGCATGTGTGAGACAAAATCCGACTCATGGCGTTGACCATCTCCAGGTGAATAGCACTGGCATCCAGACTGATCGGTGTACCGGATGTCAAACTTTGTAAGTGACGCAAATGGATTTCTCGCTTAATTTGATTGAGATATTGCCGATGGGCCAACACTTCATCCGCGATCGCCGCATCTTGAGTAGCGACTCCTGCCAACACGCGTTGCAAAAGCCCCAGTACTTCTCGATGATATGCCACAATGTCTTCCCATTCCGCTTGAGCAAACGCAATTCGCTTTCGCCATTTCCGTCGAGCAAGGCGCATCAATTGCCGATCTACAATATCACCGATCGCCTCCAATTCTGTACTGATATGCAAGAGCGATAATTCCCGCCGCGCTTGCTCCTCATTCAAAGTTTCATCATTTAACTGAATCAGATAGTTTTTAATCGCCGTTTCTAAATCATCCAACTGATCATCTAAATTGCCGATCCGTTTCGGCAGGTCTTTGGTTCCTTCCTCAAATGCTTGGATGCCAAGCTGGAGCATTTCAGCCGCCAGATCCGCCATTCGCAACACTTCTCGCATGGCCTGTCCCAATGCCACAGCAGGTAAGGTTAATGCTTCTGGGTCTAAGTAACGAGACCCCTTCTTCTTAATTCGGTCTGGTTCTGGCAGCAATCGTGTGGCTAAATTTGCCAGTTGTCCAGCCAGTGGGACAAATAATATAGCCAGGATCACATTGAACCCAAAGTGGGCAACCGCAATTTGAGCAGCCGGAGTAGGCAGTAGATGGGTTAATAGGGTTGCGATCGGATTGAGCACGATCATCGCTCCAGCTACCCCCAGTAATCGAGTTCCGGTGTAGATCAAGCCTAATCGTCGCCCTGCAATATTACCCTGACTGAGCGCACTGAGCAGGGGAGTCAGCGTAGTTCCAATATTGGCCCCCAATGTCACGGCTAGCGCGGCGGTTAAAGGCAACGCGCCCCCTGCTGCCAACACCATCACAATCCCGATCGCCGCAATGCTGGAGACAAACACGGCTGACAACAGCATGCCCAACAGTAACAACACCAGTGGAGACTGAGCCAGCGTGTGCAGGATGGCATTGGTAATGGGGCTATCGGCGATCGGGGTGCTGCTCGCATCAATCATGGCCAGACCCACCAAGATTAAGCCAAAGCTGAATAATCCTCGTCCAACATCCCGTAATTTTGTGCCGCGTGAGAAAAGGGCAACCGTAGCCGCTAAACCCAGGAATTCCAGCGCATAGTCTGTGATGTGAAACGCTAAAAGTTGCACCACTAAGGTAGAACCGACTGCTGCTCCCAATAGCATAGTCACGGCAGCAGAGAGTGGTACTAACTGAGTACTCACCAACCCGATCATGACAGAAGCGGTCGCGGTAGAACTTTGGGTCAGCATGGTGACCACAATGCCAGACCCGAAAGCCGCCAGTGGACGACGTGCCAGAGCCATCATGGCTAGCCGCAGCCGTCCACCCAATGCCCGTTCCATTGACTCGGTGATGAGCTTCACGCCATACAGCAACAGCATTGAACCGCCGACCAGCAACAGGAGAAGCTGTGTGGGGTCATGAGTTTTGAGCATTAACACCGTAACTCCACCTAATACGCGACAGCAAAAAATCGGTAACTCTATCAAAGTACCGTTAATTAAAGATAGGTTAAGATTAGGTTAATTTAAAGGATAAATTTTTGGCGATCGCATCTAGTGGTTAGGGGAATGGCGATTAAAAACCGCAGCTAAGTAGGTAGGCACAATTAAACATTAACGTGAATTCGACCAATGAGCTTTTAGGGTTGTTGCGCGACGCGCAACAACCCTAAAAGCCCGATTTTGCGTGCGCAACGCGCACGCAAAATCGGGCTATCGAATTCACGTTCCATGAGAGGGGATTGTACAACCCGTCCCGAATTCGCGTGCATCCCCAAAGGTTTAATCATGAAACATGAAACAAATGCTTTCGCAGCGTATCTTCATCGGGAGCCGTCGGAATGGCTTTTTGAGACACCATGAAATCAGCCGTATCTTTCAGAATCTTAGCCAAATCACCCGGTTTATCTGCCGTTCCCAGATATTTAGCATCAGCCTGTTCCGCCGCATCCAACCAGGTGACATGACTGGCCTGACTCAACGCATCCTCCGCCGGAACGCCCAGTTCTGCTGCGAGCACTTGGCCTGCTTTTTGAGCATCCTGACGATATACCTTCACCGCCTGATCCAGCATGGTTGTATATTGCTTTACCGTCTCTGGATATTGCTGAGCAAATGCCTGACTCACAACCGCAACCGTGAGAGTCGCATGGCCTCGCTTCGCCAGATCGCCGGACGTCGCTAAGATCTTGCCACCATCCTTTTCAATATTCACCAACACGGGTTCCCAAACATAACCACCGTCAATATCACCGCGCTGCCAGGCTGCCAGCATATCTTGAGGCAGCATATCGAGAATGGTTAATTCACTCTGATCAACGCCTTCTAACTTCAGCAGCGATAGCAGCGAATAATGGCTCGTCGAGCTAAACGGAGTGGCAATCTTTTTACCTTTGAGATCTGCAACTGTTTTAATGGTTGGTCTGACGACGAGTGCTTCAGCTTCATCTGTCAGGTC
This sequence comes from Crinalium sp., assembly GCA_036703095.1. GTDB lineage: Bacteria > Cyanobacteriota > Cyanobacteriia > Elainellales > Elainellaceae > DATNPS01. The sequence continues at coordinate 5,161 of DATNPS010000215.1, read as the reverse complement.
ATAGATGTAAAACACATCGTAGGGAATGTTGCGAGACAGACCGACAGCCGCAGCCGCAGACCCCAACACCCCAAAATCGATCGCATTGGCAACGAATGCTGTATTCACATCGCGACCTGCATCAAATTTGAGATAGTCCACCTGTGAGTTTGGAAAGGTTTGTTTTGCCAACCCTAAACCTTTGGCGAGTAGCTCCGATCCGGCATAAACTTGATACCCGATGCGAATTTTTGTGGGAACTTGTCCGGCTCCTGCTGTAGAAGCAGCGGTGTTTGGGGAAGCGGAACTGGTCTGAGGCGAATTTTGGCTGCAACTGGCATTGATGAGAGGCAAGCTCAACCCCATCAATCCCAATAAAATGTCTCTACGTTTGAATTGCATAGTTCTTTTCTGTAATGCAAGGATTACAGCATATTGATCTAAACGTCAGGAATGCGGCTCAGACAGTAGCAAGAGACGATCCTACGAAGTTTTAACAACCGACCAGGGTTGTTAAAACTTCGCTGTAGCCACTCAAGGCTAAACCCGTCCAATTAACGTGTGTAGTGCCCTGCCAAACCGCGATTTGCTTGAACGCTGAATATCATAATCTATACTACGGTTCATTGGTCGATTTATCGTATTTTAAACCAATTTATTTTATGGCAGTACTCACAAGTTGAAGGGATAGGTGAAGAGAGACCAGAGAAACAAACGGTATATCGAGGGGGGCTGTGACTAAGCCAGAACTTACGCAACAGGCTGCAATCGTCGAACGCGCGGCATAACTTCAGCCGCAAACCGCTGCATTTCTCGTTCAAATGGATTAAATTGCAGCATAAACGTTTCAACGCCAATTTCCACAAATGCGGCGATGCGGCTGGCTACCGTATCATAGCTACCCACTAAGCCAGCCGCCGTACCGCCATTGCCACCAACCGCTCGATGTTTAGCAAACAGTTGGAACATGACGGCATCTGGATCAACGCCTGTTGCAACGTTCAATTTCCACTGTTCCTCTCGCTCCTGAAGATCTTGCAGCCGCTCTAGCTCTGTCTGCGCTTCGGCATCGGTTGAACGAGCAATCACAAACGCGGCTAACCCAAACCGCACCGGACGGGGGAGCGATCGCGGTCGAGTCAAAACCTGTTGAATCACTTGCCGCACATCATCGAGCGGTTGACCATTGATGAAGTACACATCCGCCTGTTCTGCAACCAACAGTTGTGCCGGTTCAGAGGCTCCTCCCAAATAGATCGGTGGGTGCGGTTTAGCAATCGAGGTAGGGCGAAACTGCAAATCTTGAATCTTGAAGTAATCTCCTGCGAAGTCAACGCGATCGCCACTCCAAAGGGCTTTTACGACCCGCAACCATTCACCGGAATAGCGATAGCGCTCATCATGCGGCGGAAACGGAATATTCGTGCGTTCCATTTCAGGTCGAAACCAAGCGCTAATTAGATTGATCGCAAATCGTCCACAGCTGATCTCATCGATGCCCAGAGCCATTTTGGCTAACACAGCCGGATGAAATAACAGTGGTTTAATGGCAGCAATAATTTCAATTCGTTCTGTCACCGCTGCTAACGCCGCTGAGGTCGTCCAGGTTTCTAGCTGGTCTAACTCTAAGCCGCGTGGGTTGGCCATATGTTGAGCCACTAATGTAGTGGCAAATCCCAATTGCTCAGCCAGTTGTACCAATCGCTGCGTGCGTTCGTAGCTGGCATCAATGGGTTCTTCGGGCGTATCGAGTGGGCCAAAGTTTCCGCCGACGGGTGCCCAAATGCCATAGCGTGGTTTAACCATAGGATCAACGGTTGGGGGACGGTGACGATGTAGGGGTAGGAGTAGGAGTAGGAGACGACGGTTCTTGACTGGAACCCCCGCCTCGACGGGGAATGCAGCTTGCCACGTACTCTGATAGCTGAAATAGGTGCGCTACTCGTCCAACGGTTAGTGTTATAAACGCTATGCTCCCTGCTCCAAGGGCGACGATTAAAAGTGATGATGCGATCGCATTCATGAACAACCTCGCTAGTGTGGGTCGAGAAATGACTGCAATGAGAATCGTAACGGGATAATATACGATAAATCTATCGGAATTTTGTATTATGAATTGCGTACATCAACCATTTGCCATCAGTGGCAGGGCAAATTCCCGCAGGCGAATTTGCCCTGCCACCCATTTGATTGACGCTAGAGACGGAAAAGCGATCGCACTCGAATGCCCAATCCAGTTCCCAGTAGGGCAAACGCGATCCACAGCCAGCCATGCAAACTGGTCGAAGCGATGCCGCTGAAGTATGCCCCTACGTTACACCCAAACGCCAGTCTGGCACCGTAGCCCATCATCAGACCACCGATCAGCGCGGCGGCGATCGCTCCTGTTGATGCAGGCCGTTTCACCGTTAGGCGTCCAGCTAAAGCGGCGGCCAGCGCTGCCCCTAAGACAATACCGAAATTCATCACCGAGGTAATGTCGGCAAATACGCTGTTGCCTAATGCTTCGGCTCCCATTCCTTGACTCCAAAACTCACTGCTTGCCGGATTCCAACCCAGCGTTTGAGCCAGTTTGGCTGTCCACAAGGTGAAACCCCACGTAACGCCCCAAGGACGACCCGCTAACAGCAGCGTCAACCCATTCAGGATAGCCAGAGCGATCGCACCAAGCACCAGCGACCAGGGGCCATATATCAGGCTTCTGAAAGGTGAAGCATTAGATGCAGGTAAACCGTTTGAGGATGGTTTCCCCCACCGCCATAAAAGAGCCGCGATCGCCCCCAATACCGTTAACTGCACCCCAACGCCAAGCCAACCCCAGGATTCAAGCAGGGAAAATGGTTCGGCTGTTGGCAGTCCTGCCCAAATCGAGCCAGTGAGGCTGGCCCAAAAGGAGCCAAGGCCAAAGGTGAGCAAGGTCAACAGCATAATGCTGCTTCCCCCACCAATGGTGTACAGCGTTCCGCAAGCGCAACCGCTCCCCAACTGCATTCCAATGCCAAATAGAAAGGCTCCGATCGCTCCCTGCACCGCGACAGGCGCGACCGCTCCCTGCAACGCTTGACCAAATGCTTGCCCTGCTAACAAGAAGGGAGCAAAAATCAGCGTGGCGATCGCCAACATCAGAATTTGCGCCAGTACACCTTTCACATCGCGGTAGACAAACAATTTGCGATAGGCAGAGGCAAAGCCAAAACTGGCGTGATACAGCGTTAAGCCAAATAGACCACCCATCAGAAATAAGGCACTTTGCGTCCAACCGCCATAAGGACTGAGGGCGATCGCCCCGAACGCGATTAGTCCTAACAAAACAGCGATCAGTACCGTTTGAGGACGGGGAGAAATTTGCTGGCCTTTTGCCAGAGCAATGTCAGAGGTTTGGCTCATAGGTTCAGCTCATACAACCTGCTTCAAGCACCCGGTCCCGTTTCAACAGGCAAGTCTGGATTGGATGAATATTCCGTCCAAGACCCTTCATAAACGCGCACGTTAGGATAGCCCAGCAGGTGCTTCAAGACGTGATATTGCAACGTTGCTTCTCGTCCAGTGCTGCACGTCACAATAATGTTGTCGTCTGGTGTTACGTTACGAGATGCCAAAATTTGACGAATCTCATCCAACGGTTTCAACTGATGGAAATTGGCTTCTCCAGCGGTAAATGAAACCCAGGGAATATTTTTAGCACCGGGAATGTGTCCGTTACGTGCCCAGATTTGCTGTTGTCCAGAAAACAATTCGGGTGGACGCGGATCGATAAACGTTACGCCTGGTTTTCCAATTGACTGTCTGACTTGCGCTAATGTCACTCGTACATTGGGTTGATCTCGCACTGTAAAGCGACCTGTTGTGTAAGCCGGAAATTCCTTAGCCACAGGCAATCCAGCAGCTTTGTAACCTGCAAATCCACCGTCTAAAACAGCAATGTTGGAATGTCCGGTACGTTCTAACAAATACGCCACCATTGTTGCACCCAACACATCACGTCCGTCTGAATAAATCAGCACTGTGCTATCGTCATTGACACCTGCTTCAGAAAAGAACGAACGCAATTTTTCCGATCGCCAATACTGTACTGGAAGTGCGCCATTCGGCCCGCGAAAGGTATTGTCTGCAATATGAACTGCGTTTGGAATATGTCCTGTGAAGTAATCGAATGGGTTAATTCGAACATCTAAAACACGAAGTTTGGGATCATTCGCATGTTCGGTGATCCACGCAGGCTGCACGAACTGCACGTCTGCTGTAGTAGTAGCCAACGAGGGCAACTGGGAGAAAAACGGAATCGCGATCGCCACAACAAACAACGGAATAACAAAGGTAAATAACGTTGCCCTCAAAGATTTCAATGTCCCAAATTTCGGCCTGAAACGACCTCGCCGCAATCGAAGAGTCATAGCAAAACCCCGCTAGAAGAACCTGAAATGATCAAAACCAACTGATTCATTTCAGATAGGTGAATGATGTTTTCTATAGCTGTCATAAACTACGGTAAATCTATCCGTTTGCCGTAGTATTTAAGGAGAAATATCCCATATTTCCGAAGCGATCACAAGATACGTGTGAATTTGCCAGCCATTCACGCTAATACTATATAGAGCCATTCACGCTAATACTATATAGCGACGAATATCTGGGCCTTCTGAAATGAGTTCTGGAACACGAGCGATCGCTGCTTGGATATGCTCTGAAGCTAGGTGGGCATTCAATGCCTCATGCGATTCCCACTCTTCAACAAAGGTAAAGTCTGTTGGATCTGCCTGGTTTTGCAGTAGGTCGTATTGCAGACATCCCGGTTCTTGACGAGTTGGTGCAACTAAGCCAAACAGCAGTGCTTTCGCGTCTTCTACTTTGTCGGGAAATGCAATTAAACGTGCCACTACGCGGACGGTAGATTGCGCCATGAATTGAACCTCCAAGCGTTTCCATTGAAACTATACTAGTGAGTCATTTGCTATGAGCATAGCCTTTCTGTAGCAGCGGAATTTCTTGAAATTGGAGCAGCGGTACAAGCCCCAGAACCGCCCAATTGGTGCTGTCGTCGGATTCGCGCTCGCTGCCGTCGAGCAGACCGTTTGCCACCCCATTCAAAGGACGTTGGGTGTTGATTCCAAGCAGTCGCCACCGCTTCTAACCAGTCAATAATTTGCTGAGGCGTTTGAGGATGTTGTCCAGACAATGCTCG
>DATNPS010000205.1:0-18529 GCA_036703095.1 Crinalium sp. | reverse complement strand
GGGTGCGCGCCGCGCACGCAAAACCGGGCTATCGAATTCACGTTTTAATTAATCCATGCTCCTAAGAATTGCGACTTTAGAGGAACCTTCCCCCCCAATGAAGCGTCTCTCGTGAAATTAATGCGGCCTACGCCGCGTTAGTTTCGGTTGAGTTTCTCTCAGATGCTCCAGCACCCGTCCCCATAACACTGCCTTCCCAGCGGTTCACATGCTGCTGAAACGGCAGTGCTACAGGAAAGTACTCAGGGCAAATTCACATTTTGTTGTGTTTTCTTAAGATCCCTAGTACCAATTTCGATTAAACTATCCAGCACTGGCTACTAACTTATTTTTGCTTGGTCATGAATGCTTTATAATCTGAAATTTGGTTCAGATACACAGGGTTTCGTAGTCAGTTAGCATCTCAGTCAATATTGACAGTTCGGGATTGACAGTTCGGGGTTTATCAGGGCATCTTTGCTAGACTACTCACCATTCGTTTTCAGGGATTTAAAGTCTTCCACAAATTGGCAGGAGTACTGCAATGCGCCGACGTTCCTCAGTTGAACCTTCAAAAATTCTTCCCTCTCAAGTGTTGCACCCAACCCTTCAGGCAGCGCTTGAACGTTTAGACGTGCAACTGGACGAGGAACTTGCTCGCTATCGTCGTTTGCGGGTTCATCAACCCAGGCAACCTAACCGACGGCAGCGACTACGGCAACCTGACGTGGTAGCAGTCAGCGCATTGGGCGGCAGAACTCAACCCCAAACGCCTCAACCTCAACCTGTAGAGCAACCCGCTCCGGTCTCTGCAAACCCGGTCGCCGCCGATGAGCAGCATCCGGTGCAGCCTGAGCCTGTCATGTCGATGGCGATCGCATCTCATCTCAGCACAGCAGAACCCGGTGAACTCGCCAGTTCATCTGGGTCTGACCTGACTGCTGATGCAAAGACCGTTGCCCAGACCCTAGCTAATCAAGATGATTTAGGCCCAGATAATTATCTCGAATCGTCTGAAGAATTGCTGAAGAGCATTGCTGAGGAAGAGGCTTTACGAGCCGAGCGCGAGCCTGGGCTGCTAGAGAGCTTATTAACGCCGCTTGGCATTGGCTCAATGCTCTTATTGCTGCTGTCTAGCGTCACCTTTGGCTACGTTATTATGAATCCCTCCAGCCTCAACTTGTTGGGGGCACAGAAGCCATCAGGCAATACCAATGCCAATTCAGCCGTTTCGAATGCTTCACCGAATGCGGCAACCGATGCTCCCGTTGCGAGTGCGGGTAATTCGGACGCGCTGGCAGGCCCAGACTTAACCAGCCAGGAATTTAAAGACTTAAACCTGAATACCCTCAGCACCATTCCTCCAAACAGCACGGTGCAGCCTACAGCCCTGCCTTCTGCTGGTGCTCCCGGTACCAGCTCTGGTGCTGTTGCACCTATTGCGCCCGCGAATCCGGCATCTTCTAATCCGGTATCTCCCAATCCCGGTATCAACACGGCGTTAGCCCCAGCTCCTGCTGCCATTCCGCAGGTGAGCGTCCCCCGTCAGGTTCCCGCCGCCCAAGCTCCCGCCACTGCTGATACGCCCCGCCGAGCAAACACTCCGGCTCGCAGCACAACCCGTCGAGCCGCCCAATCCGAACGAGCTACGACACCCGTTCGCCGCAGCCGCCCTGTAGCACGGCCTTCTACAGAACAGCCTTCTACCGTAACGCGGCGATCGCCATCGACATCCTCTTCGCAGGCATCTCGCTCTATACCCGTGGCTCCTCCCGCCGCACCCGCCAGAACCTCCCGTCCAGCCTCTTCTGAATCCGCCAGAGCGTCTCGTCCGGCTGCTCCTCCATCCGCTCAGAGCGGCGATCGCTATTATGTGGTGACTCGATACAACAGCGATCGCAGCCTAACGCAAGCGCGCCAAGCTGTTGGTGATGCTTACGTGCGCAATTTCCCATCAGGTGCGCAGGTTCAGCTCGGCGTTTTCAGCGAACGGCAGCGTGCCCAGCAACTCATGCAAGATTTGCAGCAGCAGGGCATTTCAGCAGAAGTCTATCAACCTTAAGTACACGTGAATTCAATAGCGCCATTTCAGCCACTCGACGGGAGGCTGAAATGGCGCAAATGCTGTCCCGCGCGTCGTGCGGAACAGCATTTGCGCTTTCGTCGAATTCACGTTAAGTATTGGATTTGACAGCCTGACTTTGCGTGCGCAATACACCCGCAAAATCGAGCTTTTGGGAGAGTGAGGCGACGCGCTACTCTTCCAAAAGCCCGTTCGTCGAATTCACATCAGGCTAAAGAAGGTAAGGTAGTATGAAGTTATAGCAACCCTACTAGATGTGCTCAAAATAGATTGTGAAAGCGTCCGCCCGAGGGACGGACGCTTTCACAATCTATTTTGGACGCTGTATGATGCAGGGCACAGTTAAATTGCTCACGTTTGACGGAGTTCTGTTATGGGATTATTTGACCGAATCGGGCGCGTGATTCGAGCCAATCTAAACAGTCTGGTAGGTCAGGCGGAAGATCCAGAGAAAATTTTGGAACAGACTGTCCTGGATATGCAGGACGATCTGGTGAAACTACGACAAGCGGTGGCCCAGGCGATCGCCACCCAAAAGCGCACCGAACGCCAGCTTTCCCAGGCAGAATCCACCGCTCAAGAATGGTATCAACGGGCACAGCTTGCCTTGCAAAAGGGAGATGAGAACCTGGCGCGAGAAGCGCTGACCCGTCGCGGCACCTATCAGGAAACGGCGAATGCATTGCGATCGCAAGTAGAGCAGCAGAGCGGCATTGTCGTTCAGATGAAGCAGAACATGGTCAAGCTAGAAAGCAAGCTAGCCGAAGCCAAAACGAAGAAGGATATGTACATTGCTCGTGCCCGTTCTGCCAAGGCATCTGAGAAGATCAACGAAATGATGAATCAGGTGGGCACCAGTGGCGCAATGGCCGCGTTTGAGCGGATGGAAGAAAAGGTACTGCAACTGGAAGCTCGGTCGCAGGCGATCGCCGAACTCAACAGTGACACTCTAGAACAAAAATTTGCAGCATTAGAAAGCGGCGACGTCGAGGAAGAATTAGCGGCCTTGAAAGCCCAACTCGCTGGAGGAACACCTCGCACCAGCCTACCTCCCGGCCAATCGGCTGCGTCAACGAATGCCGTGTATGACGCTGAAATGGAACAGTTGCGATCGCGACTGGAAGAGTAGGTGTTGTTTGAAGAACGTTTTTGCACCGATTCAGCCGCGCGACGCGCGGCTGAATCGGTGCTATCAAATTCACGTTAGAAACAAATTTGCATTAATGTGAATTCGACTAATGGGCTTTAAGGGTTGTTGCACGTCGCGCAACAACCCTTAAAGCCCGATTTTGAGTGCGCGACGCGCACCAAAATCGGGCTATCTAATTCACGTTGCATTAACGAGCGGGCAGCTTAACCGTGAAACAAATCTGATCAGACTGGCTAGACACTTGAAGGCTGCCGTCTAGATGTTCGGTGAGTTTTTGGGCCAGAGCTAATCCCAGTCCCGTACCGCCGTGTTTCCAGGGATCGTTATTGGGGATGCGGTAAAATTTGTCGAAAATGTGGGCGAGTTCATCGGGCGGAATGTATACGCCGGAGTTCAAAACGCTGATCTGAAAGTGGGGGGCGATCGCTCCTTCCTCTGCATACGATCGCGTTAAAGTATATCGGCCTGAGCGAGAGTCATCTGGCTTTAAAAGGCTGCATTCGTCACTCTGAAAGCTAGCTTTCACCACGATCGTTTCATTGGGTGGCGTGTATTTGCAGGCGTTGTTGAGCAATTCAATTACAATGCGCTCTAAGCTCGTTTCTTCGGAAATCAAGAGTGGCAGATGGTCAGGTAGGTCTAGCTGAAGCTGCTGGTGATGTTCTGAAGCTCGCGCTAAAAATGGCTCGGCAATTCTCGACAAAAACTGCCGCAGATCAATCTTGCTGAGCGTCAGGGGAATGGTACCTGCATTTAACCGCGATAGGTCAAGCAAATCATTGATCAGCCTGATTTCTCGCTGACACTCGTGCTGAAGAATTTGCAGATAGCGATCGACTTTTTGGAAGGATGCTGTGGATAGCGTCAGAGATGCTGGCTGCTCTGACCCACGATTTGCAGTATCGCTGGCGTCATTCACCAGAACGGTGAGCATCTGGGTAGCCATTTTGATATTCGCCATCGGCGTGCGCAGTTCGTGGGAAACCGTGCTGAGAAAATCGTCTTTGAGTTGGTTCAGTTTTTCCAACTCGGTGACTTGGGCCTGCGACGCTTGATACAGGCGAGACTGCCGCAGCGCGATCGCACAATAGTTTGCCACCTGCTGGCTCAGCCGCAAATCCTGTTCGTTAAAACAGTGATAGTTTTGCTTAATCAGCCATAAATCGCCTAACACATCCTGATTATCGGCAATCGGGCAGGCTAGAACGGCGATCGGTTCACCATCTGCTTCTGAATCGAGAGGACAAAACTGGAACTGCTGCCCCCGCAATAGCTGCTCATAGCCTCCCGGAAAATCGGCCATGGCAACCGTTTGGTGCCAGTGCGGCAGGTCGGGATGCGTGATGTATTCATAGCGAATGCTCGACGTGCGCTGTTTCAGGTTATACAGCGCGGCATTACAGCGAGTTACTCCGATGGCGATCGCCAGTTCTTCAACCGCCGTTTGCATGATCTGATCTTCGTCTAGCGAATCGCGCACTTTATCCGTAATGCGCTTGAGCGTGGCTTCAAACTCAAAGGCAAGCTGCAACTGAGCCGTGCGGGCGTGCACCTGCCGCTCCAGGTTGCTGTTGAGGCGGCGCACCTGACTGTAAAGCTGAGATTGCTGAATGGCGATCGCCAACTGATCGGCTACCCCACAGCAAATCTCGCGCTCAACATCCTGCCACACTGAAGGCTGCCGGGTGCGCACCAGGGCAAGACAGCCCCAGACCACAGAGCCAATTTGCAGCGGCACGACTAACCAGGCTCCCGGAAAAAGTGCATCCAAACCGCGATTGGCGCTATCCATCAGCGCGCTGCTATCGTCCACCTGCACCACCTGTAGCCGCTTGACCTGACTGGCTAGAGGATTGTTTTCATCCGGGACTTCTACTCCCAGTGCGGTGGGCAACTGGGAATTTTGGCGATAGTCAGCCACATTCAGCCAGACTTTGCGAATGGGGAGATACTGAAAGATTTCGGCCCGATCTGCCTGCAAGAGGTGGGCAATTTCACGGGCAGCCGTGGAGAAGATTGTCGTTAAATCCAGGGAGTTGCGAATGGTCTGGATGACCACACGCATTAAGTGTTCGCATTCGGCCTGCTGCTGAATCGCGTCTTCAATGTGCTTGCGCTCGGTAATGTCTTCCGCAATTCCAGCAACGCGATAAATCTGTCCTGACTCATCATAAATTGGGAACAGCCGGGTCAGCGACCAGCGCATTGAGCCATCGGGCCGAATGATGCGATATTCTTCAGACTGTTTGCTGGGCGTGCGGTGCTGTATCCGCTGCGTAAATGCCTGGAGGCGAGGACGATCGTCCGGATGCACGGCCTCTAGCCAGGAACCGGGGTGAGCATAAAGGCTTTCACGCGATCGCCCCCACATTTCCTCATAGGCCGGACTGACGTAAATCAACTGGATGTCATGAGTCAAGGACGCCAAGAAAAACACATCGCGGATGTTTTCGGCAAGCTGCCGAAACATTTGCTCACTGTCTCGCAGCGCATCTTCAGAATGTTTGCGACTGGTGATATCGCGAGCCACTCCAATCATGCGCACAGGCTTGCCGTCCGCATTGCATAAAACCTGCCCCCGATTTTCAACCCAGTGCAGCGTGCCGTCAGGCCAGAAGACGCGAAACTCCAGCCCGTAATCCGCACCATTTTGAATGGAATGGGCGATCGCTTGGGCCACCAGGGTGCGATCGTCCGGATGCACGGTATTGAGAAATGCGGCCTGGTCAGGATGATACGTTCCAGCAGGCAAACCAAACACGGGGCCTAGCTGGTCAGAGTAGGTCACCTCGTTGGTCACAATATTCCAATCCCAGGTGCCCATTTGAGCCACTCCCAGCGCCAGCCGCAGGTGAGTTTCGCTCTCCTGGAGGGCTTGTTCTGCATGTCGGCGCTTCATCACGTCGCGTGAGAGGAAATCTTCCCAGCTAAATTCTGCGGGCGGCGGGCGATCGGTATCTCGACATGTTAAGAGAATCGTTGAATCCCCATCAGCCCCATATAACGCTTCAAAACCGACCTGAACCAGGTGTTCACCCCCATCACGATCCAACAGGCGAAACTTGCCATTGACCTCAATATCGGGATAGGTCAGCCTGTGATTTAAGAGGGTTTGGAACTTGAAGCGATCGCCTTTATGAAACAGTTCAACTACCGTTTGGCCCAACAATCGTTGCATCGGCTGTTTTAAAGCGGTGGCTCCCTTTTGATTGACAGACAGGATCACCCCAGCCGAATTCAACGTGAAATAAATCGATGGTTGCGGGGAATAAAAATAGGACACATTGAGGCTCATAACGGTTGACTGCCTCTTAAAGAGAAATTTAAGCGCTCAAAAAAGATTTAAGTTTTAGAGGACTAGGACAGGCATTCAATCAACCGACTGGCTGATTCAACTCCTGATCCCGAAGTCAACATAGATTTTGTCTTAATGCTTAAAGAATTCCCTCACCCTCAAAACGAACAATAGTTCGTTTGTGAAATGTAATGCTTACTACAAATGTGAATTTATGCAGACATTCTCATCCTGAAACAAATGCGGGTTTAGTGCACTCGCAGCCGTTCTCATCTTGAAACAAATGCGGGTTTGGCACGCCCGAAGGACGTACCAAACCCGCATTCGGTGACCGTACAATCTCACCTGCGGCGGGATTGTACGGCCACCGATTTGCATAATGAGAATTGTTGGCGCGCTCGATAGGGACTAGACAAGCTCACCGCAGGCAAGCTTGTCTAACCACCGAGTCGCTTAGTGAGAATTGCTGGAATTTACGTTTCGACGCGATAGCCCAGATCGGCCAGGCGAATACGCGACTGTCTCCACTTCGGCTGAACTTTAACAAACAGCTCCAAATAAACTTTACCCATGACCAGCTTTTGAATTTGCTGACGGGCCGCTGACCCGATCGCCTTTAACATGCTGCCGCCTTTGCCAATCAGAATGCCCTTTTGAGACGATCGCTCCACGTGAATGGTAGCCAAAATGCGGGTAATCTCAGGTTCTTCATCAACTCGATCGATGGCGATCGCCACAGAGTGCGGCACCTCTTCACGAGTCAGCAATAGGATTTGCTCTCGAATCAATTCGCCCATAATGAAGCGTTCTGGCTGATCTGTCACCAGGTCGGGCGGATAGTAGTAGGGGCCAAGCTCTAGCCGTTCAATCAATTGGGACTGCAAGAGATCCAACCCTTGCCCCGTTAAGGCTGAGAACTTCGTTACCGTCCAATCGCGAGCGCTTGCCAGCTCTTCGTAGCTCTGATCGATATCCGATGCCTCGTCGGGCTGCTGATCGGCTTTGTTAATCCCTAAAATGACTGGAGTTCTGGCATGGGCCAGAATTTCGGCCACAAAGCGATCGCCCCCTCCCGCTTCCCCAGTACCATCGACCACAAACAGCACCAGGTCTACTGAATCCACTGCAATTCGAGCATTTTGCACCAGCACTTTACCCAATTCGTGATGCGGCTTGTGAATGCCTGGCGTGTCTACAAAAATAATTTGCGCGTCAGGTGTGGTGAGAATTCCGCGCAGTCGATTGCGGGTGGTTTGAGCCACAGGTGAGGTAATCGCGATCTTCTGCCCGACCAGTTGATTCATCAAGGTGGATTTCCCCACATTTGGGCGTCCGATAATCCCCACAAAGCCTGACTTAAAGTTTGGAGGAGCCACCGGAATCATCATGTCTGATTCCACCAGGGGTAGCGGACTGGTTGATTCTAAATCTGGGGATACATCATCTTGCATAGCGTCGTTTAAATCACCCTAATGTTTCTAAGTGGTTAGACATAATTAAACCCCCAAAAGGTGTGTGCCACGCCCCTAAGGGGCGTGGCACACACCTTTTGGGGGTTTGTCTTTAATTGTGTCTATGTATTCAAGAGTCCTGATTCCGGATAATGCCGATGACATATTCCCCTTCATTAACGGATTGATTGGTGGACACATCAAACACAAATCCTGACTCGGCGGCAAACACATCGGCGATCGCAGGCAAATCTCCCGCTTTGTTAAACCAGAGAATTTGATACAGCCGATCGCCAGCCTGAACAGCGGTTCGCAGGGGCACTCTGGAATATAGCGTGCCGCCAACGGGAGCATAATACCGCTGCACCTGATGGCGAGACACCAACTGAGTCGCCACTGGGCTGGAAGCAGCATCAGGCAGCAATGGGTCGGTTGGCCATGACACCACGCCTTTTTGCCTCAGGTACTGTTTCACGCCCTCCAATCCTGCGTTTACCGAGTTGGGATTCACCTGCATCCCGGTTCCTAATTCTAACGTCCAGGCTTCAATGTCGAATCGGGTGGGTTGCCCCACATCGGCCAAACAGGCTTCTAAGGCCAACCAGGGTTTGATAAACGCTTCATCAAAGGCATCTCCATCATATCGATCCAGCAGAATCGCGAACTCTAGCCCAAACAAATGGGCACTATCCTGGCGATCGCGAAAGTAGTAGACATAATCCACTCCCGTATCAACGGAGGTATGCAGGTCAATCAAATAATCCGCATCTAAACATAGCGATTGCAGCAAATAGCGATATTTCTCGCCAAAGGGAACCCCTGCCGGGGACTCAATTTCATCCAACAGCAGATTAAACTTGGCGCGAATCCGCTGCCGATAATTCTGCTGAATCGTTTCTACGTCTAGCCCCCATTGAGATTGGGCAAATTCTTTTAGATCCGGTTCTGCCGTTTCGTAATCCCAAAAGATGCGATTCCAGTCTTTGCCGTCATAGGGGTTAAACCGTCCTGTTGCGTAATGGTGCGTGCGGTGATTGGCTCCGATTGGATTGCACATCGGAACGAGCCAAATTTCACCCGTTAACTGAGTGTCGTCGAGCGAATTGAGCCACTCCATCAGGTGGTGCATCACCACATTTCCAGCAATCTCGTTACCGTGCAGGTTCGATTGCACGTACACCTTTTTGCCGGGTTGGGCACCGATATATTTGTAGACTTGCAGGAAAAGGCGATCGCCCGATGCCAGCGTTTGCAGCGGAATAGTTTCGATGATGGGAAGCATGGCGATCGCACTCAATCCCCGGAGACATGCACGACCAGTTCCCGCGTGTGGCTGTGCTGACGGTGTTCCCACAGATAAATGCCCTGCCAGGTGCCCAACATTAACCGACCATAGGCGATCGGGATTTGCTCAGACGTTTTGGTGAGAACCGTGCGAATGTGGGCAGGCATATCATCTGGCCCTTCCGTACTGTGGATGTAGTGATCGCCTTCCGGAACGAGCTTGGCTAAAAAGATGCCCAGATCTTTCAACACATCCGGGTCAGCATTTTCTTGAATAATCAGACTGGCAGACGTATGACGCAAAAACAAACTGCACAAGCCCGACTGAATGCCCGAATCTGAAACCACCGACGCGATTTTAGGCGTAATTTTATGGACTGTCTTACCGCTGGTTTGAAGTCTGAGAATCTGTTGATAATGGGCCATACTCGCTCTCGTCTAAATTATTGAACGTAATCAATCACGGCTTGCGCGATCGCCTCATTGCCGTCCTTGGCAACACGCTCCACTTTGCGAGGAGGTTGCATAGGTTGATGCAAGAACGACCAATCGCTGCGGAAAAAGTCGTCAGGACTCAGGATGAGATGATGGGCATGATTTTGAATCCCGTCTAGCAAGACAGGCGATTCTGCAAAGTCATCGCGGGTCACCGACACAATCGGAATCTCCAATCGACAGGCTTCAGAGAAAGTGCCATATCCCGGTTTAGAAACCACGCGATCGCACAGCGGCATAACATCAACCGGGCGGTAATGGCGATCGGTGATTTTGAGCAGATTGGGCAGAGCGGGAGCCTGTTGATCAAACGTGATGAACTGACAATCGGGGAAATTTGCCAGATTGTGATACGGAATCTGGTCTAACCCCAACCCCCCAAACGTCAGCAGTACCGTTCGCTCCGTTGGAGCGGTGAGATTAAACTGAGTCCGCAATTCCTCAACCGCATAGTGGGGCTTCCCTCCCGTCAGACCAACATCAGTGATATTTGGAAAGGCACTCATCGACTCGTGAAACGGCAGTCGAAACAGGCGATCGCATTTGCTAAAACACTCTGCAATCCAATCGGCAATTTCAACAAAGTCGCCACCCCAGGCTCGATAGATAAAATCCCAGCCAAAGTTGCTCATCATCCAACAGGGAATATCAGCGGCATGGGCGATCGCTGCTGCCAATGGGGGAATATCCGCCAGCACTAACCCCACTCGATTTTGCCGGATGAAGTTAACCTCTCCTGCGATGAGCGATCGCTGATGAGCCTTAATATCCTTCAGTTTTTCCAGCGTGGCAGGTTTATCCATCGTAATGCTGTCTCGCTGCAACACCCCGACATCATAAGCACGGGGACGATGGATAAAATTGCCTGGAATGTAGGACTCCAGCAGCCAGCGCGGAGCCGTTGTCACCAGAATAATCAGAATGTCAGGACAGCGCTTCTGAATTTCCGCCACGACAGCCGCCGTGCGGGTCGCATGACCAAATCCGTGATTCGTAATGGCAACGTATAGGATGGGTTGAGGCATGGGTTGTTGAAGGCAGGAAGCAGAAGGAAGGAGTCAGGAGCCAGGAGTCAGAAGGCAACGTGAATTCAGATACCATTCACGCCAGCAATTCAGTAGAGACGTGCCACTGGCACGTCTCCCCACACAAATATCCCCAAACCATGTATTAATGCAAGTCAGATTCCCAGACAGCAATGTAAACGCGATCGTGTTCGTTGCGTTCAATCACCCCTTCCAGACCACCCGCATCAAACGAATAGCGGTTTTTACGGCGATCGCGCACCCGCATCAGCCCATCTTCAATCTCCTCTGACATGTTGCTGCCCACCATGCCATTCAGCGTCACCCGCATCACCAGTGGATCAACCGATTGGGCAAACGAGGCTTCGGTTTGGCGCACCCGATTCGTATCACGGTCATAAATGTAGGCCAGCGTCACCTGATCCGGAACAACTTCATACAGATCGGAGCGCGTGTTGCGCCAGTAGCCATCTCTAGAACGGGTCGGTTGACCCAGTTGCGCTCTCACCTCATCTTCAGACGTTCCAGTTGGGAATCCTGGCACGCTGCGATCGCCCGATGTGGGAGAACGGCTTGGCTCAACTGACGGCTCCGGCTCTGGCGTGTTAACAGGTTCCGGCGTCACTTCAACGCTGGCTTCTGGGGTTGGCGTGGGAGACGGTTCTGCGGGTTCAGGAGACGGAGAAAGTTCGGCGATCGGGGATGGTGACGGTTCCTCTGGCAGTGGAGTAGCGCTTGGAGACGCCTCCGCAACAGTTGGGGTTTTCTGGGAATTAACCCAGACAGCCGCGACTGCCGAAACGGTCATCGCTGCAAGCGCCACTAACCCTAGCCCCACAAGCATCCTGCCATTTGAACGTTGCCGCTGAGGGACGGCAACGGGACGTTCTGCCCAGGTTGGAGGACGAGTAACATCGGGTTCCGGAGCCTGTCGCGGTGAGATTGCTACAGTAGCAGCGGCGGAGACGGGAGGGGCGATCGCTCCCCCGGTTGCTACAGAATTGGAGGGTTCCACCGAAGCCGTGCCCGGAAGCAATGCCAGCCATTCCGTAATGCTGGCCGGACGATAGCGAGCATCAACCGCCATACCGCGCATAACCGCCTGATTTGTAGATGCGCTAATTTGAGGATAAATATCACGCGGGGCGGGCATCGGCTGCCGTTCGCGCAGGATGGATGCAACAGGCACCTGAGCCGTCAGCAGCGCATACAGGGTTGCCGCCAACCCGTACACATCCGTGGCGGGCGTTCGCTTTTCCTGCGAAAAATATTGCTCAACTGGAGCATAACCTGTCGAAATAATGCTGGTATGGGTTTGCGTTGCCCCCGGTGTAAACTCTCGCGCAATGCCAAAGTCGATCAGCACCACTTCCTGAGTGCCCTGCCGCAGAATGATGTTCTGAGGCTTAACATCCCGGTGCAATAACCCGTTTTGGTGGACGACCTGAAGCGCTGCCCCGATTTGCCGGATGAAGTGAATGGCGATCGCTTCCGGTAAGGGACGGTTAGGGAACACCACTTCTTCCAAGGTTTGCCCCGGAATGTAGTCCATCACCAAGTAGGGAATGCCCTCTTCTGTAAAGAAGTCATTCACCCGCACAATATTAGGATGGACGCACAGTGCCAACCGTCGCGCCTCTTCTTGAAACTGCTGCACCAGACGGGGAAACTGAGGATCTTGCTGGTTGGCCTGGTTCAGAGTTTTGATCACCACCACTTGGCCCAGGTAGTGATGGGTAGCTTTGAAGGTAATCCCAAAACCGCCCTGCCCCAACGGCTGATCCAGAGTATATTTTCCGCCCTGCAACGGTTTACCCACTAGCGTGTTCATGATCTTGAGTGGCTAACGCTCTAGAAAGCTTAACATTCGCATTACTTTAGCATTCACCATACCAGGACGGAGGTTTTTCAGAGGGGTCGTTAACCTGTTAGCGCTATAGCTGAGATAGGAGGCTATCGTATTCCGCATGAGAGCCAACCCAAAACCAAATAACAGTGTCTCCGTCCAGTTGCCCAACTGCTCGATACGTTTTACTAATTCGAGCAGAGTAAATGGGAAGTTCTGGATGCACCTTTTTGAAGCGTAGGCTCGGATGGCCAGGATCTTGTTTAAACTGACGATATGCTGCGCGCGTCTGATCTTGAACTTGCTTAGGCAGTTCTGAAAACGCTTTGCGAAATCGAGCCGTCGTGCGCGACTTCACAACGATTCTGAATCTAACGGTTGGGTTTGACCTGAGTGATACTCGGCCATTGCCTCAGTTGCAAGTTTAGCAAGGGCGTCGTGAGATTTCGCAAAGGTGGTATCCCATCGAATTTCATCTTCGAGTTCATCCAGAATCATGGCAGCGATCGCATCTTGCTCATCAGGAGGCAATGTTTTTAACCGGGCGATCGCTCGTTCAAGTAACTCAGTCATACGTTCCATGACTAATTCATCATAAATACTATTAGACCCCAATTTTTGAGATCGGGAAGTGTAGTTTAGTCGCACAACTTTTGCACCATTTCAACCGCCCGTCGGGCGGCTGAAATGGTGCTATTGAATTCACGCAGGAAGAGCTTGGATTGCATTCAGGAGTTGATCAATCTCGGATTCCAGGGTGAAGTAGTGAACGCAGGCACGAATACAATCGGGGCTGAGGATGGTGCGGAGGTAAAAGCCTTGTTTTTCAAGTCGCTGCACAATTTGACTGTGACTCAGGGAAGGATGCTGTACCTGAAACGAGACAAGGCCAGATTCGGGTGGTGCTGTGCGGAGACAGGTAACTTGCGGCAGGTTATTGAGTTGCTGCCAGAGGTACTGACTCAGCGACAGAATGCGCTGATAGCGGGCTTCTGCGCTGCCCCACTGGTGGTGATGAGCGATCGCCTCCCTTAAGCCCACATATAACCCACAATCCGAGGTCGCCACCTCAAAACGACGACCACTGGGTTCCCATCCCATTGAACCGCTCTCCTTATCTTTTGTAATGGCTCGCCAGACGACAAAAGTAGGGCTAATGCTGTCAAGCGCTTCTGGTCGAGCATAAAAGCCACCCGCTCCCGCAGGGCCACACAGCCATTTGTGTCCGGTAAAGGCATAGAAATCCACCTCTGTTTCAGCCAGTTTAAGCGGCAGCACGCCCACCGATTGAGCCGCATCTACCAGCACTCGGACGGGGTTAGATTGAGTCGGATAGGCATGACAGGCGGTGCAGATTTCGGCCAGGGGTAACACTTGCCCTGTGTTCCAGAGAATATGGCTGATGACGACGAGGCGTGTGGTCGGTCGCAGGTGTTGGGTGATCACCGCTACAGGGTCACCGCCGTTCAGAGTATCTAGCAGAGGACACATTGAGACCTCGACGCCAAATCGCCGCTGAATTTCTAGCGCTACGGCAATAATGCCGGGATGTTCACAGTCCGATAGCAGCATGTGATCGCCCTGCTGCCAGTCGATTCCCCACAGCGCAATGTTACATCCCGCTGATACTGATTCAGTCAGGCTAATGGTTTGAGCCGCGACGTTAAGGTCAGATGCGATCGCCTCCCGCAACTTCTGCATCTCCTGATTCATCCAGAGATTAACCGCATTTGAGAAGGGGCCGATTTGCTGAATGTATTCATGAGCTTGCTGTACAGCAGCGATCGCCGTTTGGGGCATTGGGCCTTGCCCCCCGTAATTGAAATACGCTTTATTCGCTAAGGCTGGAAACTGTTGCCGATAAGACGTGAGCTGAATGGAATCTGGCATGGAAATTGCCGCATCTTGCGCCATAACGTAAAAAACAGGGTAAATTCTAATAAACGTGTTATCACAGG
The DNA here is from genome assembly GCA_036703095.1 of Crinalium sp. Classification (GTDB taxonomy): domain Bacteria; phylum Cyanobacteriota; class Cyanobacteriia; order Elainellales; family Elainellaceae; genus DATNPS01. The sequence continues at coordinate 3,963 of DATNPS010000205.1, read as the reverse complement.
GTGGATAACCGTTCAGGGTGCGGTGCTTCACTCGATTAGCACGGTTGTTAGAAATCTAGCGCGTTTCGGGATGGGTAACGCTATCCTGTTAGATAGATGACCGCTGATCGGCGATCGCCAAGCTTAGGTTAGTACGGGTTCATTCCAGTAGTACATCTAAAGGTTTCGAGATAGGGCGCGATCGTCGCTCATGGTCGGGTTTTGAGCCGACAGTAGGCAGTGATATCCACCAGGGAGAGAGCCAGGTGACAGGTTCCAGGTTAGACACTCCTTATCAGCTCAAGTGGGACATTCGTCATGATGTTCGACAAACTCGTATGACTCCTCATTCTTTATGTGCTCATTTCGCGTCTGGTAGGTCAAGCCGTCTGGGAATAATAGGTGCCCATGTCCGAAGCGATACAGGAGAATTTGTCCGTTAACGCCCACCGACCCAATCTGAGGGAGGCTGACGGAAATTCCCCGGCCTCTAAGCCTCTGGTGTCTGGTCACGCTTCTCTGATATCGACTCCGACAAATTCGGCCAACCATCGCCTCTGGCTCACTGACGAGCTTTTATTTAACTACCAGCGCTGCCATCGACGAGCCTTTCTGGATGTCTACGGCGATCACTCGCACCGTGATCCACCCAGTGATTATCTGCTCAAACTACGGCAAGATAGCTACAGCCACCAGTTAGCCGTACTGGGTGAGCAAACCGTGCATCGCCCCCACTACTCATCGCGCGATTGGCTTGCTGGCGCAGAAGGAACGCTGGAGCTGATGCGGCAAGGCGTTGATCGAATCGCCAGAGGTGTTTTACTCGTTCAACAAGACAACGGCGTCACGCTGGTAAGCTGTCCCGATGTGCTGGTCAAAGAACCGGGACATTCTATCTTTGGAGATTGGCGCTACGTTCCCACTGAGATTAAGTTAGGCAAACGCCCGAAGCTCGATTATCAGATTACTGCCACCTTTCATGCCTACCTGCTGGCGACCGTTCAGGGCGCGTGGCCCGAAACCAGTTGGCTGATTTTGAGACAGCGAGGCGCGTATCCCATCGACCTGGTCGAAATGCTGCCCAAAATGCAGTTCATCCTGGATGATTGCATTCAAATGATGCTGGCGGGTCAGGAACCGGATGTGTTTATCGCCCACAACCGCTGCGACCTGTGCCATTGGTTTAGCCATTGCTACAAGCTAGCCAAGACGGATAATCATCTTTCGCTACTGCCCGGTGTTACCCCCAGTCGCTACGTTCACTTGCAGGCACTGCGGCTGACCACCGTAGAGTCACTGGCCGAAACGCCTCCCCGTCAGCTAGAATGCCTCCCCGGATTTGGAACTCAAGTAGCCTATAAGCTGGTGCGGCAGGCTCAAGCCGCTTTGCAAAACCGGGCGCTAATTCGCCCCTTTGAACCGGACGAAACGCCCAATCCGCTGCTCTCGGTTGAGGAATTGCCGACCGCGCCCGTCGAGCTATATTTCGATATTGAAGCAGCCCCCGAACAAAACCTGGTGTATTTGCACGGTGTGCTGGTGGTCAATCGCCTGAGCCAAACTGAAACCTTTTACCCGCTGCTGGCCGATCGTCCTGAAGACGAAGGGGTAATCTGGGAGCAATTCTTAGAGTTGGTTTGGCAGCATCCCACCGCGCCGATCTTCCACTTCTGTCCCTATGAGGTGCAAACGGTGAAACGACTGGCCGAGTATTACGGCACTTCGTCCAGTCTGATCGAACCCCTGATTGGACGATTCGTTGACTTGCACGAACGGGTGACCCGCGTGGCTACCCTGCCCGTGGAAAGCTATGCGCTCAAGCCGATCGCCCGCTGGCTGGGGTTTGATTGGCGCGATCAGGATGCAAATGGGGCACAATCCATTTACTGGTATGCTCAGTGGTTAACCACAGGCGATCGCGCCTATCTGGACGCCATCTTGCGGTATAACGAAGACGATTGCCGCGCGACCTACCGGGTAAAAGATTGGTTGGTCGATTTCACCAATTCCGTACATGATGACACCTGAGCACTTTGCCAATCTGCAACCGCTTTGTCGAGATGAAGCGGCATTTGAGCAACTTCAGCAGATTTTCACCGAAACCTTACAGGTGTCAGAAACAGCCCACCAGCAGGCGATCGCCCAACTGGAACTCCAGACCCAACAGTTGGCGAAGTCAGCTCTGCGAGAGCGCACCATCATTCACCTGGCTACCCAACTGGGGCAAAGCATTACGGCTCAGATTCGGCAGCCCTTTGACCTCGATACCATCCTGAACATCACGAGCTATGAAGTTCGGCATATTCTAGAAGCCGATCGCGTGGCAGTTTACCGCTTTAATCCGGATTGGAGCGGTGAATTTATTGCTGAATCGGTGGGAGACGGTTGGATCAAGCTTGTGGGGCCAGATGTGCCACAGAAAGTCTGGGAAGATACCTATTTGAAAGAAACGCAGGGAGGTCGGTATCGCCATCAAGAATCCTTTGCGATCGCCGATGTTTACACAGCAGGCCACATGCAGTGCCATATCGACCTGTTGGAACAATTTCAGGCCAAAGCCTATGCGATCGCCCCTATCCTCGTCGGGCAAGATCTTTGGGGATTGCTGGCCGTCTACCAAAACGCCTCAGCCCGCAACTGGGAACCGTCGGAAATCAACCTGTTGACCCAAATGGGAACGCTGCTGGGCGTTGCCCTCCAGCAAGCTCAGCTATTCAGGGAGCTGTATCACGAAGTTGAAGAGCGCCGTCAGGCAGAACAGTCCCTACTCCAGCGAGAAACCGAACTGTCTCGCGTCAATCACGAACTGAAAGCGACCAATAAAGAACTGGAAGCCTTCTCCTATTCGGTCTCCCATGACCTGAGAGCACCGTTGCGCAGCATTGATGGCTTCAGCCAGGCCCTCGTGGAAGATTATTACGACCAATTGGGTACCTCCGGCAGAGATTTTTTGTCGCGCATTCGAGCCGCCACCCAGCGCATGGGCCAATTGATCGATGACCTGCTGACGCTGTCGCGCATCACCCGTCAGGAAATGAAACGGGAAACCGTTGATTTAAGCTCAATGGCACGGGCGATCGCCGCCGAGATCCAACACAGCCAGGGCGATCGCCACATCACGTTCACCATCCAAAACGATCTTTATGCTCAGGGCGATCCTCGCCTGCTGCACCTGGCGCTCAAAAACTTATTCGATAACGCCTGCAAATTTACGTCTAAACATGCACAGGCTCAGATTGAGTTTGGCTCTATGCTAAACCAGGATGGCAGCCTCGTCTTCTTTGTCCGAGATGACGGTACAGGGTTTGATATGGCCTACGCCGATAAGCTGTTTGGGGCATTTCAGCGCTTGCATAACCTGAATGACTTTCCCGGCACCGGAATCGGCCTTGCAACGGTTCAGCGGATCGTTCACCGTCACGGTGGGCAAGTCTGGGCCACAGCAGCCATTGAACAGGGCGCTACGTTTTACTTCACGCTCTAGACCTGCTTGCCAACCTGAGGAGCACACGGGTGGCTCAGCTACACCTGCCGTGCCAAAATGACGGCAGGCAATTTTGGCATGGGCAACTGCATGACCGCTAAAGTAATTTTATTAATAGAAGATAATCCCGATGATGAAGCGCTCACTATTCGTGCGCTTCAGCGCAGCAATATTGCGAATGAAGTGGTCGTTGCCCATGACGGTGTAGAAGCTCTTGACTATTTGTTCGGCCAGGGAATTCATGAAGGGCGAGACACAGATATTCAACCCACCGTCATTCTCCTGGATCTAAAATTACCCCGCCTGGATGGCATTGAGGTTTTGCGGCAAATCCGAGCCGACGCCCGCACTCGACTCATTCCCGTTGTGGTTCTGACAACGTCCAGCGAGGAACAGGATGTCTTGAATAGCTATAGTCTTGGCTGCAATAGCTACATCCGTAAACCCGTTGACTTTATTCAATTTGCCGACGCCGTAAGGCATCTAGGCATGTACTGGCT
>DATNPS010000202.1:0-28920 GCA_036703095.1 Crinalium sp. | reverse complement strand
AAGAGCGGATAGAAGCATTGGTGGAAGAACCACCCACCGTCGAATCGAACTTGACTGGAGTAGCCAGGTGGATGGTGCTATCGCTTCTACCGCTGCTGACCATCATCTTTCACACTTAGGATCATGAATAAGTTAAAACCACATTATTTTTAATTTTGGAAAGTGCGGCTCTGCCGCACTTTCCAAAATTAAGTTCTGGGTTTTATTAAATCCACGATCCTTAAGATCTATATGACAACCATCGAGGTATTCAGGACAGGGGTACGAGAGGTGCGCCCCCAGCCAGGGGTTCCACCTCTGCACCCGTCCTGATACCACTGACTACGGCTATCTGTAAACAAGGAGTATGCAGCAAATGGGAAAAGGGAGGTTAGAAGCATTCAGCGATGGGGTGATCGCCATTCTCATCACCATTATGGTGTTGGAATTGAAAGTTCCTCACGAACCCAGCTTTGTAGCATTGCGTCCACTCATTCCAGTATTTCTCAGCTATATCCTGAGTTTTATTTATCTGGGAATCTACTGGAATAACCACCATCATCTGTTTCAAGCCGTTCGGCAGGTCAGCGGTGGTGTTCTGTGGGCCAATCTGCATCTGCTGTTTTGGCTATCTCTCATCCCCTTTGTCACCGGATGGACAGGTGAAAATCACTTTGCGTCCCTGCCCGTTGCTCTGTATGGCATCGTGCTGCTGTTTTCAGCGATCGCCTATTTTATTTTGAGCCGCACCCTCATTTCCCAGCACGGCAAGGACTCTACTCTGGCGATCGCTCTGGGAAATGACTTTAAGGGCAAGATATCTGTCGTGATCTACGGTGCCGCCATTTTTTTGGCCTTTGTGAATTCCTGGATCGCTTGCCTGCTCTATGTTGTCGTAGCGATCATGTGGCTCATTCCCGATCGCCGCATTGAGAAGGCGCTAACCTCTTCGCGTTAATTTCCGTCACTCATGCCCCATTGAAACTTTAAGTCTGCGATCGCCCTCACCAGCTCGGATACAGGAATCGATGCATCTATTGCATCCAAATTCCGTTCAAGAATGCGTCGTGCGGTTGCAACGGCTGCTGTTCCTGTGGCATCGACCGCATAAAAGATCAGACAATTTACCTCAGCCAAATGAGCCGCGATCAGTTGCAGTAAGGTCATTAGGACGCGATCGCCGCCGAATGCCCCGCATCCCCAGAATCCCGTATGAATCACCACGATCGGATCAGCACAGACGAACGACGATTCAAGTCGGGCGGCTGAGAATCCGGTAAAGGCGGTTGTCAAAATATACTCGATGTCCTGAACCGTGTAAGCCCCAGAACCGTAGCCGGGAGCCGCGATCGCCAGAATATTGGTTGTAGTCGGCGGAATAATAGGCACGGTGGCGCGTTGAATGGTGCTAGGATCTGCCGCACTAAACCGATTGCCATACAGCCCAAACGGTCGGCCTTGTTCAGGATTGGGATCAGTGGCGATCACACATCGACGTTCTACTCCCCGCACCAGCACCGGAGTAGGTCGCCCCTGTTCTTCGGTAGCGGGAAGAATTCCTTGACTTAACAACGCTTCTCGCAACGATCCAAGCGCCGGATGTTCTGCAACCTGCATTTCATCCTGAGCGAATAGCGCACTGCCGTAGGCATAAAATAAATTGCGATCGGCAAAATTAAGATGCCATTCAACCTGCCTATCTTCAGACCTGAAAGGCTCATATTTAAAGTAGCCTTCTCGCACCTCCAAGTCTGTGGCTGAACTTTTGGAAAACGTTAACGAGAGTGCTATCGCATTCCATCGAGAAAACACCAGTTGTTCTGAATGAACACTATTCGCAGGACACGCGATGTCATACACAATTCTTTTATTCGGGTGATGCAGTTTCGCCGGATGTGTTTCGATTAACTCCCGTGTATCGAATGTGTAACGACAAATGGGACTCATTAAGTCCATAATTTTTTTTAGATTCTGTTTCCTAAATGTACTTCGCATTCTCGTTAGCAGACTACTAGCGCAGCCAACACCACCGATTTTAGAGAATGTTTGAACCGTACCTGACATGTTCATAAGGCGTGGCATTCGGGCAACAGTCCTCTATCATGACCGAAAATTACTACCGAATGCCACGCCCCACCGTATCGGGAAATCAACTGAACGTGCCAAAGATCCTCTTAGGATCGGCGCTGCTAATGAAAGCGCTCAACTCAAAACACGCGGTGTTATTTTTCACCACTTTTTTCTTTCTCGGCTAAATCTTTTAGCGCATTAATATAATTATCGATCGCGTGATCTTTAAAGCGCTGCGTTAAAAAGTTCCAGCTAAAGCGGGGGCCAAGTCTGTATTCGGTATCAACATGGCGATATCCCTGCCATGGTCTGGGTAAAGCCGGGACAATATCCATGCCATACACAAAGCGATAGCTTTTCGGAACACGTCGATTAAACGAGTCTCGAAACCCATCATTCCCTACTCTGGGCGAACCAAAAGTATACAGATCCAGGTCAACATCGGGAAAGTTATATTGCACGTCAACCGCACACAAGGTTGCTAGCGCACCGCCAAGACTGTGACCTGTGACGGTAACACACGGAATAGAGTATTTTTTCAGGTAGGTGTGAATGGTATCGCGTACCGACATATAAGCACTGGTAAAGCCTTGATGCATCATCGCGCCTGACTTGCTTTTACCAGCATAGGGATATACCTGCTCGCGATCGCCCACAATTTTGTCTTCAATCACCGATTTGAACTCAAAGTTCACTTCCCAATCCATGCGCTGCTGACTACCGCGAAACACAATATAAATGCACGACCCCGGAATGTCTGAAAAAATAGCGCACTGGGTACTGGTTGTTGGTTGATCAACGCAGTCAGGCGTGATATCTGCGAATTTGCTAAATCGCAGGTTCTTAAAATCCCCATACACTTCGGACGAGAGAATGGCGCAATTAATCGCTTTGGAGTAATCCATTTCCAAAATTCCTTTTGCCTTATAGCAACGCTAGAACGAGGCTCCAACTGGCACTACACAGTATTCCCAAAACTTTACGCACAGCACAGGATATTTTTAGGAATTTGTAAGATTGCCTAACCCTACGACTGCGATGAAACTCAATTCTGTGATCTCATCATTCCACGACTTCAGGATCGTACAGGGGTTGAATGGGGAGGTAAACCATGAAGCAGGTTTGCCCATCAAAACTTTTGGCCTCCACCGAACCCCCCAAATGAGCGGCAAACTTTTTGACCAGGGCTAACCCTAAACCTGTCCCTTCTTTCGCCCAGCGATCGCTCTGAGGAATTCGATAAAACGGGTCAAAAATGCGGACTAGCTCCTCTTCCGGAATCTCAATTCCCGAGTTACAAACTTCAATCAATACACGCGGTAAAACGGCAGTTTTTTCGGGTTGCAGGACGCTAACGTTAATCTGAACGTGTTGCTGAGCGGGCGTATACTTGCAAGCATTTTGCAGAAGCTCAGACACAATTCGAGTTAACACATGAGTGTCTGTTTGAAACGTCGGCAAATTAGGTTCTATGTTAACTTGCAGTTCTTGCCGATTGCTGTTCATTCGTTCAGCAAACGGCTCAATGATATGCAGAACCCAGTCCTGTAACTGCACGATCGCCAAATCGAGAGGATATGCTTCAGCGTTAATTCGCTGCATGTCCAGCAGATCATTCACCAGTCTCAATTCCTGTTCAGACTGGTCTTTCAGAATGCGAATATATCGACCGAGCGCATGAGAATTAGAATCAGATTCATGCGCAAGAATACCAAACTGATCCAGAATAATGCTCAACATGCGAGTGGCAAGCTGAATGTTAGAAAGAGGCGTGCGCAACTCGTGAGAGACCGTAGCCAGAAAATCTTCTTTCAATCGGTTCAACCGTCGCAATTCTTCCATTTGCTGTTCAAGCTGTTGCGCCCGTTCAACCGCGCGATCGCGTTCCTCAGCCAACAGACGTTGCGTCACGTCTCGAAACACGACCACTACCCCTGCGACCTCGCCCTGAGAGTTTTGAATCGCGGTAATGCTATCGGCGACTGGAACAATCCGCCCCCCTTTCGTGGTGAGTGTATATGGGGTTTCCAGATAAATGGGGCCATTTTGCTCCAGCGCAAGACTCAGCAGACGTTCGATCGAAGGCTCTTGGGTTTGCTGATCGCTCAAGTCAAAGACACGGGACAGGGCTTGATCTCTAGCGTCCTCCTGACGCCATTCCGTAAGCTCTTCAGCCATGCGGTTGAGAAACTTTACCCGCCCTTGACTGTCCGCTACGATCACCCCATCCCCCATGCCTGCAAACACAGTAGACAGCAGTTGTTCCCGCTCATAGCGCTGTAGCGCTGTTTCAATCGTGATGTAAAGCTCTTTTTCGCGAATGGGTTTTAGGATATAGCCAAACGGAGCGGTGATTTTGGCCCGTTCTAACGTGCTTTGATCTGAATGTCCGGTGACGTAAATGACCGGAATTTGCAATCGATTCCAGATTTGCTCAGCGGCCTCGATCCCATCCATTTCTCCTTTGAGCCGAATATCCATGAGAACCAGATTAGGACGATGTTCTATCGCCTTCTCAATCGCCTTTTCAGCCGTGCTGGCGATCGCAGGTACGATATAGCCCAACCCTTCCAAAGACTCTCGCAGGTTGATGGCAATGACCTGTTCATCCTCAACAATCAGAATCCGATTCCTTAAAGATTGACTCGCTGGGGGCGACACTTCATTCATCACGTTTAGAGCTAACCTCCTCAAAAATTGGTTCTATTTCCATTCCTGAACTGCTCTTAATCCTTAGGGTTCCCCCTGAGTAACCAACTCAATCTTAAAGCGGCTGTGTTGATTGAGAATGAGTATTTTGAGTCAGCAAATCTCCAATTCAATCCGTTGTCTCGTTCAACTCAGATCGAATCAGGGGAATAGATTTCTTTAAGAAAGGACAAAGAATGCGAGTAGCGTCTGTAGCAATCAGGCAAGGACATCCACCAGAGTAGCCACTCAACCGTCAACTGGGGTAACGATCTCCTGACATATTGCGTATTTGTATGTTGATTTTCCGTACTGTGATTTTTACGGATTATGATTTAGTTACTTTCTATATAAATCAAGTCTATCATTCAGCGTGATTCATACTTGTGACTACGATCTACTTTGCAACGAATCGAAAACCTAATCGTCCTAACAATCCCGATGACTTTGGCAGCGAGTTTAGCGCTGACGGACTAGCAAACTTGCGATTTGGGAAAGCAGAGGTATCCGGGCCTAACTTAACCCAGATAGAGATCGAGGTTGCTCCAGAGAATCTTGATCCGGCGCAGCCTTTGCTAGGCAGCGACATTATATTTAACGAGGTTCAAGAGAAATCCCGACAGGGTGGACTTGATATCGTTATTTTCATTCACGGGTTCAACGTTTCCTTTAAAGATGGCCTCCAGTGCGCTGCAAAGCTGGAACGAAAATTAACAGAACCCAATCCACTCGACACGGGAACACCCCCCAAACTCATGGTGGTCATGTTCTCCTGGCCGTCGGATGCATCGCTACTGCTGTCGTCCGCAAGCCGCTCAAAGGCGGTCATCGCCTATGGCAGCGATCGCACCGATGCAGAAGCCTCTGGTACCGCATTCGCCCGTGCCTTCTTGAAATTAGTGAATTTCATTAATGAAACCAATGACGATGTACGCTGCGATCAGCGGCTTCATCTCGTTGCCCATAGCATGGGAAACTACGTGCTCCGTCATGCGCTCCAAGCCATGCGAAAACAGTTGAATAGCCAGCTACCACGCGTATTCAACCAAATTTTGATGTTGGCCGCCGATGAGGATGACGACACCTTCGACTATGATTACAAGTTAATGTACTTGCCCCATCTCACTCGCCGCACCAGCGTTTACTTCAATCGGGGGGATCTGGCACTCTGGGCCAGCGATACGTTTAAGGGCAACCCATCTCGACTGGGAACCGATGGGCCACTCCGCCCCCAGCAGCTTCCACGCAACATATACTCCATCGACTGTACAGAAGCGGTGGCTGCCACGGTTAAGCCCGCCGAGCACGGGTACTTTATTAGCTCTTCGCGAGTCGTTGCCGATATGCGTCGTATGCTGCGGGGCGAAATTCCCGATGAGATCCCTGGTCGCAAATATATCCCTGAAACCAACCGCTATCGCCTCTTGCTCGATGCCAATGCGGCTCCTCAACGCTAAGATATAGCACTATCGAATTCAGGTCTTAGCTGCCACTCGTTCAACTGCTAGACGTGCTCGTTGGCAGTGCTTGAAGTGGCGATCGCTGTAGTCGTTGCCGATATCCACCAACCCATTCCCCATCCTCGCTGAACGCTTTATACCGACGAGATTGGTTTGAGACGTTTGTGTCAATTGGCCTCATAATCTATAAAGCAGAAAATTTTTCTGTATCAAAGAATACAAAATGCTTCTATTAGAATACTCTTTAAATATTAAGCACAGCTCAGAAATAGCATTAAGATCTGATTAAGAAATCGTGAATTCGATCGCGTGATTTCAACCGTCCGACACGCGGCTGAGATCACGCAATTTTGCGCCTTCGTCAAATTCACGTTAAGGAATGCAAATTTAATAAAACCCAAAACTTAATTTTTGAAAGCGCGGCTGAGCCGCGCTTTCAAAAATTAAAAATCTGGTTTTAATTAATCCATGATCCTAAAAGGAGAGAGGTGACTACCCGTAGCACCGTCGTCTTGATGGTATTACAACCGCTGAAACGGCGGTGTCACAGCAATAGCCATCGAAGGGTGAGTTAGGACGGAGTGCAGGGGTGAAACCCATGGCTGGCGGCGTAGCTCTTACACCTCCTGTTCTAACCGTCTCGACGATTGCCATAGCACCATACGACATGTGGCTGAAATAACGCGATCGAACTTCCGCCAATTGGCCAAAATGCCCTTGCCCTTTGCGGTTCATGCTTTCACATGTTTTCCACAATTATTGTTTACGGTGAATAAGTAACAGAGTGTAATTTAGCCAAAATCTCACGGGTTGGCCTTCGTTTTGGGCTAACCAACAGGAGCACAGACTTCTAGGCCAGTGTAGGTGCTTTATCCCCACTCATTAGGTATGCCAACTATCCCATTCACAAGAGATTCAGTACAGGTCAAGGTGAGATGAAAATCGGTCAGAAAATGATTTTGGGATATCTGGGGATTGCAGCTCTCACCGGGGTAGTTAGTGCGATCGCCATCCGTCAGCAATCAGACATGGCGCGCTATCTGGCTCAACAGGAAGCTCAAGAAGTGGCTGGATTGGTGGGGTATTTTACAGGTCATGAGCTGGACGAACACAAACTAAATTCACACGACCTCCTGCTAGCCCACCTGCAATCCGGTGTTGAAACGCTACATAGCCAGCGTCATCGTGACATGGAAATCGTAGATCGCAACAAAATCATTTTGGCAGACGTTACGACACAAGATATTGGCACTCGTTTGAATGAAGATCCCAACAATGAAGTGGGAAAAACGATCCAAGATGGCATCCCCAGAACCTATGTTGAAATTAGCCCTGATTATCCCCACGGCATTCAACTAATTGCCGTTCCCTTCAAATCTGAAGAAAATGAAGTGCTCGGTGCTGTGATTATGGAATACACACCGCTATATCAGGCCACGATGGCCATCGCTCGGCACAGTATCACCTTCACGGCCCTGATCAGTGCAGGATGTGGAATTCTTGCATTAACGGTGGGGTATTGGCTGTCTAGAAGCATTTCAAAGCCCATTCAAACGCTTCAAAAAGCCGTCCTTGATCTGGCTGACAACAAGTTAGATACACGAGTGGATATTCAATCTCAAGATGAATTAGGTGAATTAGCACATTCATTCAACAAAATGGTCAGTGATTTGCAGCAGTCTAGAGCCGAATTGATTGATGCAAATCAGCAGTTACAGCATGAGATTAGCGATCGCCGACAGGCAGAAGCCGCCCTGAAAGAAGCACTGCATGATTTACAAAAAACCCAGAGCCAAATGATTCAGGCCGAAAAAATGTCGAGTCTGGGTCAACTGGTTGCCGGAGTTGCTCATGAGATTAATAACCCTGTTAATTTCATTTATGGCAACCTGAGCCATGTGCGCAACTATTCCGACGATCTCATTCGTATCGTGCAGCTTTATCAAACGCACTATCCGGTTCCAGTTTCTGAGATCCAGGCTGAGATAGAAGAAATTGACCTGGCATTTTTGCAGGAAGATTTACCGAAAACGCTGGATTCCATGAAGGTGGGAACCAATCGAATTCGTCAAATTGTCCTGTCACTTCGCAATTTCTCACGCCTGGATGAAGCCGAATTCAAACCCGTAGATATCCATGACGGAATTGACAGTACGCTACTGATTCTGCAACATCGCTTAAAAGCGAAAGCAGACCGTCCCGAAATCCAAATTGTTCGAGAATATGGCGAATTGCCGCAGGTCGAGTGCTATGCCGGGCAGCTCAATCAAGTGTTTATGAACATCCTCATCAATGCGCTGGATGCACTGGATGATATGAACGCAAAGCGGAGCTACCAGGAGATTAAAGAAAAACCCAGCAAGATTACCATTCAAACGTCTCTGATCAATTCGCAATGGGTAGAAATTGCGATCGCTGACAATGGCCCTGGCATTCCTGAATCAATCAAACAGCGCATTTTTGACCCCTTCTTTACCACGAAACCCATCGGTAAGGGAACTGGAATGGGCATGTCGATTAGCTACCAAATCATTACCGAAAAACACAATGGCAAACTTCACTGCATCTCTTGCCCTAAAACGGGAACTGAATTTGTCATTCACATTCCCATTCGCCAATCTGTTTATCCAGTCATCTAAGCCCTATTCCTCACCCAATCTACAAGCACTATAGCGTTTGCAAATAATTGCGGACGAAGGCTTGGGGCAAATTCACTACCAGTCAGAAATTTTACCGTTGTACCTCGTTCATTTTTTAGCCAGGATTGATCTATATATCTTCTCCATGTGTCAATCATCTGTTGATTTTTTGGAGAATGGGGTGGCCCCGCCGCGACATTCTCCAAAAAATCAACGAAAAAATTACAGCAGGTATTTTCTTAATAATGGAATTGGTTTAATGAAGCGTTCTAATGCCGATTTTTTCAAACGATATAACAGCATTATTATTGCGACATTTTCATTAGTTACGGTCGTATCCTCTGGTCTATTTTATTTACAGTTCCGCTCCCGTTATCAAAATGAGGTCGAGCAGCTCCAAACGAAATTTTTAGAAGAAGCATCGAGCCTGGACTACCTGATTCAAGGAGGAACTAATCATGTCTCCATGCTTCAGACGGCTGCTGAATCCTATCTCAAGACCAACCCATCATCAAACACGCCGTCACTCGTCTTTTCCCAACTAGAAAATTTGCCGGGACATGAATACTATGCCTTAGAACATATCAAACCGCCTTTATCCAAAGAACTCGTGGCGAATCTCAGCGGTCGAGGATCTTTAGAAACGCTTACACCCGACGTGAAGCGCGAAATGGAGATGGCGTTATCCCTGAACTCTTTATTTCAAGCGTCTCAAAAAAACATTCCAAATTTAGCCTGGGTATACTATACATCCAAACAAAATTTTATTAGTCTCTATCCGTGGGTTCCAACTCACGATTTTAAGTTCGATCAGGATTTATACGCTCAAGATTTTTATCGTCTTGGTTTACCAGAACATAATCCTCAACATCAACTTTTTTGGACTCATGCCTATACCGACACGGCTGGGAAAGGCTTGATGGTGACAGCGGCAGCACCTGTCTATGAAGGCAACACATTTTTAGGCACTGTCGCTTTAGATTTCACCTTAGATGTTTTAAATGATTTTATCCAACATTCAAAAACTCAGGATATTCATCAAACTCATTTATTTTTACTAAACCAATATGATGAGCTTCTGGCTCACCCTACCTTAATTCAATCAACAGATACCGCCGTCAAGTCAGCAGACACCGCATTTCCCAGCCCTTTACAACGCCAATCGCAACGCGTCTCACAGCTTCCCACGGATCAGATCCAGGCTGTCGATCGCTATCTGGTCATTCGCCATCCGCTCAAAGCAGCCCCCTGGCAGCTCGTGCTATGGGTACCCAAACAGGAGATGGTTCTCGCCGCCTTGGCTGGAACGGACTGGTTATTTCTGGCACTGTTGCCCGGTCTTGGCTTAACACTCGTGGTGGCAAATCAGTTAACTCGCAAGGAATTTATCACTCCAGCTCATAAGCTGGTCGCCCACATTGAAAATGAATTTCAAGGCAACACGACCGGGTCGCACAACGTACCAAAAAGTTGGCAATTTTGGTTTGAAAAAGTATCTCAAATTTTTGATGAAAATCGCGATTTATTAAAGAAGTTAGAAACGTCCAATCAAACGCTGGAAGCTAGAAATGCTGACCTGCAAACCACAGAAGCGCTGCTGGCCGAATCCAACCGCACGTTAGAGATCCAGGTGGAACGACGTACTGATCAACTGAAACAGTTGGTCACGCAACTGGAACAGGAAATTAGCGATCGCAAACAAACTGAACTACAGCTCCAGCAATCTGAAATCGAACTGAGAGACAAGGCAAAAGAAGTCGAAGAGACGCTAAAGGAGCTTCAGCATACACAACTACAAATGTTGCAAAGTGAGAAAATGTCTGGTTTAGGACAACTCGTCGCGGGCGTTGCTCATGAAATCAACAATCCCGTTAATTTCATTCATGGCAATCTCATCCATGTCCGAAATTATGCATATAACCTGCTGAATTTCATCCAGCTTTACCAAAAACACTATCCTCATCCAGCCACCGAAATACAAGATGAGGCTGATGAGATCGATTTGGACTTTTTGCAAGCCGATCTACCCAAAATCCTGAGTTCCATGTCGTTGGGAACCGATCGCATTCGCCAAATCGTGCTCTCACTCCGCAATTTTTCGCGGATGGATGAAGCAGAATTCAAAGAGGTTAACGTCCATGAGGGACTGGACAGCACGCTCTTAATCTTGCAGCATCGCTTAAAAGCGAAACCTGACCGACCGGAAATTGAAGTGATTCGCGATTACAGCCAGCTATCTGCCGTGGAGTGCTACGCTGGACAACTGAATCAGGTGTTCATGAATATTCTGGTCAACGCGATTGATGCGATCGATGACATGAATGCCAAGCGCAGCTATCCAGAGATCAAAGCACATCCCAGCAAGATTACAATTCGTACTTCCGTTGTCGATACATACTGGGCAGAAATTGCGATCGCTGACAATGGCCCCGGTATCCCAGACACCATAAAACAGCGCATTTTTGATCCCTTCTTTACGACGAAACCCATCGGTAAAGGAACAGGCATGGGAATGTCGATTAGCTATCAGATCATTACTGAAAAGCACAGCGGCCAACTGAAATGTTTTTCGTCTCTGGAAACAGGAACCGAATTCATCATTCAAATTCCGATTCGGCAACAGGCTAAAGCGGCTTAGCTCTGTAAAACGCTGCATCCAGTTTCAATTGACTACTCAATAAATCGTACAACTTTTACTTTAGGCTCTGATAACTCGCTGTATCGCGTTGCAGCCGATTCGATCTGATGGAGCTGTCCCAGCGCTAGTCCACAAGGCATTCCATATTTAGCTTTGACCCGATCGCTTGCGATGGTTAGAGCCGTGCGCGATCGCGCTACAAAATCATCCAGTGGATATTCCTGGTCTGGCGTGAAGTAGTCTTTGACCACCAGGGATGGCGAATAACAGGTTTCTTGTGAACCGTCGGGCCATTGGATTTGAAAGCGGATTTCAGGCATGGGGGGTGTGGGGTATAGGGTGTAAGGGGGGGAGGTAGAGATGGGGATGGTGGGGAAGATGGGGAGGATGGGGAGGTAGAGACGGTTTATCTTACTTCTTTCCCTACCACACACACCCTACACCCTATACCCTCCCCTTCTCCATCGCCCCTATTTCCTCTCTCCCCCTGAGTAGTTCATGATAGTGACACAGATGCATTTGAGCGGAGGTAGCCCAGGTGTATTGGTTCAAAAGGGATTGACTGTGTTGGATCAGGGATTGGGCGAGGGTGGGGTCGGTTAGAGCACGCATGGCCTGGGCGATCGCCACGGGTGATTGAGGATCAACGAGGAGAGCTTGAGATTCTGAGAGAAACTCTGTAAAGGGGGGATGATTGGAGGTGATGACGGGTAGACCAGAGGCGATCGCTTCCAGCAGCACCAAGCCCCACCCTTCTTTAACGGAAGGAAACACAAACGCGTCTGCCAGACGATACAGAACGGGCAGATCTGTCTCTGAGATGACACCGGGCAATATCAAAGATTGACCAATGGGGATGCCTAGCCGATGCGCCAAGGCGAAAAACTGGTCGCGGTAGGTTTGGTAGTCGAAGAGAGTAGACCCTCCGGCGATCGCCAATTGGGCATCTGGATAGTCTATCAGCACCTCCGCAAATGCCTGCAACAAGCCCAGCGAATTTTTGCGGGGTTCAATTCCGCCAACGGTCAGGTAGATGGGCGAACCCGCTAACCCCAATCGTTGCTTCAACTCCGCTTCACCACCGCTAGGATGGGGCGAAAATCGGGCCGTATTGATGCCATTGATCACTCTTGGAGCCGTAATCTGATACTGTTGTTGCAGTGCCATCTGCCACTGCGTGCTAACACAAAGACACAAATCCGCTTCACGAATGGACCGATCCTGACAGTGCTGTAGATATGGACTGGCGTAATCTTCAATATGATGTACGGTTCGAATCAAGTGAGGGATTTGTCCGCGCGATCGCAAGATAGCCAGCGCATTTGCACTAATGCAATCCTGCGCGTGATAGCAATCGTAGAACAAATGAGAAGCTTCTAAAAAATCGACGAATTCCTGAATGCGCTGTCGGATCAGTCCATCCACATCAGATGGCGCAGGCTGGGCTGGAATCAATTTGTAGTCACAGGAAAGAGGGCGATCGAACCCTGACCCATCCTTATCTAACGCATACACACAAACCTTGTGACCCAAATGGTGCAGGGCCTCCGCTAACTCTAATGTGTGAACAACACTGCCTCTCGGTTTAGTCGAGTAGGTCAATAGAGCAATACGAAGAGCACTCGAACGGTTCATACAGCGATCCCAAGTGACACGGAGTAGGAGTGGAACTCCCATCTGTGGGCAAAGCCCCCAAACCCCTTCTTACAATTAATTAGGGCTACCTACTAACTGGACTTTAGACTAATTATTTCTACCGCGTCGCGAATCTTTTCTTGCGCGTCGTCTGCTAAAATGCTGGCTGTGCCAGCATTTTAGCCGGCGACGCGTGATTTAGTCTAAACTCCAGTACTAAGGATCATGAAAGAATTAAAATTTGGTTTTATTCATCTACGATCCTTAGTAATACAGATTTCCATATAACTCCGCATACGTCTGTTTCAATTCAAACAACGCACCCCGTGGACTTTATGTAATCTTTTAACTATTTGGCTTTTCCTTGACAGAATGGTAAAAGCTTAAGCAAAATTGAACAGAAATTTCTGTGAGCGAGTAACCTGAAACTACCGTAGCGCTCGGCTATCGATTATTCCTCAAACAGCATCTCCCATCATTGTATTTACACAGTATTTCTACCTAGAACCGATCCGAATAAATACGGTCATTTATCACCATCCGGATTTGGTTCGAATGCGTCAGGAGAATTATTAAGGGTCGCGCTTGAGCACCATTCACTCGGGTCTGTACGCTTTCAATTGCCGTAGCCTAGAGCTGAAGCATAGCTAACGCGTGAGGCCGATATGGGTGTGACTACCAGCATCCAGATCAGTAATAGTCAATTAAAGCCATTTGGATATGCCATCCAAACATGGCGGTAAGGAGGCGCGCTTCTATGGCAGATACTAACCAGCTCAAGTTAATTGAGCAGGGTATAGATGTGTGGAATCGCTGGAGAGAAAATCATCCAGACATCAAACCCGATCTCAGCCAAGCTTATTTGTATGAAGCTGAACTGAGTGGAGCCAATTTTAGTGGCGCAAACCTCAGTCGAGCTTGTCTGATCGGTGCAAATTTGAAAGAGGCCAATTTCAAAGGGGCGGATTTGCAATCGGCGTATGGGAGTGCGGCCAATCTTACCGGAGCAGATCTCAGCGAAACCAACCTTTGTGAGGCTAATTTTAGCGAAGCCAATCTCACGAATGCCAATTTCTTTAAAGCCCGTGCCGAAAATACTAATTTTTCTTCGGCCATCCTCACGGGAGCCTGTTTAGAAAGCTGGCAGATCGCGACCAGTACGCTTTTTCAAGGCGTAACCTGTCCCTATTTTTATCTGAAACAACAGAAACAGGAGCGCTTTCCCAGCATTGGCGAGTTTGCCTTTACAGACTTTACCAAACTCATTCAAGACAACTTGAGGGATTATTTAAATCTCCCTCCTCAAGCGGCTTTCCAGGCTGAAACGATTGAAGCGATCGCCCCCTCTCAGCCACCTCCATCCCTGCCCAAAGCCAGCACGAATGGAGCCTCCAACGGGTTGGCCGTGCCCAAGCCCCCCCAAATGCCTACCTTAATTGACTTTGAACCGTGGCCTGAGTCGAAGCCAAAAGACGGGGATGCCGCCATTCTGAAAGAGCTAACGAATGGCCTCACACGGCAATCGCCCAATTCATCGCTCCGCACGACTCGTCGGCCCGCCTCAAACGTCGCGACTCTGGATGCTTCAGACTCAACCCCAACCATCACCGTCAATACAACGGCACGCGAGGCAATCCCCTCATCAAATGGCCATCCCATCCAGGCTGCATCACCGTCGCGAGTCCTCTTGCTGCCAGAAGCACCTCAGGTAGAAACAGAAACGGACAGAACCTTACTCTGGTTCATGGGTTCTTTAGCCTTTGTAGGGGTTGGGGCGGCGATCGCAATGGCAGTCGTTTGGATCAACTCACACTTGACTCCTGCTCCTGTCACATCACCCGTTCTGCAACAAAACCGGATTGACAACTCGCCTGTGGTGAGTAAACAAAGCTGAATTGGATAGCTTAATGGTGTAGGCGCGTTCCGCCTGTACCATCAAGTCCCTTACTCTAGTCCCAGTTCTCGCTTCAAGAGGTTGAGCGACTTCGTCGCGATGTAATTATCGTAGGGAATCACCTGGGGCGGACGAATGAGGTCTTCTCTAGCGGTCTGAATGGCGGTTTTCACGATATTAAGGCTGGCTTTGTCACAGCTAATGTACTGAGCCGTGCGAACGATCGCCCCAATCTTATACGCATCCTCAGCCTGGGCACTCATCACCAGCAGTTCATCGCCTCGAAGACTATAAATAATCACTTCTGCGGCTCTTAAAATCCCAGAACTCAAGCTGACCACCCCAACACAACTGCCTTTTGGCACCGTCTTGAGCATTTGCAGCTCTTTACTGTAGTCATAGATATCAACCGGGATAACTCGCACCGATTTAGGAGCCGCGATCGCTTCTGCTTCTCCAATGAAATAGCGGCTGGTGACAACGGTTCCCCCCCTGGCCTGGTCAAGTATCTGCCCGAGTTCTTCCATGGGCACAAGCTGGACTGGAATCTGCAACGACTGCTCTAACTCGCGTACCATCAGCTCACCCGCCCCAATATCCTGACTGGGAGCCGTAACCAGCACGCGGGCACTGCACCGCAGGCGCCAATCAATTTCCGACAGAAATAGCTCACGCGCCTGCCCCAGCGAGCAGCCATGACTGAGCAGCTCATCCAGGCTTTTTTGCACCAGCTTATAGGCATCTGGATACTGGTTAAACAAAGGCGATCGCCCCCCTTTGCCGCCGCCTTCATCGCCCTGCGCTCGTACATAGATTCCAGAACCTGCCTGAGCATCGACTACTCCAGCTTCTTCAAGCTGACGGTAGACTTTGCTGATGGTGTTGCGGTGGAGTCCCGTTTGCATCGCCAGTTGCCGTGTACTGGGCAGACGGTGTCCGGGTGGAAATTGGCGAGAGGCGATCGCAAACCGAATCTGGTTATAGAGTTGAGTTGATGCCGGGATCTCACTATCAGGCTGGATATGGAACTGAACCATACAGGGTCTCCGAAAAGCTCAAACGCGTTTAACTGGTAGCTAGCTGTGTGCAGGTAATCTTCAGTTTGTTTTGCGGCTTTACTAACGAAACAAATCAAAGACTACCAACTGGGGTGAACAAACATTAGCAGCTAGATAAGCAAAATTACGTATTTCTCTCCTACACGTTAGATTGTCATGTTTCCAGGAATTTTTTCTGCTCCTAAATTCAGGGTACTTCAGAGTGTTGGGTGTTGGGGTATGGGGTGTGGGATGTGGGGTATAGGGTATGGGATGTGGGGTATGGGTTATTGCGATCAACTTCTGCCTTTCCCTAACACCTAACACCCAACACCCTGTCTCCCTTAGGATTGCGAATAAATTAAAACCAATTTTTAATTTTTGAAAGCGCGGCAGAGCCGCGCTTTCAAAAATTAAGTTTCGGGTTTTATTAAATCCAAGATCCTTAACGTCTTTGTTCCCCTTCTGACTCCTGACTCCTGACTCCTGAGCAAAAACCGCTATAGAATCTGGAAGGTAAATTTAGGGATGAGGCTCATGACTTCTGAACTTCAAACGGTGGAGATTCGCACGGCTCATGTCAAGGTGCAGAATGGCGCTTTGCAAATCGATGCTTATCTGGCAGAACCCGTTGGTGAAGGGCCGTTTCCAGCGATTGTGGTGTTGCAGGAAATTTTTGGGGTGAATGAGCATATCCGCGATGTCAGCGAGCGATTTGCAAAAGCAGGCTTTGTGGCGATTGCCCCTGCCCTCTATCAGCGCGTTGCTCCCGGTTTTGAAACTGGATACACCCCAGATGACATCACCGTAGGACGGCAATATAAGGATCAAACCAAAGCGGAGGAATTACTGGGAGACATTGAAGGGGCGATCGCCTATCTCAAGACCCTTCCCTCAGTAAAACCAGGTTCCATTGGAGCGATCGGCTTTTGTTTTGGGGGACATGTGGCCTATTTAGCGGCTACATTGCCCGACATTAAAGCAACCGCATCGTTTTACGGAGCTGGAATTCCGACCATGCTCCCCGGTGGAGGCGATCCCACCGTGACCCGCACATCCGCAATTCACGGAACGCTTCACCTGTTCTTTGGCCTGGATGACCCCAGCATTCCGCCAGAACATATTGAGCAAATTGAATCTGCGTTACAAGAACATCACGTTTCTTATCAAATCTTTCGCTATCCCGGTGCGCAGCATGGGTTCTTTTGCGATCGCCGCGCCAGTTATAATGCCGATGCGGCCAGTGATGCCTGGAACAAAGCATTAGCGCTATTTCGTTCTTCCCTATAGTTAATAAGTAAGTAGCCCTAATTAAATCGTGTTATAAAAACCGGGAGGGTGCCCCTCCGGGGCACCCTCCCGGTTTTTATTTACGCCCTTCTACTTACCAAATCTTTTTAGGAAGCTGCATATCGAAGCTGCATATCATTGTAGGATGCGTTAGCGGCAGCATAATGCATCGCCCTTCAGGTGGATGATACGTTACGGCGATCGCCTAACACATGCGACTTCTGCCCTCTGCCTTCTGCCTTCCATAAATGCCGAAATGCAATCTTGATCGGGATTACATGCCCAATTCAATCAGAATTGATTATATTGGATAAGCTCGACTATGTATGGCAGCTTACTCAACAGCAGAGCCATCTAAATCCGTCGAGGCGTTTCATCGGTTTCAGGAGGTTGATTTGTCTTTTTCCACCGACGACTTTGCCAAAGCCCTCGAACAGCATGACTATCAGTTTCAGAGGGGACAAGTTGTTCGCGGCAAGGCATTCAGTTACGAATCGGATGGGGCGCTCGTCGATATTGGCGGTAAATCTGCTGCTTTTTTGCCTAGCGATGAAGCGTCCCTCAGACGGTTTAACCAAATCTCGGATGTGGTGCCCCTTGGCGAAGAACGAGAATTTTTAATTATCCGAGAACAAGATACAGAAGGGCAGGTCACGCTCTCGATTCGGCAGATCGAAATTCGGCAGCTTTGGGAGCGATTTGCCGAAATGCAAGAGAACGGCCAGACCATTCAGGTACGGGTCAGCGGCGTCAATAAGGGCGGCGTTACGGTTGATGTGCAGGGAGTTCGGGGCTTTATTCCGCGATCGCACCTGGTGGAACGGGATAACCTGGAATCTCTCATTGGCAAATCGTTGACCACCAGCATTCTGGAAGTCAATCCTGCCACCCGCAAGCTGGTTCTCTCTAACCGTTTGGCCGCTCAAGCGGCGAATATGAGCCAGATTGAAGTTGGCCTATTGGTTGAAGGAAAAATCAGTGGCATCCGGCCTTTCGGTGTGTTTGTAGACTTTGGCGGTATGACAGGTCTGCTGCATATCAACCAGGTCAGCAAAAACTACATTTCATCCCTCAACACGCTGTTTGAAGTGGGCAAACCCATTAAAGCCGTTGTGATTGATGTGGATGAGGTGAAACGGCGCATTTCCCTCTCCACTAAAGTGCTGGAAAATTATCCCGGTGAAATGCTAGAAAAAATGCCAGAAGTGATGGCGGAAGCAGCGGAGCGTTTAAAGAAACCTGCCAAAGCTGAGCCAAAACCTGAGCCAGTAGCTGATCCCCAGGAATCACCCGACGCAGAAGACGAGGCTAAAGCCGAGTAACGCGACCGAAGACCCAGAATCTACGGAGAAAGCGCGGCATCACCGCGCTTTCTCCGTAGATTTGCGTTAAATTCGGATTTTTTGCTCTAAGAATCTAAAATCTTCCTAAATTATGGAAAACCTGAAATTTGTCTGAAGCCTTTCCTGCTGTAGCATTCCGCACTAATTTGAATTCTCCAGCAGGTGTACGGTGCATAAATATCGCATTGTTATGAAGACGGATTTATGCACGTAGAGGACGACCGCACTGGAATGGATGTTCGCACGCTGAAGCGTGCCCTTGCTGACAACCTTTACTGCATCCAGGGGAAGGATGAGCTTTTTGCCACGATTTATGACTACTACATGGCGCTGGCGTACACGGTGCGCGATCGCCTAACGAATCGTCGGATCAAGACGGTGCAAACCTATTTTGAGCAGGATGTCAAAGTTGTTTACTACCTGTCTGCCGAATTCCTGATTGGTCGGCTGATGGTCAACAACCTGATTAACTTGGGCATCTACGACGAAATGCGGCAAGCCCTGAAAGAATCGGGCCTGAATCTGGATGACTTGATTGAACGAGAAGAAGAGCCGGGTCTGGGTAATGGTGGCTTAGGCCGATTGGCCGCCTGTTTCCTCGATTCGCTGGCCACTCTAGAAATTCCGGCGATCGGGTATGGCATTCGCTATGAGTTCGGCATTTTTGACCAGCTCATTGTGAATGGCTGGCAGCACGAATGTCCCGATAACTGGCTGCGCAACGGCAATCCCTGGGAGATCGTCCGCCCCGACTACATGGTCGAGGTCAAGTTTGGCGGACACACAGAGGCGGTGACGGATAATCAGGGTCACTACCGCGTGCAGTGGTACCCCCGCACGACGGTTTACGGTGTCCCCTACGACAATCCCGTACCGGGTTACGGCAATAACACCGTGAACACTCTGCGCCTGTGGAGCGCTAAAGCAGGCGAAGACTTCGATTTTCAGGTGTTTGACGCAGGAGACTACACGCAAGCCGTCGCGGCCAAGACTTTCTCCGAAAATATTTCTAAGGTGCTTTACCCCAATGACAACACGCCCCAGGGGAAAGAACTGCGGCTACAGCAGCAATATTTCTTTGTCTCATGCTCGCTGCAAGACATCATCCGGCAATACTTCCGCAACCACGACACGTTTGATGCCTTCCCAGATAAGGTGGCAATTCAGCTAAACGATACCCATCCGTCGATTGGGGTGGCTGAGCTGATGCGTCTGCTGATCGATGAATATCAGTTGGAGTGGGACTACGCCTGGGATATCACTCAGCGCACGTTTGCCTATACCAACCACACGCTGCTATCAGAAGCGCTGGAACGCTGGTCAGTTAGCCTGTTTGGTCGTCTGCTGCCCCGACATCTGGAAATCATTTACGAAATCAACTACCGCTTCTTAGCGGAAATTCAGTCGAAGTATCCCAAGGATACGGCTCGGCTGGCTCGGATGTCGCTGATCGAAGAAGGGCCTGAGCAAAAAGTGCGGATGGCTCACCTGGCTTGCGTCGGTAGCCATACCGTGAACGGAGTTGCAGAACTCCACACAGAGCTGATCAAGCAGGAGTTGATGCGCGACTTTTATGAGATGTATCCCGAAAAGTTTCAAAACAAAACGAATGGGATCACACCGCGTCGCTGGCTAATGATGAGCAATCCCAGCCTGTCGAACTTGATTACTGAAAAGATTGGCGATCGCTGGATCACTCACCTGGACGACCTGAGAAAACTGGAAGCTTTTGTGGATGATTCCGACTTCCAGGCGCGCTGGAAAGTGATCAAGCAAGACAACAAACAGCAGTTGGCGGACTATATCCTCCGCACCAACAACATTGAGGTAGATGTGAACTCGCTGTTTGATGTGCAAATCAAGCGCATTCACGAATACAAGCGCCAGTTGTTGAATGTGCTGCACATTATCACCCTGTATCGGCGGATCAAAGCGAATCCGGCGATCGAAGTCCTGCCCTGCACCTTTATCTTTGGCGGCAAGGCGGCTCCCGGCTACTTTATGGCCAAGATGGTGATCAAACTCATCAACGCCGTGGGAGATATGGTGAACCATGATCCTGACGTTGCGGGACGGCTGAAAGTGGTTTTCCTGACAAACTACGGCGTCTCTTTGGGACAGATGGCCTATCCAGCCGCAGACTTATCTGAACAAATTTCAACGGCTGGAAAAGAAGCCTCCGGCACGGGCAACATGAAATTCTCCCTAAACGGTGCCCTTACTATTGGCACCCTTGACGGAGCCAACGTTGAAATTCGAGAAGAAGCCGGAGCCGAGAATTTCTTCCTGTTTGGCTTAACGGCACAAGCCGTGATGGCAATGAAGGCAAAGGGCTATCACCCGATGCACTATTACTACAACAACGAGGAACTCAAAGGCGTTATCGACTCCATCATGTCAGGCTATTTCTCGCCCAGAGAACCTGCCCTGTTTAAGTCGATCGTAGATGCCCTGCTGTTGAGCGATGAATACATGCTGCTGGCCGATTACCAGTCCTATATCGATTGCCAGGAGCAGGTCAGCCAAGCCTATCGGGATCAAACCAACTGGACTCGCATGTCCATCCTGAACGTGGCGCGGATGGGTAAATTTTCCTCAGACCGCACGATTTGGGAATATTGCAAAGACATCTGGAATGTGAAACCCGTCAGCATTAGCTTGAGCGAGTATTCTCACGACACCGCTGGTTTGAAAGCTAGCCTGATTAGCAAAAATCGATAGCTTTCTCGTTGATCCAATACGAATAGAGTAACGACATTAAGGGGTGTTGCGCAACGCGCAACACCCCTCAATGTCTATGGGTTTGCAGGATCTTTTTAGATTTCAAAATTTATCTCTTCTGTAGAATTAGCTTGAAATGTTGCTCAAATCAGGCGTTTTACAGAGGAAAGCTCTATGGATATCGGTGTAATTATTCAAAGCGCTAGCGCTCTAGTCATTGCGTTTGGGCTTAAGGTGCTGGGGGCGATCGCCCTCTGGGTCATCGGTCAATGGTTAATTAACATTGCGACGGGTTTGGTCAGACGCAGTTTCAAAGGCAAAGCCGTCGATATTACCGTCGTCAACTACGTAGCTTCAATTTTGGCCATTACGCTCAAAGTCGTCCTGATTGTGGCGATCCTTGGCTTCTTTGGCGTTGAAACAACCTCCTTTGCAGCCCTATTAGCAGCAGCGGGGATTGCGATCGGAGCGGCCTGGAGTGGCCTACTGGCAAACTTTGCCGCAGGTGCATTCCTGATCGTGTTTCGCCCATTCAAGCTGGGTGATTTCATCTGCGCCGGAGGCGTGACAGGTACCGTTGAAGAGATTGGCATTTTTTCAACCACGATTAATACGCCCGATAACGTTTTAACCATTGTTGGCAATAACAAACTTCTTGCGGATAACATTCAAAATTTCTCCGCTAACCCTTATCGTCGTGTGGATCTGGTCGCCCAACTGAACGGTAGTGTTGACCCGCAAGCGGCGATCGCCCTTTTAAGAGAAAAACTGGCTCAGATTCCGAATGTGATGCCCAGCCCAGCCCCCACGGTTGAAATTCTAGAATTTAACCTGGCTGGAACCGTCCTGGCGGTAAGACCCTATACGCACAACGATTCCTACTGGCAAGTTTATTTCGACACAAATAAAGCCATTCAAGAAACCTTTAGCAGCGCTGGCTATCCGGCCCCCGAACATCGATATCTGATTCGCCAAGCGGCTTAATGGGTTGCACACCAACCCCGCAATCGGTGGCCGTGCGAACTCGCCGCAAGCAAGGTTGCACAGCCACAGATTTGCATACTGAGAATTGCTGGGAATTTTCGCGGTGGGTTTCTAAAAGGCACCTAAGACTATAGACTGTAGGATGCAATTGTGTTTAACCCGACATTAGCTACCTGTGCGAAAAATCGTTATTGCTGGTAACTGGAAAATGTACAAGACCCAGGCAGAGGCGCTAGAGTTTCTGCGAGGGTTTTTAGGCCATCTCACCGAGACGCCGGATGAGCGTGAGGTGGTTCTCTGTGTTCCTTATACGGCGCTTGGAGCGCTCTCGAAAAATTTGCACGGCAGTCTCGTCAGGATAGGCGCGCAGAACATTCACTGGGAAGATGCTGGAGCCTATACGGGTGAGATTTCTGGCCCCATGCTAAGTGAGTTTGGGGTGCGCTATGTGGTTGTTGGACATAGCGAGCGTCGTCAGTATTTTGGTGAAACGGATGAAACCGTCAATTTGCGCTTGAAAGCAGCCCAAAAGCATGGCTTAACCCCCATCCTGTGTGTGGGCGAAACGAAGGAACAGCGGAGCGCTGGCGAAACGGAATCGCTGATTATCGGCCAGCTTGAAAAAGACCTGGTAGGCGTTGATCAGAGCAATTTGGTGATCGCTTATGAACCGATTTGGGCGATCGGGACGGGTGATACCTGCGAGGCATTGGAAGCCAATCGGGTAATCGGTCTGATCCGGGGCCAATTGAGCAATCCCGATGTTCCCATTCAGTACGGCGGTTCGGTGAAGCCAGACAATATTGACGAGATCATGGCACAACCGGAGATTGATGGGGCGCTCGTGGGTGGAGCTAGCCTCGCGCCTGAAAGCTTCGCCCGAATTGTAAACTTCCAGTAAGTGAATTCAACGACTGCAAAATGGGCTTCACGCGATGCATGAAGCCCATTTTTGTGCAATTTAATGTGAATCCGAAAGCTCGATTTTGCGTGCGCGACGCGCACGCAAAATCGAGCTTTTGGAAGAGTTGCGCATCGCGCAACTCTTCCAAAAGCCCGTTCGTCGAACTTGCGTCAATTTAATGTGGCGATCGCGTAGGGCAACCGCATTCGGCAGGCCAATTCTCAGCAACACCAAGCCGTATTCGACCGAATGCTACGCCCTGCAACTGTTGCTCAACCGTTGAGATAACCGCCATTCTGGCGATGTTACAAACTTCAACGCTCATAGATTTCTAGCGGTAGCCCATCGGGATCTTGAAAAAAAGTAAACCGCTTGCCCGTGATCTCATCAACCCGAATCGGTTCCACCTCAACCCCTTTGGCTTGCAGATCGACCACCGATTCATCAATATCATCTACTGTAAAAGCCAGATGTCTCAGTCCTTGCGCTTCCGGACAGCTGGGGCGTTCAGGTGGGTTAGGGAAGGAAAACAGTTCGATCGCATCATGATCGCCAACCCGTAAGTCCAGCTTGTACGAATGTCTGGCTGCGCGAAAAGTTTCTTGAATAATTGAAAACCCCAGAATATTCACATAAAAATGCTTGGATGTTTCGTAATCTGAGCAGATAATGGCGACGTGATTAATTCCGCTGGTTTTCATACAAAAATCCTAGGTTAGTTGCGGGAAACGCACCCCTTTGGGGTGCGTTTCCCGCAACCTGTTCGGGATTGCTTATCCATCTAATTATTAGCGATCGCCCAGCCTACTCTCAGTAAATCCTCATCTTGGTTGGATTTAATAGTAATAAATCTTCAATTTAAAGCCATCTCTTCTACTGAGAAATTCAATGGCTGGGTACTCCACGCATCCATTACTCTACCGTTTGAAACTACCGCTTATGGCTGGTGCTGCTACAACGCTAATCGTCCTGACCCAATCCTTTAATCTCCAGGAGCTATTGCAATCTGTCTTACTGTGGATTGATGGCCTGGGGACTTGGGGTGCGATCGCCTTCATGGGGATCTACATGCTAGCAGCCGTTTTGTTTATTCCCGGTTCGCTGATCACGCTGGGCGGGGGGGCTATTTTTGGGGTCGTGCTGGGTTCCCTGTATGTCTTTACGGGAGCCGCGCTGGGAGCAACTCTGGCTTTTCTGGTGGGACGATATCTCATACGTGGATGGGTGGCTCGGCGGATTGAGGGAAATCCCAAATTTAAGGCGATTGATCAGGCGATCGCCCAGTCAGGATTCAAGATCGTGCTGCTGACCCGCCTGTCGCCTGTGTTTCCGTTTAACCTGCTGAACTATGCACTGGGGATCACGCAGGTTTCGCTAAAAGATTACATGCTGGGATTTGTCGGGATGATTCCGGGAACGGTGATGTATGTCTATATCGGTTCGTTGGCGGGCAACCTTGCCATGATTGGCACAGAGCAACCCACCAACCCCGAAACTCAAACGCTACAGTGGATCATTCGTATCCTCGGCTTTGTCGCGACGGTGGCAGTCACTCTATATGTGACGCGAGTTGCGAAGAAAGCCCTAGACCAAAGCGTTGCATCAGGAGAAACCTACCATGTCTGAATCTGCGATCGCCCATCTCAATCTCGCACCGCCGGACGAATACAACCAAACGCTGGTGGCCAACGTGCATCCCCTGAATTGGGTGAATCCGACGCCAAAAGGACGATATGACCTGGTGGTGATTGGAGCCGGGACGGCGGGATTGGTGGCAGCGGCGGGTGCAGCGGGATTGGGAGCCAAAGTTGCACTGATTGAACGACACCTGATGGGCGGCGATTGCCTGAATGTTGGCTGCGTCCCCTCGAAATGCATGATCCGCTCCTCGCGAGTAATGGCCGAGATCCAAACGGCTGGTCAGTATGGCGTGCGGGTTCCGGACGGTACTGACGTTGATTTTGCAGCGGTGATGCAGCGGATGCGGCGCTTGCGGTCTGGGATTAGCCCCAACGATTCGGCCCAGCGGTTTCAAAAGCTGGGAGTTGATATTTACCTGGGGTCAGGTCGCTTTACGGGAAGCGAGACCATTGAGGTAGACGGACAGACCTTGCGCTTCAAAAAAGCGGTGATCGCGACCGGAGCCAAGGCATCAGAACCTTCGATTCCCGGACTAAAGGAAGCGGGCTATCTGACCAACGAAACCGTCTTTAACCTGACAGAACGCCCCAGACGGCTAGCCATTATCGGGGCGGGGCCGATTGGCTGCGAACTCGCGCAAGCCTTTCATCGTCTAGGATCAGAAGTGGTGCTGTTTCACAAAAACGGTCACATTTTGGACCGGGAAGATGACGATGCCGCTGAAATTGTGCAGAAAACCTTTTTGCGAGAAGGCATCAAGCTGATCTTGCAGGCCAACCTCCAGCGAGTCGAGCTACACGAGGGCAGTAAGGTCATTTTTTACGAAGCTGAAGGGCGAGATGGATCATTTGTTGTCGATGAAATCTTGGTCGGTGCGGGACGGACTCCCAACGTAGACGGACTTAATCTGGAAGCGGTTGGAGTAACCTACGATTCGTGCAATGGCATTCAAGTCAACGACTATCTGCAAACAACCAATCCCCGCATTTATGCCGCTGGGGATATCTGCATGGATTGGAAATTCACGCACGCCGCCGATGCTGCCGCTCGAATTGTGATTAAAAATACCCTCTTTTCGCCGTTTGGGTTGGGACAATCAAAGCTAAGCGATCTGGTCATGCCCTGGGCCACCTATACTGACCCGGAAATTGCTCATGTCGGGCTATATGAACGGCAGGCTAAGGAGCAGGGCATTGAGCTGAATACCTTTACGGTGCAGATGGAGGATGTGGATCGGGCGATCGCCGATGGAGAAACCGCCGGATTCGTCAAAATCCACGTTAAGAAAGGAACGGATCAGATTCTAGGAGCCACTATCGTGGCGTCTCATGCGGGTGATCTGATTAGCGAAATTACAGTGGCGATGGTGGGTAAAGTCGGGTTGGGCAAACTGGCCGGGGCGATTCATCCCTATCCGACTCAAGCCGAGGCAATTAAAAAAGCGGCAGATGCCTATCGGCGCACGTTGCTCACACCCCGAACAGCAGCCGTTTTGAAAGCCGTGATGAAATTATCTTGATGCAGAATCAGGGGTAAGAGGTAGAGATGTATGGGACGGGGCAATAAATTCCTGAGATCATTGGGCCAACTAAAGTGGGGAAGACTAGACTTCTCTTCGCTGCAATTTCGCCTGACCTTAGGAATCGCCCTGGTTGCCATTCTGGGCGTCGGAGGAGTTGCCACCTGGACGAGCGTTCGCATGAACCAGATGCTGATCGACAGCCACGAACAGGCCGTTATTCTGGTTGCCAATCGATTGCCCGTTGAAATAGAGCGATATCAAACCGACTCCCCCGAAACCGCCGTACAGCAAGCCGTCGATCGCCTCTCTCCCCCTGATTTGCTGCTCTGGATTGAGGGCAACGATAATCGTGTTTTAGCCGAATCGATGGCCTTCAAAATGTCGCCCGATCGCGCTGAACTGATTGCCTCCGCCGCCATGCCCACCCAGCCAGAAGTGCAGGCGATTGAGGAACACTATTTCATTCTATGCGGCGGCAAATTGTGGGTCCGGGAGCAACCGATCGGCTGGTTTTACATGGCCAAAGATATCACCCACGATTATCTGGCCTTAAGCTCTCTGCAACATACGCTGCGGGTGTCTGCCCTGATCGCGATCGCCCTCATCATTATCACAATGGCCTTTTGGGTCTGGCGATCGCTCCGTCCACTGCGCCAAATGAGCCAGATTTCCGCCAGCCATGCGCCCATGCCCGTGAAGCGATCGCGCTTAAATCCTGAACATATGCCGGGAGAAATAAAAGCCCTGGCGCAAACCTGCAACGAGTTAATGGAGCAACTGTCTGAAACAGACAAACAGCAGCGGCAGTTTGCCTGTGATATTTCTCACGAATTGCGAACGCCGCTGAGCCTGGTCTATGGCTACTTACAAAGCACGTTACGTCGCGGCAGTAATCTCACGACACCCCAACAAGAAGCGCTAGGCATCGCCGTATCCGAAACAGAACGCACGATTGAACTGTTGCAAAACCTGCTGGATGTGGTGCGAACCGACAGTTTCTCCAAACCATTCACCATTGAATCGGTCGTACTGGACGACGTGAGCCGCGAGGTAGCCGACCTGGCCGAAAAGCAAAACCACCGCTCCATTACCATCGAACCCGATGACGCACCTGTGCGCGTGCAGGCCGATCGCACATACCTCAAACAGGTCTTGCTTCAGCTAGTCAATAATGCGATCAAGTATTCGCCTTCCGATCAGCCGATTGTACTCAAACTCATGCAGACATCGGGATGGGGTATCGTGCAGGTAAGCGATCGCGGCTGTGGCATTCCGCTGGTTCATCAATCCCGTATCTTTGAGCCATTCTATCGGGTCGACCCCTCTCGCTGTCGTCAAACGGGCGGAACTGGATTGGGCCTTTCCATTGCTAAATCGCTTGTCGAAGGCATGGGAGGTCGCGTTACCGTCCAATCAGAACCCAACCGGGGCAGCACCTTCTCGGTTGCCCTGCCATCGCACATCTCGTAAGCCCCACCGGAGGAAGTTATGTCAGCGCTAATTCTTTTAGTTGAGGATGAAGTGAAACTCGCTCGCTTTATTGAGTTAGAACTGGGGGCCGAGGGCTATAACGTCAATGTGGCAAACGATGGGCTGACGGGCTTAACAATGGCGCGGGAAACGCCCCCCGACCTGCTGATCTTGGACTGGATGTTGCCCGGTCTGTCAGGACTGGAACTATGCAGACGATTACGCAGCACAGGCAGCAAAGTCCCCGTGATTATGCTCACTGCCAAGGATGAAGTGGGCGATCGCGTGGCCGGGTTAGATGCTGGAGCCGATGATTATGTCGTCAAGCCCTTTAGCATTGAGGAATTACTGGCCAGAGTTCGTGCCCACCTGCGCCGCACCCAGGAACCCGACCTGGATCTCTTACAGTTTGAAGACCTGACGCTAAACCGCCGCACTCGCGAAGTCTTCCGCAGCGGACGCGCAATCGAACTTACCGCCAAAGAGTTTGATCTGCTGGAGTATCTGCTCAGCCATCCCCGTCAGGTGATTACGCGCGATCGCATTTTGGAACAAGTCTGGGGATACGACTTCATGGGCGACTCTAACATCATCGAAGTGTATATCCGCTACTTGCGTCTGAAGCTAGAAGAGAAGGACGAAAAACGCTTAATTCAAACTGTACGGGGTGTGGGTTACGTGCTCCGTGATTAGAAGCGGTGTATAACAGAAACAAGCCACGCAAGCGAGCAAGCTGTATCTCAGGAGGAGCCAAGTTGAAACAAACGTTAAACATTCAACTACCTCAACAGGCACTTACAAGATTCTGCCAAACGTGGAAGATTAAAGAAATGTCTTTTTTTGGATCTGTTTTACGGGAGGATTTTCGACCAGACAGTGACATTGACATTATGGTTAGCTTTGAGGACGATGCCACTTGGGGAATTTTAGAGCTTGTTCGGATGAAACGTGAACTCAAAACTTTGCTGGGACGTGAAGTTGACTTACTAACCAGAAAATCAATTG
>DATNPS010000195.1:0-30456 GCA_036703095.1 Crinalium sp. | reverse complement strand
CATGCAGAACAGTCCTGACCAAAAATTGCATCAGGAACAGAGGTAAAAGTTTTGCCCAAGGCGGAATACCTGGATTTGTT
Source organism: Crinalium sp. (assembly GCA_036703095.1). Lineage (GTDB taxonomy): Bacteria > Cyanobacteriota > Cyanobacteriia > Elainellales > Elainellaceae > DATNPS01. The sequence goes on along the minus strand of DATNPS010000195.1, from coordinate 30,376 downwards.
TAACTACAATTCATCCTGGACGGCTATAGATTTATTTCATTTCCTCATTCTTAAAGCATTGACAATTATATAACTATAGAATTATAAAATAAAAAGCAAAAATACTTGCATTTCATACCTTAACTATTCAATCCATTGCAATCATGACTACAACTTTAGAACGTCGCAGTCGCGACAGTGTATGGGAGCGTCTGTGTAACTGGATTACCAGTACCGAAAATCGGCTTTATGTCGGTTGGTTTGGCGTACTGCTCATCCCAACGGCCCTGGTAGCGGCGATCGTCTTTATTCTGGCCTTTGTGGCCGCTCCACCCGTCGATATCGATGGTATCCGCGAACCCGTTAGCGGTTCTCTGCTGGCTGGCAACAACATCATCACGGCAACCGTTGTTCCCACCTCCAATGCGATCGGGCTGCACTTCTACCCCATTTGGGAAGCCGCTAGCCTGGATGAGTGGCTCTATAATGGTGGCCCTTATGAAATAATTATTTTCCACTTCCTGATTGCTGTCTATGCTTACATGGGTCGGCAATGGGAGTTGAGCTATCGTCTCGGAATGCGTCCCTGGATTCCGGTAGCTTTCTCAGCTCCGGCGTCTGCGGCAACGGCTGTGCTGTTAATCTACCCGATTGGACAAGGCAGTTTCTCTGACGGTTTGATGCTTGGTATTTCCGGTACGTTCAACTTCATGATTGTGTTCACGGCAGAACACAATGTGCTGATGCATCCGTTCCATATGCTGGGTGTGATTGGCGTATTCGGTGGTGCACTATTCTCGGCCATGCACGGATCGCTGGTGACCTCTTCGCTGGTGCGCGAAACTTCCGAAGGGGAATCCCAAAACTACGGCTATAAGTTTGGTCAGGAAGAAGAAACCTACAATATCGTGGCCGCCCATGGCTACTTTGGTCGGTTGATTTTCCAACATGCCTCGTTCAACAACTCGCGTGCCCTGCATTTCTTCCTGGCGGCTTGGCCTGTCATCGGCATCTGGTTCGCGTCTCTCGGGATCAGCACCATGTCGTTTAACCTGAACGGATTCAACTTTAATGAATCTATTTTGGATAGCCAGGGCCAAGCGGTTCCGACCTGGGCTGATGTGTTGAATCGCGCCAACCTGGGAATTGAAGTCATGCACGAGCGGAATGCTCACAACTTCCCCTTAGACCTCGCCTCTGGTGAAGCGAAACCCGTTGCGCTGGTCGCTCCTTCGATTTCCGGCTAATTCTCGATCTCTCTCCTAATGCGTCATCTTTAATGACTGCTTGATGCAAAGCGCCCGCTAGCGGGCGCTTTTTTTGATCGAATTAATGTGAATTTGCGCTTCTAAACCACCATTCCAGCAATACAGTACGACACTGTAAACAGATGAGATGTTGAAGCAAATCCTGAATACCAGTTGAGTTTGTGGGATATGTCGCCGCTACCAGTTCAGACGGTGATGTAGTTTCGTCTATATAAGCAATCCATCCATAAAGCTTCTGGTTGGAGAAGGAGCTATTCACGGGCCAGCCTCCAGGATTTAAGCAAACCAATCGAGTCACAGAGGCTACTTCAATCCCCAATTCTCGCTTCAGAATGGCGATCGCCCCTACTGCCAAATCCTCCCCTTCCGCCACACGACCACCGGGAAAATCTAACGTTACTTGACCAATTCCAGGACGATAACTCGCAGCGGGCAGCAAAATGCGATCGCCCTGAATGGGCAAAACAATCGCTGAATCAGCCTTCTCAACCCGCCAGTATTCTAAAATCTGTCCCTGATGATCTTGCAGATGTTCAGCAATCAAGGTCATCCAACGCGAATGAAGTGACAGAAAGCGATCGCGCGTTTGCCAGTGTTGATCGGATTGATCTGACATTCACTCCTCATGGTTGAAAAATTTCAAGATCTTCGTAGAGATCTGCAATCTGAATTTGAAATTCAAAAGTGCTAAAAGACAATGTGACATTCGGGTCATCATTATTGATGAGCGATCGCCCCCACCGCTATTCTACCTAAACAGCTACGCTTGACTTCAGTTAACGTAAATTCGACGAATGTGCAAATTGCTGCCCTACATGTTACGCAGGGCAGCAATTTGCGCCATTCTAGCCGACCCGACGTACAGCTGAAATGGCGCTATCGAATTTACGTTAGCTAGATGCTGTTGGAAAGAACAGTTCCCCAATCTTGGTGTACTCGACTGCCCCACCCAGTCGCGTAATTGGTTTCATGCGAATGGTGTCTACTAATCCTAAATTTTCTCGGTAGAGATCATCTCGAATATGAAATCGCACAACTCGTCCCAGCACCATCACATTCGTCGCGCCTTCGACCGGGACAATTTGAGTCACTTTGCATTCCATCGCAACCGCTGCACCAGCCAGACGCAATGGTTTAACATCAACAGAGGCCAGAGTGTCTAAATGAGCCATTTCAAATTCGCTGATCCCATAGTCAAATTCAGTTGCCGTTTGCACCATTGCAGTTGCCATCGCTTCATCCACGATATGAGAAACAAACTCACCAACCGCTTTAACGTTTCGCAGTGTATCTTTCTCTTTCGGTTCTCTTCGACGATACGACACTGAAAACATAATCGTCGGCGGAAACCCTGCAACCGCATTGTAAAACGAGTAGGGAGCTAGATTCGGTACGCCATCTGCACTAATCGTTGAGACCCAGGCGATCGGGCGTGGTGCAACAACACTCGTTAGCAAATGATAAGGAGCAGGATCTTCCATTTCATCGGGGACAAACGATAGCATTCTGATTCTCTCTGAGTTTGATGTTACGGTCTTTATTTTCGAGGTTTTAAAATATCTTGCAAGCGGGTGGGTTGGCTGAGCGTGGAACCTAAATTCAGTGTATTTTCTACTGTTTGAAGATGATTAAGCATCATGTCAACGGCTGTAATCTCGTTGCCAGAAGCGATCGCCTTAATCAGATCCATATGTCCTTTCTCAGGACAAACTCGCAGACCTGGCATTTGATACAGCGCGATAATTAAAGAAGTTTGAGCAACTAAGTCCTTTAGAAAGCCTGTCAAAATGTCATTTCCGGCAATCTCAGCAAGCTGAAGATGAAACTGCCCCGATAGTTTAATCGCACTGTGGCGATCGCCCTGCTCACAGGCCATCTGCTCAGCCGCCGCCAGATCTTCTAAGACAGCCATCTGCGCTGGAGTAATCACCTGCACAGCATCTCGAACTACCGCTGACTCAATCACGCGCCGCGCTGCAAACACCTGTTTGGCCTCCTGCCGCGACGGGCTGGCCACAAACGCCCCGCGATTGGGTTCCAACCGCACTAATCGATCCTGCGCCAACCGGAGTAGCACACGTCGAATCCTCGCCCGACTGACCTGAAAAATTTCGGCCAGAGAATCTTCTCCCAGTTTCGTATCGGGAGTCAGGCGATACTCCATAATAGCTTCGCAAATATTGTCATAAATCGTATCTTCAACAGATTGCTTTTGAGATGGCTTTGATGACTGGGAGGAAGAAACTGGCTTCATTGATATGCTTTTTAATTTCAGGCGATCGGTTCCTTTGTTTTAGAGCGGTTCTCCAACAGTAAAGGAATCAGCAATACTTCTGCTCCAATCAATAAAAGAACAGAGATGGCAAAAATAATAGTACCGATCGCATTGAGCGAAGGGTCAAGCGTAAATGCCATAAAACTATAGATTGCAACAGGTAAAGTGGGCTGAAATCCGGAGACAAACCAGGAAATCACAAATTCATCAAATGAAAATGTAAATGCGAGTAACCAGGCTCCCGCAATCCCTGGAATTGACCAGGGCACCACCACTCTAAATAAAGCCTGCCACTCCGTTGCACCCAAGTTCCAGGCCGCTTGCTCAATATCTCTGGGCATCTGGGCTAATCGAATGGTAATAAGAGCGATCGCCGTTGGAATCAGAATTACCACATGCGTAAGAAACACACTGAACAGCGTCCCTTGCAAGTTAATCCGAGACAGCAATCCCAGAAACGCAACACCCATAATCAGCGGCGGAATTAGAATCGGTACAATCAACAAAATAGACAAAAGTTTCTTGCCCAAAAAGTTAAATCGATTGAGCGCATATGCTGCAAAGAAACCGATCACCGTTGCGGCGGCAGCAGCGAGTGGAGAGACTAATAAACTATTCTTAAATGCTGCGATCAATCGCCCATCAGACCATAGAAACTCGTACCATTTCAGTGTCCAACCCGTCCAGGGCAACGCAGGCAAACGGCTATTCTCAAAGGAGAACAGTACCAGCGACACAATCGGTAAAAGTAAAAAGCCGAAACCTAATAGTAAATATCCCCATCCTGCAAGATGCAACAGCCGATCGATCCAACGGTTACGGTTCTGGCTCATGGTCATTGCCTCACTCATTCGGTTGGGATAATTTTGTTCCAGCGATTAAAACCAGCACCATGATGACGATCAAAATAGTCGCTAAGGCTGATGTACGCGGCAGGTTAGTCGATGCAGCATACTCATTTAAAATCATGGTAGAAAATAGCGGCAAGTTACCCAAAATCGATTTACCTGTGCCCCCACCCAAAATAATCCCAGATAGCACATCACCCAAGCTGATGATGACACCAAATACAGCACTGTAAACAATACCCGGTCGTGTGAGAGGCAACAGCACTCGCCAAAACACCTGCCAACGCGTTGCCCCCAAATTTTGAGCCGCGCTGAGCAAGCTGCGATCGACGTTTTGCAACGCAAGATAAAGAATCACCACCATAATAGGTGCAAGATAGTGGATTAATCCAATTCGAGTTGCCGTCTGCGTAAAGATAACTTCAATCGGAGAACGAATTACGTTTAAGCTTTGCAAAAATGAATTGATTAATCCTTCTTTATTCAACAAGGTTTGCCATGCGTAGAGTCGGAGAATGTAGCTACTCCAGAAAGGAGCGATCGCCAGAAGAATCGCTAAGCGCTGGTAGCGAGATGGAACCACAAACGCAATCGCCATCGCAAATGGATAGCAAAAAAGAACAGCTAAAAACGTAGCCGTAGAGCTAACCCAGAGCGACTGTAGAATCGCGTAAGCATAACGTGATTTGCTAAAAAACTGCTGAAAAATATCAATATAGTTCGATAATGAAAATCCTGGAACAAGTCGATAGTTATCAACAGTCCAAAACCCAATCCAGATTAAAAAGATAAGTGGCAGCAGAAATAGAAAACTATCATAAATAACGGCTGGCGCAAGACACACCCACCGCAGCAGACTCGCCTCATTAGGCGTTTTCGTTCGTTTATTTGATACAGGGATTGAATTAGCCATCAGTTATACCTCTCGTAACACCGCCATCTCGGCGATTGAGCGATCGCCAAGGCTGAAACGAGGACTTAAGCTAAGCTGCAACTCGCTCACCTAAAATAATTGTGTTTTCGACGTTCCAGGTAAGCTGGAGTTCAGCATTAATCGGAACGCTGAGACTATCATTCAGGGATTGCTGTTGAATCAGCTTTACCTCATGTCCAGCACTGGTTTCCAGAAAGTAAATCACCTGAGAGCCGATGAATTCTCTCGCTCGTAGCGTGGCCCGAATGCTGTTTTCAATAGCGGTGCTAGTGGAAGCGATCGCCATTCGGTCAGCAGGCACAACCACCGTGACGCGATCGCCAATGTGATGCGATCGATTGCGGTACGGTGCTGCAATCACGCCCTGCGGACAGCGAATTCGCATCGTTTGGTGATTCAATTCAATCACTTCACCATCAAACAAATTGTTGTTGCCAACAAACTCTGCCACAAAGTGAGTTGCCGGATCATTATAAATCTCTGACGGAGAACCAATTTGCTCAATCTTGCCCTGATTCATCACGACTACCTGATCGGCCATTGAGAAGGCTTCATTCTGGTTATGCGTCACATAGAAGAAGGAAATTTTAAGGGCTTGCTGCAACCGCTTTAACTCCCCCTGCATTCGAATCCGCAGATGCGGATCAAGGGCGCTCATCGGTTCGTCTAGCAACAGAATATTGGGTTTTGTGATCAAAGAACGGGCGATTGCCACCCGCTGTTTTTGTCCCCCGCTCAGTTGGCTAATCCGGCGATCTAACAATGGCTCTAAGTTCAGCATTTGTGCGATGTCCTGAACCTGCTGCCGCACCTCTGCTTTTGAGTGAGGCTTTAGCGTCAGACCAAAGGCAATATTTTGTCGGACATTCAAATGAGGAAACAGGGCGAAGCTTTGCCAAACGAGGGGAGTATTGCGTCGATTGACGGGCAACTGAGTAATGTCGTTGCCTTGCAATAAGACCTGCCCACTCGATACCCCTTCTAATCCTGCAATCACCCGCAGCAGCGTCGTTTTGCCACAGCCGCTCGGCCCCATGATGGCCACAAACTCACCAGCTTTAACATTGAGATTAATGCTGTTGAGAACAGTGAGCGAACCGTAATGTTTGCAAATATTGACCAGTTCCAGATTGTGAGTTGATGCGTGAGTGGCAGGATGAGTCTGAGCTTGAGCGATCGCCATTGGTAGACTCCTAGAAGGACATTCGACTATACATGAATCACATAGGGGCGTTTCATAAAACGCCCCTATCAGGATATCAAAGGTACTCAGCTTGCCTAACTGGTCTTAAATTCGTTGTAGATATCCTGCCAAACTTTATCGCTTTGCTGTTTAGGAAGACGACGCGGAACGGTGAGTTCCGTTTTTACTTCAGCCATCGTTTTACTCTTATCTTTTGTATCGGGCGTGTATCCCAACAGTTTTTTCTCCGCATCATCCATCAGGTCGATCGCCTTCAAATTCGGCACCTGGCACTTCGAGGCTTTCACGTTGGCTAAACGGGCCTGGGGTTCCGGCGTGGTCATGTATTTAATCCACTGCATCGCCAGTTCTTTATTCTTGCTGGTGGTCATGATTGTCGCACCTTCACTCCAACGAATGGCTCCTTGTTTCGGAATGACGGCTGTAAAGTTTTCATGCCCATCCGCCACCAAATTTTGAATCAGCCAGTCTCCAATCGGCGCAGCCACAACTCCTCCAGTTAAAAACGAGTTGGTGACATCCTGGAAGTTTTGAGAAATGATCGACACGTTCGGTTTTAACTTCAGCATCCACTCTTTGACCTGCTGCAATTCAGCATCCGTTAAGTCAAAGGGATCGTCGCGATTGGGAAACACAGCCAGGCTGAAATCTCCCATGTTGGGAAGATACCAGTCAAACATCGAAACCTTTCCTTTTAACTCTGGACTTAACAACAAATTCCAATCGCTTGCCTGTTCCGGAGTGATGATATCTGTATTCACTGCCATACCATAGAAGCCGTAGCGGGTGGCGATCGCCATCATTTTGCCCTGATCATAAAACAGCGGCATGGTTTGATAAGCCGGAACATAGTTTTTGAATTCAGGAAAATCATCTTGCTTGAGCGGTTCGATCACGCCCAGCGCAACAAGTTTGGGCAAGTATTCAGCATCAGCCACAATTGAGTCATAGGTTCCCGGCGGCGATTGGCTGACCAGTTGCAGCATTTGCTCGCCGCCCACGTAATTCTTAAACTCAACCTTAATGCCCGTATCCTGCTCAAATTTACCGACGACATCTTTTTCTTCGTATCCCGGCCATGACAGAATTCGAATAGTGCCCCCACCACTGGGACTGGAACCACCTGATTCGCTGGTGGCAGAGGGTGCCGTACATGCGCCTAGTTTAGCGGCTGTAAGGCCGAGCGATGCTAGCGACGCATACTGCAAGAACTTACGACGAGATGTGAAGCTCATACGATGATCTCCGTGAATGAATGTTCAATGAGTGCTATTTGAGAAAACTTGAAAACTAAGCGGTGTGAGAACTTGTGGTGAACTGTTTCAGAGGGCTTAACCCAGCCTGACTAAAGTTTTCGATCGGCAATGGATGAGCCATGGCGCGACGAAACATAGTTTCCATGGCAGGTCGCAACTGAGAACCTTGCTGATGAAAGCCTTCTCGGAGTTTGAGATATTCTGGTAACCGCTCGCGAAACTCTGCCAGGATGTCGGCTTCATTGATGGTTAAAACCTTTCCGTCTTGAACCACCATCTGACCATTCACAAACACCTTGCGAATCGATCGCCCATCTTCGGCATACACCAAATGAATCGGCAATTTATGACAGGGCGTAAAGCTGAGAGTGTTCAAATCGTACAGCACAAAATCGGCTTTCATCCCTGCGGCGATCGCCCCCACCTCTTTGTGAATCAGCGCCGATCGCGCACCGCCAACCGTAGCCCACTTCAAAACATCGATCGCTTTAGGATACCGCTCATAATCCGAATCAATCACAGAATGCGTAAATCCGGCGGCCCGAATCACGTTAAATAGATTGAAAGAATCTATGCCATCTGTTCCGACTGCAATGTTAATTTCGGCATCCATCAGGGCACGAATCGACGCAATACCACTACAAAGGCGATAGTTGCTAACCGGATTGTGAACAATAGTAGCTCCCGCTTCGGCCACCAGGTTAATGTCTTCAGGGGTCAGCCAGATCCCATGGGCGATCGCCGTGCGATGGGTCAAAATACCGTGTCGCTTAGCCACCTGAATCACCGATTCCCCATAAAATTCCAGTCCTGTCACAGCCTGGGTTCTGGTTTCCAGCAGATGAGCGTGAATCGGCACATCATACTCAGCCGATAACTCACCAATGCGATGCATCAATTCCGGTGTCACCCGCTGTGCCGCCGATGGTGCTAATACTGTGGTAATTAATCCGTTGGCTCCATGCCAGGTGCGATACAGTTCACTGAATAGCTGTGTCCAGGCATCAATCGAAAAGCCACTCACCGCCTGCTCAAATCCCTGCTTCATCTCCACCGACAGCAGATCGTCAAGATAGGGAATGGTGTGATGCAGCGGCTTGTTAATGGCGTGCAGCGATAAACTGGCTCGAATCCCTAAATCAGAATACGCTTGTGCAGTTGCTTCAAAAATTTCAGGTGTCGTGTAGGGCAACGCATAGAGGTCATCCTGCAATGTCGTCGTTCCATTTTTGATCGCCTCTAACCCTGCGATCGCCGCACACAAATAATGCATTCGCGGATCAAGTTTCTGATCGGGCGGCAAATACAGCATCCAGAGTTCTAACGGTAGCGCTTCATACGCACACTTCTCTAAAACTCCAACCACTGTATGCGTGTGAGCATCCACAAAACCAGGCATCAGGAGCTGATGTGTAGCATCAATTGTTTGATCAGCCATGGTTTCAATTGCAGATGCAACTTGCACAATGCGATCGCCATCCACCAGCACATCAACCATTTGAGGCTCAAGATCAGCACCATGCTCCGGTGCCAGCGTGAAGGGCAAAACGGTAGAGTTTTTAATCAACAGAGTAGACATACACCATACACCTTCAAAAAGCGGCAGCTACTTTCCCACAGGACGAGTAGACTGTCGGATGGCAACTAAATCGATGAGCGCTGAGGCGCATTTATAGCAGTCGAAGGGCTAGTTAGGACGGGGGGTAGGGGTGGAACCCTGGCTGGGGGCGAATCCCTCACGCCCCCCTTGTCCTAACTGTCTTAACGGTTGCTATGGTGAAAATCGCTTTGGGGGTAATCAGGAGAGTTAATCCTAGATTGTGTACAATCTTTCAATTAAATTGTTCACAGAAAAGTATTTCCCGATACGAAATAGCAGGGGAGCAGCTTAAAGTTACCGTTCTCTAACTTAAAGCTTGCAGGGTGTATCTATTTGCTTGGGGGAGTGTAGCGGTTGAAACCGCCGCTACTCAAACCAAACCCACGAAGTCGCGGCTACTCCCTCCAAGGCATTGGATGCGCTCAAACTTCGTAGCCTCACACTTGCCTCATTAAGCAGGGTTTCCACTAAACGTAAGTCTTGCTATGACCTCGGTAACATTTGTGAGTGCTATTTCAACCAAGGGATCATGGTGTAAGATGCATTAGCGATCGCATTGCACCTCACTCACAAAGCCTGGTCGCGTTCCAGCTTCGCCTGACACCCTACAATTGCTGCTTTGCAGTTGGCTAGGCTGGGAGAAACACTTGAAACATTAATTTAAGGCAATTCCACAAAAATCTAGTAAAACTACTGAACTATCCTGGTTTTTTCTGAGAGGTCGTTTTCAGCACGCCCAAAATTTTAGTAGATCCTCATAGAAAGAAAATTATATTGTCTGCCTAATATTTTAGAGACAAAGCTTGAATCCTTGATTCGAAAAGCCTATCAGCATCTCATATATAGCGATTCAGACTGAATGTTGAACGGAGCACAGGAGTAAAACTCTTTGGAAGCAAAGCTTCCACACCTCCTCACTATTTAGCTGTGAACGCTGTAGACCTAGAGATGAATGAAACCCTGGAATTAGAAAGGATCACAGATGAGGTAAAAAACTGGGTAACTATAAACGATTGTAGGAAGAAGTTTAATCACTTCATCCAAAAAGCACTTTATTTTCTAACGCTTTAAACACAGTCTTGACCCGAAATACCTGGCTAGTTGGAACCATAGCCTGTCAATTTATGCTGACTATTTTGTCCAATTAGTTACCTCAACTCTTTTCAAAGTTACAACCAGAGCTTTCTTTTTTATTTTTTCCCAACAAATCCGGAGTAACCCAATGCCTGTTGTAAATGTCTTTTTGGGAATCGATAACAATGGAGTTGTATCGCAACCCACTGCAAATCAAGTTAAAGCTGTTCAAAAAGCTATTAATGACAATCTGCTAACCGTACTGTCGTCAAATTTTCCCTCCCAATTGGGCTTTACAGATCCTGAACAGGTTCAGATCGCAACACAAGAAGTAAAAGATGCGTTTCCAGGTTATATCTGGGTTGATGTGCATCCACAGGAATACCCCACATCGGTATACGACAAAAGCACAACCAACAGTGTCAATGCTCAGGTTCAAGTTCAAATCGTTGAGTTAGCCCTCAACGAATCGATCCAAGACAAGTTGGTCTCTGCCGCTGTCAGCGCCATTAAAGACACAATGGGCGCTTCAACGGGTTTGCCTGTTAACGTCGCCGCAGGTAACTACACTGGCAATATTGACATCAATCTGCCCAGCTATAACCAGGGCGGAGTCATCAGTGCAGACGGAAGAGACAACACCATTGGCTTCCACAAAGTTCTTTGGGAAAAGATTCTGGCCAAGACTGATGCTTTGGGCAAAAATCTGACTCTGGTTGACAACCTGAATAACCTCGATGGGTTACGCGGCGGCAAGGGCAACGATACACTGCTCGGTCTGGGCGGAGATGATTTACTGGTTGCAGGTGCAGGTAATGACACCCTGTACGGTGGCACAGGTAGCGATCGCCTGTTTGGTGAAGATGGCAACGATCAGCTAACGGGTGTAGGTCAGAACGATTCTGGTGCTGGCACGGTTGATGAATTCACGGGTGGCGCAGGCAAAGACAAGTTTGTAGTTGGTGGCGCTAAGCGTGCCTTCTATGCTAAAGGTGGCGAGTTGGACTATGCACTGATTCATGACTTCAAAGCGGGTCAAGACAAAATCCAACTGCACGGTAAGAAGGGTGACTATAAACTCATCAAGACCGAAGTAGCAGGCATTGGCTCTCATGATGATGTTCGTGGCATTGGTATCTTTACCAAACAGGGTGAACTGGTCGGTGTGGTAGAAGGTGCTGTGAAAGGACTGTCGCTCTCGAATTCCAGACAGTTCACATTTATCTAGCAACTCGTTAATTTTTTGCAGTATGGGGAATTCTCTGTGAAGTTACAGAATTTTCCCTAATTCATTAATCTGACATACCTTCATCCCCAGGTAGCGCCTGGGGATGAAGGCAGCGAGGCGGAGCCTCGTAAATAGAAGGAGGCAAAGCCTCTAAATAACGTTACCAGGCAGAGCTTGGCAACGAGAATTGAACGCAAATCAACTTAATTTAGTTCTACTTGAGGAAACATTGTATGGGTAGACGGACGAATTACTATCGAGAACTCTCAGCAGACTATTCTAAGCCCGGTTTGGTTTCTGAGGAGATGAAAAAGCAGCTCATTGCAGATGGTGAGCGCTTTGTGACCATGAAAGAAGATGTGTTGCCTCAGATTGGACCAGACTACACAGCAGAGCAGATCGAACAAGAAAACAAAGAATGGTGGCCAACGCACTGTGAAGCACTCCGTCAGTCCAGAGGAGACATTCTAACGGGTGAGTACCGTAGCGAACTGGTGTATTTCTGTCAGGATGGCCCCTATTACGGGGTTGAAGAGCAGAAAACCCGTGAACAGCACTGGTGGGCACTGATCGCTCAACCTGGCGTCACTATGTGCTGGCCGATCGTGATGTTCCACGGTGAGTTTGTTCACTTTGAGTGGAAATGCGAAGACAACGAGACCAATGAAACGATCGCCAAAGGGATGGTGTGCTGGGTACGGCGTGGACATCGCGGTGGCTGCCACTTTAAGAGTGAACAGCTAACTTTCTACCGTGATGTATTTGCACCTCAAAACTTAGTTGATCTGGTCACGCTGTAGAGTTGTTTTAAGAATTCATCATGGTAGACATTAAAGGAAAAATCGGCGTGTTGATCGAAGAACATTTCGATCAAACCGAATATCGCTTGTTCAATGACTATTTTCCCAAGCAGGGTTACGAGGTGGAATACATCTCTCACCTATGGGGCAATCCGCAACTGACGTTTGGCTCCAATCCTGATAACGGCTATGTCGAAGAACATATCACCGTTACGACAGAAGTAAATGCCATTAATCCCGCTGATTATGCTGGCATTATTGTGATTGGTGCGTATGCGAGCGATCGCCTCCGCTATCAAGTCACGGTTAAGAAGGGACAGAAAAACCAGGCTCCGGCAGTTGTCTTTTTGCGCAACGCAATGGCCAATCCTGCTGTCAAGAAGGGAGCGATTTGTCATAGTCTCTGGTTGTTTTGCGCCGATCGCGAATTGTTGGAAGGAAGACAGGTAACTTGCGCTCACAACATCGTTTGTGATGTTGAAAATGCAGGTGCAGAGATTGTTTACGACGGGGATGAAACCACCGCATTAGTCGTAGATAACGACCTGATCACCGCAAAGCATCCCGGCGTTACTCAACAGTTCATGGAAACGTTTGTTCAGGAAATCGAGAAAGAACAACAGCGCAAGCTGGAACTGGTTCGCTAAGTCACCCCCACACGAGAGGCAAGCGCTATGGAACACATGAGTTTTTCCTTTTCAGATACGATCGCTGGATACGTTACAAACTTCGATCGCCAGGAAAAATCCTTTGGTGTCAAAACATCAGACGGTCGGCAATATCAAGCCTATTTGACAGATACCACTTACGGACGCATCACCCAAAACCTGGAAGAGTCCTACATTGACTGCACGGGCCGTTTAGCAGAATTGCTCATTCCCGGTCAGCATGTCTTTGCTTATGGCGTGTTTTATCCTCAAGGCAGCGAGTTTAAGTTTGAGGCAAAAGCACTGGTGTTTCCCGGTGAAGCACCCGCTCAGTATCGCCACGAAGAGCCGGATTGGTGGACCAAGCAGGTTCGCTCGATCGCCGATTGTTATTTGAAATGGCAGTTTGGCTACCCTGATAAGGCGATCGACTATCGGGAATACCGCACGATGTTGAATCTGGCGGGTGAAAAGAAGCGTGATGATTATTTGCAAGAAACCGACACGATTTCTCGCATGGTATACGGTATGGCGTCTGCCTACCTGATGACCGGAGAAGATCGCTTTCTGGAAGCCGCAGAAAAGGGTACGGAATACCTGCGGGATCACATGCGCTTCTATGACCCCGATGAAGATCTGATCTACTGGTATCACGGTGTTAAGGTTACGGGCAATCGCGAACAAAAGCTTCTCACCTCCGAATTCGGGGATGACTACGACGCGATTCCGGCCTACGAGCAAATTTATGCTCTTGCTGGCCCGATTCAGACGTACCGGATTACAGGCGATCCGCGCATTCTAAAAGATGCCGAAATGACGGTCGATCTGTTTGATAAGTTCTTTTACGACGAAGAGCAGGGTGGCTATTTCTCTCACCTCGATCCGCTCACTCTCGATCCGCGTGCTGAATCTCTAAAACAGAACCGCGCTCGCAAAAACTGGAACTCTGTCGGCGATCACGCACCCGCTTACTTGATTAACCTCTGGTTAGCGACAGGCGAACAGAAGTATGCCGATTTCCTGGAATATACCTTCGATACGATCGCCAAATACTTCCCCGACTATGACAACAGCCCCTTCGTGCAGGAGAAATTCCACGAAGATTGGAGCCATGACACCACCTGGGGATGGCAGCAAAACCGCGCTGTGGTTGGGCACAACCTGAAGATTGCCTGGAACCTGATGCGGATGCAATCCCTCAAGCCGAAAGAGGAATATGTTGCGTTAGCAGAAAAGATTGCTGACCTGATGCCCGAAGTGGGAAGCGATCGCCAGCGTGGCGGTTGGTATGACGTAGTAGAACGCACCCTGCGACCAGGAGAAGAACAGTATCGCTTTGTGTGGCACGATCGCAAAGCCTGGTGGCAGCAAGAGCAAGCTATTCTCGCGTATCTGATTTTGAATGGCACACTCGACAAATCCGACTATCTCCGTCATGCTCGCGAAGCGGCAGCCTTCTACAACGCCTTCTTCCTCGATCATGATGACGGTGCGGTGTACTTCAACGTCCTCGCCAACGGATTGCCCTTCCTGCTGGGTACAGAACGCTTCAAAGGTTCGCATTCCATGAGTGCTTATCACTCGACTGAATTGTGCTATCTGAGTGCGGTCTATACCAATCTGCTGATTACCAAACAGCCGATGGACTTCTACTTCAAGCCCTATCCCAACAGCTTCAAGGACAATGTTCTGCGCGTTGCGCCCGATATCCTGCCTCCCGGCAGCATTCGGATTGAAAAGTGCTGGATTAACGACGAACCCTACGAGTTCTTTGATGCAGAAAACTTGATCGTCAAGCTGCCTCACACGCAGGAACGGGTCAAAGTGAAAGTTCAGATCATGCCCACAAAGTGATGAGGACATCATGGAACTGAAAAAACAAACCATCACCGCAACGGCGATCGACACCAGCGAATCCACATCCATTACGCTCATTGAACTCGTAGGCGATGTGGATGGCAGCACGGCTCCAATGGTGCAGGCTGATATCCTGGCCGCCGCAGAACCCGGTGTCAAAATAATTCTGCACATGACGCAGGTTTCCTACATGTCCAGCGCGGGCTTACGGATGCTGTTATCGGTATATCGTCAGGTTTCCATGCAGGACGGCAAGGTCATCCTAGTCGGGCTGGCCGAAGAAATCCAGGATACGATGAGCGTCACCGGATTTTTAGACTTCTTTACGACCACCGATGCCTTAGATGACGCGTTTGCAGTGCTCAACGTTAAGGCTGTCGTATCCTCTGCTTCGTAGTTCCCTCGGTCGTTAGGAGTCTTTATGGAACGCATTGACATTCACCCTACTCATACCTCTGGGAATTACAAACTGCGCTGTGGCCGCCCCATGCCGTTTGGTGCAACTCTGGTTCCGGGTGGGGTTAACTTTTCCATCTATTCCAGCCACGCCACGGCCTGCACGCTAGTGCTGTTTAAGCGGCACATGGTAGACCCGATCGCCGAGATTCCGTTTCCAGAGGAGTTTCGCATTGGCAACGTGTGGAGCATGATCGTCTTTGATCTGGACTACGAGAATATTGAATATGGCTATCGCATGGATGGGCCATTCAATTTTCAAGAAGGCCAGTGGTTTAACCCCGACAAAATTTTGATGGACCCCTATGCCAAGATCATTGGCGGACGGGATGTGTGGGGGGCAGAACCGGATTGGAGCGATCGCTATCAGCATCGGGCCAGGTTAGCCTTTGATGATTTTGATTGGGAAGGCGATCGCCCTCTGGAGATTCCACCCGAAGACCAAATCATCTACGAAATGCATGTGCGTGGCTTCACTCGCCATTCCTCATCGGGAGTGAAGGAAAGCCACCGGGGAACGTTTGCCGCGATTCGGGAAAAGATACCGTATCTGAAAGAACTGGGTGTAAATGCGATCGAACTCATGCCAATCTTTGAGTTCGACGAATTCGAAAACTCCCGTCGCCACCCGGAAACAGGCGAACTGCTGATGAACTATTGGGGTTACAGCACTGTCGGTTTCTTTGCACCTAAAGCGGGATATGCCGCCACTGGAAAGTACGGGATGCAGGTGGATGAACTGAAAGCTCTGGTGAAAGATCTGCACAAGAATGGCATTGAAGTCATTCTGGACGTGGTGTTTAACCACACGGCAGAAGGCAATGAGAACGGGCCTTATATCTCCTTCCGAGGCATTGATAACAAGACCTACTACATGCTCACGCCAGAGGGCTATTACTTCAACTTCAGCGGTTGCGGCAATACTCTGAACTGCAATAACCCGATCGTCCGCAACATCGTGTTGGACTGTCTGCGCTACTGGGCAGCAGAATATCACATTGATGGATTCCGCTTTGACCTGGCCTCCATTCTGGGGCGTGATCCCTGGGGTGCTCCGCTTGCCAATCCTCCCCTGCTGGAAACCTTAGCGTTTGATCCGATTCTGGCTAAATGCAAACTGATTGCGGAAGCCTGGGATGCAGGCGGGCTGTATCAGGTCGGTTCCTTCCCAGCCTACGGACGTTGGGCAGAGTGGAACGGTAAGTATCGAGACAGCATTCGCCAGTTCTTAAAAGGCGATACGGGTCGCGTGGGCGACATGGCGCAACGGCTCCAGGGTTCACCTGATCTCTATGCCTGGGCGGGACGTGGCCCTGCAACGTCAGTTAATTTCATTACGGCTCATGATGGCTTTACGTTAGCGGATTTAGTGTCCTATAACGGTAAGCACAACGACGCCAATGGTGAATACAACAACGACGGCACGAACGATAACGATAGCTGGAACTGCGGTGCCGAAGGTTGGACAGAAGATCCAGGCATCAACGCACTGCGATCGCGCCAAATGCGAAATGCGATCGCCATGCTGATGGTAAGTCAGGGTGTGCCGATGCTTTTGATGGGCGACGAACTGGGACGCAGTCAAAACGGCAACAATAACACCTACTGCCATGACAACGAACTGAACTGGCTCAATTGGGACTTACTCAATACCAACCGGGATTTGTTCAACTTTGTCAGCCATTGCATCAATTTCCGCAAAGCGCATCCTGTTTTCCGCAATCGCTATCACCTGCAAAACCGGGATTATGTAGGCAGCGGGTATGCCGATATCACCTGGCACGGTGTCCGTGCCTGGGATGCCGATTGGTCAGAATCCAGTCGCGTCCTCGCCTTCATGCTGTGCGGCAAACATGCCAAAAATGGTGCGATCGCAGATAACCACATCTACGTAGCCATGAATATGCACTGGGAGACCCAATGGTTCGAAACGCCCGGTCTTCCTCCTGGTATGAAATGGCATGTCTCGGTCAATACCGGATCGGCTCCTGAGTTCTTTGCCATCAGTTCAGAACCAGAACTGGAACACCAGCATGGTTTACTGATGCGCGATCGCTCGGTTGCCATTCTCGTCGGTAAGTAAACCTTGGTCACTGGTCATTAGTCAGGGAATAACTACCAATGACCAATGACCAATAGCAATCTACATCTTCCACCAATCCACTGATTACCAATACTATGTCTTTCAACGCAACCACTGAAATTCAAGACAAAACGGTCACTATTACGCTTTCCGGTGAGCTAGATGCAGCGGCAGCACCTGCATTTCGCGAGGAAATTGAGAAAGCGGCAGCAGCCAATCCAGTTCATTTAGTCCTGCAAATGAGCGGACTCGATTACATAGCAAGCGCTGGATTACGAGTGCTGATTTTTGCTAAACAAAAAATGGGTGCTCAAGTCGATATTTATGTCGTTGCTCCCCAGGAAATGGTGCTGGAAACGCTGCAAAAAACTGGTTTTGACCAAAGCGTGATCATTGTTGATAGTTACGAAGTGGCAGTCGCTTAATCAATCTTCTAGGTAAGAGCGGTGAAACCAACCCTCACTGCTCTCACTAAGGAGAGCGGATTTAATAAAACCCGAAACTTAATTTTGGAACGTGCGTCTCTGCCGCACGTTCCAAAATCAAAAATTTGGTTTTAATTTATCCATGATCCTAACTTGAGTCATCATTGCGACACATCAATGTAGCCTGTTCCTATCCATTTGTTAAGACACGACTGTGAGATGCACCATGCAATCCCTAACCGTATCTGGCACGTTAGACTCGCTGAAACCGATCGCTGATTTCGTTCTTGCAGCAGCGACGACTATTGGTTTAGATAAAAAAGCCACTTATAAACTGCGTCTGGCTGTAGATGAGATTGCGACCAACATTATTTTGCACGGATACGAGGAAGCTGGATTGGAGGGTGATATTCAACTCTCGGTTGCGATCGATCACCAAAAACTTGAAATTACGTTGGAAGATCATGCCATTCCCTATGATCCTGCCCGTACTGAATGTGTGGAAGCCGCAGAACTTCAACGTCCGTTAGAAGAGCGCCGGATGGGCGGTTTGGGTGTTTATCTTGCTATTCAGGGCGTCGATCAATTTCGCTATGAGCGCGTTGGCGATCGCAACCGCAATATCTTCACGGTGAGCCGACCTCAGGCTGCCGTTGTTTCCCATTCTGGAGATTGCCCATGATTGGAGTACTGCCCGACCAGATGGCTGAAATGCATCGGTCAAACGAACTGATGCGCCAACTGCTGGTGCTCGGAACACGCCTATCTGCGGAACAAGATCTTCATGGCTTGACCGATAAGATTGTGAGTTCAGCAAAATCTCTGTGTCATGCAGATGCAGGCATTTTATTTTTACAAAAAGATTTACAGCAGACCAACGGCACATTGGTCTGTACTACTGTTCAAATTAATTCTCTACAAGTCAATCTAAACCTGCTGCAAACATCTAATCCAAATAGACTAATTACTGAAATTCAGCTAGCGGCATTCGGTGAACACTTCCAGGTGTTTGCAGATCAGGCCGCGTTAACAGGAACGCTTATTCAACTTTCTGGGCTGAGTGGCGATCGTTCATCCCTTCAGGAATCATTTGGCTATCAGGCTGTTTCAGGAGTAGCGATACCACTTAGAAGTAATGATGGCAATGTACTTGGCGTTCTGCAATTGATTAATGCGATCAATCCAGAGACTCATGAAATCACAACATTTGATACTACCCTCTGTGACATCATGCAGTGGTTTTCGAGTCAGGCTGCCAATGCGCTCAACACTCAGCGGTTGCTGCAAAATCAGGCAAATTGGGCGAAAGCGGATCAAGAACTTCAAATTGGTCATAAAATCCAGCTCGATTTCTTACCAGAAGCCTTACCGAAAATTAACGGATGGGAAATAGCGGCCCGCTTCCATCCGGCACGAGATGTTGCAGGAGATTTTTACGATGCTTTTGTTATGAGTCGCGGGCGCGTGGGCATCGTGATTGCAGATGTTTGTGACAAAGGGGTTGGAGCAGCCTTATTTATGTCGCTGTTCCGCAGCCTCTTACGAATTTTGGCACAGCAGAATTATTCTCTTGGCCTACTGGATGTTTTAACCGATACTCCCTCCAAGGCTAAGAAAGAAGATAGGCAGTCCCGCCTGCCCAGCATTGGTACCCAGGCGTTAAAGAATGCGATCGAACGTACCAACAATTACATCGCTGAAACTCACTTTCGCACCAACATGTTTGCCACCATCTTTTTTGGTGTGCTTGATCCATCAACAGGTAAACTGATCTACATCAATGGCGGACATGAATCTCCTTTTATTTGTGATAGTGAGGGCAGAATTAAAGAGCGCTTAACCAGAACTGGGCCAGCCGTTGGAATTTTCCCAAATGCAGATTTTCGGATTGAAATGACTCAACTTGATCCAGGTGATATTCTGCTGGGCTATACCGATGGTGTTCCAGATGCTTGTAGTCCGCAGCATGAGCGCTATACAGAACAACGTCTGTGCAGGCTGGTTGAGTCAGAACCGATGAGATCTGCAACAGAGCTGATCGATCGCATTGATACTGCTGTGCACATTCACATTGCAGAAACGGCTCCATTTGACGACATCACGCTGATCGCTGTACGTCGTGAGTTAACGTGAATTCAATCGCGCGATTTTAGCCGTGCGACACGCGGCTAAAATCGCGCAAAAACATGTGGATAGCTAAAGTTAGTGAAAGAAGTGCCTTGCGTAATGCAGGGCACTTCTTTGTTGTCATATTTATGTATTCTCGGATCTAAATTGAATCTACTCCTTAAGGTAGATGGCGATCGATATCTCGTATTTTAGGGTTGGCAGGGAAAGTGTACGGTTGCAGTTTGCAAGCTTCAATCAAACAGGGAACATCCAGAAAATGCTTGATTCACGTTACACTGAGTCTCTTTGCTTTTGTACGGCTGCGTTTGGAAAAGAGTATGTACACCTGGCCAAACTGCTTGCCAACGACTTGTATCAATTCGCACCGAATCGCACTTTTCTAGTTTTAACAAATAAGCCAAAGTGGTTTCGGGAGCATCCTAACGTCATCGCTATTCAACATTGGTGTCGGGGCGTCTTACCGTATCACGAACGGCGGTTTGCTATCCAGCAAGCACTTTCTCTCGCACCATCGGTGATGTACTTAGATGCAGATGTTCGAATTTGTGCGCCCGTTCCCGAACATCAAATCTTCCAACCTGGGATAACAGCGCGGAGCTGTGGCGTTATGCAAAAACATCTGCAAGAGCGGTTTGATCGGCCTTCTCTTTCTTCCGCCCTTCAGAGAAAAAAACAGATCATTGAACAAATGGCTGACAAAGCTGGTATAGATCTCAATTCACCAGATGTACAATTCATTAATGAATTTTTGTTTGTCGTTACAGTAGATGGAGGGCGAGAACAGGAATTCTTACGACGTTGGGGAGAACTGGCCATCTACGCCGACCACTTAGGAATGCATAAACATCCAACGTATGCAATGGCATTTGCTGCGGTAAAAAGTGGGTTTCCAATTTATCGAAGTGAAATGCCTGGTCTTGACTTTTTTGACGATCGCATTGAGAAAGTGAAGGTTAGCAAAGGACAATCGACTGCTGACAGTAAAGCCAAATACTTGCAGGCTCAAGCTCATATTGAACAGCGACCCCAATCGTTGCCGCAGCGAATTCTGCGACGCGTCTCTAAAAAAACTGCTCTTTCGTATAACCGTGCTCGCGTACAGATCACGTCTGCTGTATTCCCTGAAGCGCTGATCCATTACCCGGCCATAAAGGTACAGAAGCGCGATCGCCAATTGTCCAAAACGCTGGTTGCGCCTACTCGTTAGGAGATATAGCAGGAAGACAGCACCTAAAATCATACAAAACCCGAAAGGGTGTGTACCGCGCCCCTTCGGGTTTTAATCATGTCTAACTACTTATAACCAATCGGGTGATGTTTCGGGACGAAAATGACCAGTAGTATAGTCACAAATGATTGGTCTTCGAACCAACCACTCCTTCTACACCCCGTCCTGAGAGTACGCAGGATGGGGCATTTGTTTGCCAATCAGGTTTTGCGCACCCAACAGGCGCGTAAAATCCGCGATTGGAGTCGTGCAAGATCTGAGCTAATCAAACGGCACGATTCGGTAAGGTACAATACATCTTGTCTTGATGCAGTACTATGCCACCCGATCGCCGTTCATCTCTATGGCCTATTATCAGCACTATTCCAATGTGTTCTCAGAGCGCTATCTTGACAAATTACGTCGAGCTATTTTTGCCAGTCCATACTTTGCTGTTAATAACTTAAATCGAGATTTTGTGGCGACAAAAGGGTTTTCGGTCGTTTTTCAGCGATCGCACTTACCAGACGTAGAGCGCCAGTTTCCCTTCTTCAAACCTTATTTAGATCGAGCATTAGATTCAAGCTGCAATGCATTCTATCTCAATCCACTCCTGTTGCAGCAGGGATCTCGTGTTGATCCACATATCGATCGCTCTTTGCGTTCATATTGCAAAACGATAGATCCGCCTGCAATTGTTAGCGTTCTTTACGTACAGATACCCGCTAACTTGCAGGGTGGCGAATTGGTGTTGCGTAATCACAGGCAGCAAGTTGGATTGATTAAGCCTGACGTAAACACACTAGTTTGCTTTCAAGGGAATTTAATGCATTCAGTCAAAACCATGCAAGGGGCAGGAGAGCGGCTCAGCCTAGTGTGTGAACAGTACAATTTAACGGAGCTGGAGCTTCAAGATATTCCATCATTCACTATAGAATCGAGAGCTGTTCGTGCTTAGGATTATGGATAGATTAAAACCAAAATTAAGTTTCGGGTTTATTAAATTCACGATCCTTAGTAGGGTATGAAACTGGAGTTTATTGAAGTCGCTCTGCAACATATTGCCTGATTATCTGGAGCAATTGTTTAAGGCTAACAGGTTTTGTCATATATTCATTAGCTCCCGCCGCAAGACAGCGATCGCGATCTCCTGGCATTGCCAAAGCCGTCAGCGCAATAATTGGAGTCATGTTCAACGCCTGATCCGCCCGAATACGACGAGTCGCTTCCAGACCATCCATCTCCGGCATCTGAATATCCATCACGATCAGAGCGGGTTGGTATTGTTTAGCTAACTGCACCGCTTCCAGGCCATTCCGGGCGATCGCCACTCGTAGCCCATGCGCCTTCAAGTAACTGAGCATCACCGTAATATTGGCCTCATTATCTTCCGCCAACAAAATCAAAGGTGGCTCAGGGGGCTGAATAGGTGCCACCACTGGTGCCCTAGTATCCTCTGCTGAATCGGTAGGCAAAAGCACTTGACTCAAAGCAGCCTGAAACGGCTGACGAGTAATAGGCTTCAACAAATAGCCTGCTGCACCCAACGCTGAACCGCGCGATCGCTCATCCACGACTGACACGATAATGACTGGAATAGAAGCCGTGCCTGGATGTGCCCTCAACTGAGTTAACACATCCCAGCCAGAGCGATCGGGCAGAAGAATATCCAAAATAATCACATCAGGTTGAGTCCGCAGTGCTGTGTCCACAACTCCATCGCCAGTCGAGTGAATCACAGCCTGTGCTCCCAACTCGGCCAGATACCGGGCAATTTGTTGGGCTGCGGCTTCTGAGTCTTCCACAATCAACGCCTGTTGCCCATTAAAACTGCTGACGGTCAGCGAGTTTGGTAAAGTCGCAGGAGAAACCGGATGATCTGCGGAATTCCGGGGGAGAATCACTGTGAATCGGCTGCCCTGGTCAATTTCGCTTTCTACCATAATGCTACCGCCGTGCAATTCAACAATGCGACGCACCAGAGATAAGCCCAACCCTGTCCCGGCATAACGACGGGAAAGACTGCTGTCAAGTTGGACAAATGGTTTAAATAATTTATCTATATTCTCTGGTGCAATACCAATGCCTGTGTCGGAAACGCTGAATTCAACCGTTTCCTGAGAAAAATTAGCATTCACCGTTAAACAAACCTTGCCACCATCCGGCGTGAACTTGACCGCATTGGTTAGTAGATTAATTAACACCTGACGAAAACGGCGCTCGTCTGCATTAATTTCACTAACGCAATCTGTGATCTCACAGTTTAGTTGAATGTCTTTGCGAGCGGCTTGCTGTTTTACAAAA
Source organism: Crinalium sp. (assembly GCA_036703095.1). Classification (GTDB taxonomy): domain Bacteria; phylum Cyanobacteriota; class Cyanobacteriia; order Elainellales; family Elainellaceae; genus DATNPS01. The sequence continues at coordinate 6,801 of DATNPS010000195.1, read as the reverse complement.
CTCAGGCTGGCATCGCAAAGGGCTTGTATTGATATTCGAGTCATCTCCAATTCCATCTTTCCAGATTCAACTTTAGAGAGATCGAGAATATCGTTAATTAACTCCAGCAAGTGTTGACCACTTTGTTGAATGGTGGTTAAAGAATTACGTTGATTCGCTGTTAATCGACCAAATACTTCTTCTAACAGCGCTTCTGAAAGTCCCAGAATGGCATTCAGCGGCGTCCGCAGTTCATGACTCATACCAGCTAAAAACTCGTCTTTCAAGCGAGCAGCCCTGGCCAGTTCTGCATTAGCAAGGCTGATGCGCTCGTTGCTGAGGTGAAGCTGTTCCTCAATCCGCTTTCGTTCTGTAATATCGTTATTGATTTCTAACACTTTCACAAGGCTGCCATTGGGACTGCGCTGAATCACCCAACGGCTAGCAACCGTCAATGTAGTGCCGTTGCGACGGGTATGGATTAATTCTCCCTCCCAATATCCTGTTGTCAGGAGGATAGAATCAATCTCTGCGATCGCCTGTGGAAATTGCGTGCGGAGTAACTCGTGAGAGCGTTGCCCCAGCGCTTCTGCCCGTGTCCACCCATACGTTCGCTCAGCTCCCCGGTTCCAGAATGTAATTGTTCCGTCGGGAGTGCGTGTGATGATGGTATCTTGAGCCAAATCCAGCAGTTGCGCTTGTTCTTCTAGAATCTCCTGGGCGCGCTGGCGCTCCCGCAGTTCTTGCTGTAGCGATGCGTTGACGTGCGCCAGTTCGGAGGTGCGCTCGGTAACCCGTTGTTCAAGTTCTTCATTTAGCTGGTGCAGAATTAATTCTGCCTGTCTACGTTCGGTGATGTCATTGAGTGTGCCAACCCACTCGCGAATACTGCCGTCAGTGTTATATACCGGAGCGCCTTTCACCAAATACAGACGATATTCACCCGTTTGAGTTAAAACTCGATGTTCAATTTCGTATAGTTCACCCGTTTGCAGACATTGGCTAAAGACTTGCCGAACGCGATCGCGATCGTCTGGATGGATAGGTTCCAACCACGTCCAGGCCGAACCCGCTTCAACCGTCTGTCCCGTTACTTCGACCCACCTGGAGGCGACCTCTGTATTATATCCATTCGCATCAATCACCCAAACGCTGTTGGCTGTAGCCTCTACCAGCGAGCGATAGCGCTCTTCACTCAATCGCAACGCTTCTTCGGCTTGCTTACGCTGCGTAATATCCATCACCGTTCCGGTCATGCGCACCGCTTCATCGGCCAGATTATAGAAAAACTGACCTCTCCCCTCAATCCAATGAATGCTACCGTCACTCCAAACAACTCGAAACTCATGCTGATAAATCGTATGCTCCTGCCTTGCCTGCTGTACAGCCTGCTCTAACGCGTCTCGATCGTCTGGATAAATGCAAGCATCAAATGTTTCATAGCGGCCATCGAATGTACCGGGAGCCAGCCCCAGTAGCCGCTCGTGTTCCTTAGACCAAGTGATCGACCCTGTTTGAATATCCCAATCCCAGGTTCCCATATTAGCGGCTGCAAGCACCTGCTGCAAGCGCCTTTCGCTTTCTTGAAGACGCTGTTGGCTTAATCGTTCAATCTGCTGCTTCGTCGCTTTAAGCTCTGAGGTGAATAAATTAATGATCAACATCGCACCAGCAAACAAGCCAATTCGCACGATGTCTCTGAACTGAAAGTTCCAAGTGTGCGTTGGCTCAATAAAGAAATAAACAATCATCAATATAGATAAAACCGTTGTCACCACACCGGGGCTACGACCACCGTACCAAGCACTAAAGCTGACAGCTATATAGAAAGCAACAAAATAAGGCTGTAGATGGAGGGAATTTAAAAACAGGGTTAGTGCTAAAGCAATGAAGGCAAGTAAAACAGCGGCTCCATACGCTTTAAGTTGAGTGGAAGAGACAGTAGGCATGAGGTCATGTACTCAGCTTCGGACAATAGCCATCTAAATTTTAGTCGGCTTACGTCTCATGCTACCCATTTAACGCAATACTTCTCGATAATTAGGCTGGCTAAACCGTTTTTCACCAGGCGGTATACCTGCATCGGAAATTCACCATCAGAGATATCTACAGATGTGAAAGCCGCATCTCACCCTATCATTTCACATCAATTCTTTTCTTTTGGGGACTCGCAAGAAAATAAAATCCCAATTTCTTTGGGGCGCGGCTGAGCCACGCCCCAAAGAAATTGGGATTTTATTAAACAGCAAACCCCTTACTTCATTAGTCCATCTGCAAACGAGGCTATGAATGGACGTGAATGTTAGCGATATCATCGGCCAATGGGCATATTGGGACCCTATTTCCTTCGAGCAGTATAGTCAGGGAGCTATGGTTAAAACCATTACGACAGATGATGGTATGGTCAGACCTGGCTTTCCCTACTCTTTAATCAGGGAAGATCTGCCCGACCCAAATCCAAACACACCCAGTATTGAACTGTTCGATCGCCCTCAGTATGAATGGGAATTGCCGCACACTGTTACTGGCCATGCTGCTGGAAGTCTGTGCCAATCAGATTACAGCAGCTGATTTTGTCAAGATCCCAGCAGACTAGACAGCAGCTCTTATGCAAATCGATTTCAAATCTGAAAATTGCTGTAGGCTGGACGATTCACTCTATTTCTCAGTTTTCTCAGGTAAACCTTAAAAATTTCTCAGTTTTCTATCAGAACCAGCTCAGGCTTAAATTGCATCCTAGTAATCAAGCAAGTGAATTAAACACAACGCACCAACCCAAAAATATCATTAATTTAGGAGTTCATATCATGAAACGCTTCATTCTTGGTAGTTTGTCAGTTGTTCTATTATCTGCCACAACGGTTCCCGCGCTGGCCTTGACTGAACGGTCTGACGCTGCTCGCTGGAATAATTTGGATAAACAAAGCCAACGGGTTGAAACTGCTCGTCAAGCTAATTTAGATAAGCAAAATCAACGGGTTGAAGGTGCTCGTCAGGCTAATTTAGACAAACAGAGCGATCGCGTCGAAACCGCTCGTCAGTCTAATTTAGACAAACAAAACCAACGCGTTGAAGGTGCTCGTCAGGCTAATTTGGATAAGCAAAATCAGCGTGTTGAAACTGCTCGTCAAGCTAATTTAGATAAGCAAAATCAGCGTGTCGAAACCGCTCGTCAGGCTAACTTGGATAAGCAAAATCAGCGCGTTGAAACTGCTCGTCAAGCTAATTTAGATAAGCAAAATCAGCGTGTCGAAACCGCTCGTCAGGCTAACTTGGATAAACAAAACCAACGCGTTGAAGGTGCTCGTCAGGCTAATTTGGATAAGCAAAATCAGCGTGTCGAAACCGCTCGTCAAATGAATTTAGACAAGTAACCCTATCCGCCAATTAAGACGGTAACGCAACCTCCCGTAATTTTATTGGGAGGCCCGATCGCTTCTACAATCGTGTCACCCATACGGCAAGCGGGCAATCCATTAATCAATACCGTAGCACTGCCATCCACAACGACACCTGGGCCATGGGGTGGAATTGGCAGTGGCGTTGTACAGCTATGAATATCGGCTCCCATCGCACCTGCGGTAATCGTACTACTCATCGTAGCGGCGGCTGTGGCTTTAGTCGTTTCTTCAGCCGCCTTGGCAGCCGGATAGCCTGGTGTACCAGCCGCAGAAAGCGTGGCGGCTTCTGCTACCTGGATGGTGGTATCCGAAGCTTGTTTCGCAGCCTGAATGCTTGCCGCTGCTGCGACTGGAACGCCTCTCCAGGCAGGCAAATTGCCAATTAAAACATTGGGACTTCCCGGCCCTCCCGTCAGAACGGGTGGTAAAGGATGGGCAACAGGATCGGTAATGCGGGCAGCAGGTTTACCCATAAATTGAGGGGATTGAGGGGGTGAAGTTTAGTTGAGCTTAATCATGGCACCGCTGATATTCAAAATGCCGCCAGCTTTGATATCCATATTGGCCGCAGCTTCCATTCTGAGAGTGCCATTTGAACTGATGGTGATATTGCGGGAGCGATCGCTCATGGAGATGGTGTGCCCTCCACTGGTTTTGATATCGACCGTCATATTGCGATCGTCCAGCCGAATTTTATGGCCTCCCGTGGTTTCTAATTCAATGAAGCGATCGCTATCGTTCATCCGAAGTTTGTGGCCGCCTGTAGTGTCAATGTAGACTCCAGCTTTACTGCCACCTTTGTCTTCTTCAACAAATTGAAGCTGGTGCCCAGTCCGCGTCTTAAACGTGCGGAGGCGCACTTTGCCACCCTGCACAGAATCCCCTACCGGAGCAGGCGGCGCATCCTTACCATTCCAGATGCCGCCCAACACGAAGGGCCGATGAATATCGCCATGTTCAAACACTACCAGCACTTCATCATTAACTTCGGGTAAACAATCAAATCCGCGATCGTTAGCAGCCCCGACAGCAACGACTCTAGCCCAATTGCTGTTGTGATCTTCAGTCAGCGTCGGGAATTTCACCTTAACGCGACCCAAACCTTCAGGATCATTATTGTCCGTTACAATGCCAACCAGGTGAGTCTGGCCAGGTTTCAGATGAGCTTGGGGCGTCAGCATCGTGAACAAATTGCCACCGCGCAATCCCCGCACGCTTAAGTCAGTTGTATAGACGCCCTGATGGAAGAGATGACGGGTTTCAGTAATGTAATAATTACCGCTGTATTGCCCCATCCCCTTGAGTTCTACGATTTTGCCAGGACGAATTTCGGGATTCCCTTCACCTTTGGCATCTGCGTAAATAAATTCGCCGCCTAACTCGTCGTACAGGGCTTGCGCCAACGTATCCGCCTCTTTGGAACTGGTAATGGGCTGATCGACTACGATCATTTTGGGAGGCGTGCGATCGAGCTTAAATTTAGTGCTGGTGTCCCGACCTTTACCGTTTTGAGTTTCGGTAATCACATCTTTTGTTCGATTGCGATTGGAAACGATCGCCTTCTTTTCCTTATAATCCCATCCCCGCACTTCTACAGAATCAACCTGTTCAGCGCTGGTGACGCGCACACGAAAACTGTGTAAGTCAGTCAACCACTTAAGTTGAAGTTTCGCATTCGATTTTGGCTTACGAAAGTAGATCTTACCATCTTGTATAAAGAGTTCAAATCCAATACGGGCAGCTCGTTCTCGCAAAAACTGCATATTGGTTTGATTCTCCTGAAACACGTAATCGTGAGGAGAACCACTAGCATCAACGGTACCTGCTTCAATGCCAATTTCTTCTGTAATTTTCTTAACGATATCGCTATCGGTCATGTTTTGAAATGAGCGATTATAGCGTCCCCGATGCAACCGATGTGAGACATCATATCCTCGAACGATCACAGGAGCCTGAGATTCACCTGTAAAGTGGGTTTCGATCGCCGTAATCTCTCCCTTCAACACATAGCCTTCTTGTTCTTCTGAAAATTCTGCTGCGGCTGTCGTGCTGGATTGAAAGCCGATTTTAACGGGTTTACCGATCGCCAATAAATCACGATAGCGCCAAACCTGCTCCTGTTCTGGCTTGCCGGGAAAGTAATCATTTTTGATAACCAGCGTAAACATCCCTGGCACATGCAAGCTTTCTTCTACCGAAAGTTGCAAAATATCTTCCATCAGCTCAGCAATCAACGAATTGCTGGATGCCGTTTTACCATCAATTTCGAGTAGCGGTTGAGCAACGTAATTAGCGGTGTTGCCAGTAGCCATACCAGTAGCCTAATAATTTGAAGACATCGCAAATTTAGTATTTGAAACCGTAACATCGCCGTCTCAGCGATAAATTAGGTAACACCCATCAAATTTTCGTAAGCTGTAACCCGTTAGTAAACGCTGTCTGTTTTAACCGTCGAGACGACGGTGTTACTCAACGTCTAGAACGACTTTCACGCGTATCTGCGAAACGGTTAACGTTAGGAGGTAGTTGACGAGGGCCAGCCGTGATCGTCTCATCAGCTTCTTTAAGGACTAATGCTGCTGTCGCTCGAACGGGTTTACCACTAGGCAAAAACATGGTCAGTTGATAGCGAAACGATTCTATAAAACAGCGCAAATAACAGTTCGATCCCCAAATGAAAAAGAAGATCGGTGGACGGGAGTTAGAATTACCTGCCCCTCCTGATCCACCTGAACTGCTGGATGATGAGCCAGAAGAACCTCCGCCCCCACCTCCTTGAATAAATTGAACGGCCTTCGTTAGCTGCTTAATGTAGTTCTCCAACTCGGCTGCTCCGTCTTCTCCTTTTTCATATACATCAAACATAATTTTGGACAAATTCAGTACGCAAGGTTCTGGATTAGCAAAGCTAACTTTTGGTTGACCATGAGTATTCCGTGCTCCTGGATTACTGTTTAATCGAATACTGCGACTGAAGTCCAATTGAGTTGGATTAAACATAAATTCAATATTATATTCATCTCCATCTAGCGAAAGAAGTCTTGCTTTTTCAAGTGTCATATTGTTCTCCTATTGATTTGTTTTATGGTTATCAAGATCCTTTTAATTTTGTAATTTATTTAATACGGCAACCGTCCTGAATAGTAATTTCCTTGTCGTTCCTGTTCAACTTGCAGACGTTGCCGCAGCAAATGATAAATTTCCCAGGCTAATTCATCTAATTTATCTGTCTTTTCAGATGACTGACCTGCGGGCGTTTGATGAGATGCGGTATTTGCCTGCGAACTTTCTAACGTTGCATCCTGAATGATGGTATGAGCCATGCCAACGGCTTCTCCTAATGAGGAATTGGATGCAATGGAAGGAGCGATCGCTTCTCGCTTCTCTTCATTTGCACTTAACCAATCATCCACTACAGACG
>DATNPS010000154.1:0-7272 GCA_036703095.1 Crinalium sp. | reverse complement strand
CGCCATAGCAAGCATCGGGTGGATATTCGTAGCTAATGAATGCGATCTTCATCGGTGTACCAAATGCCCCATGTGAGACAGTCTGAAAATACCGTGATGCTGCCCATATGCCCACATCGCATCGCGCAGAATGGCCGGATGCACTTCAAACGACAACGCATCTTCGACTTCTAAATACGCCGTGCTGTCATTCGGGCGATACACATACACACTGGCGCGATACTGTCCCGGAAACAGAGGGATGCGTGGCAAATCAAAATTTACGTCGATTGTATTACGCAACGGGAAGGGTGCAATGCCTTCCTCCGTGCTGCAAATGCTGGACACCAGCGTACCCACCGAGTCAAAAATTCGCACGACGACACCACTATGCATCAGCGGTTCGTGACCATGCAGCGTGATTTGCAGGCGATAGTCGCGATCGAATACCAGCGAGGAGGTTTCCGCACCATCCGCGTCATACAGCACGGCGTCGATTAATTCAATTCCGTGGGAACTAATGCGCCGCACGTTCTTATCTGTCGGAGTAGCGCTACTGAGATAACGGCTCACCACCTGTTCACCCGTTCCGGCAAAGGTAAGCTGTCCTTTCTGTAAAAGAATGGCAGAATTGCAAAGCTGCCGGACTGCCGCCATATTGTGGCTGACGAAGATCACGGTGCGCCCACTTTGCGTTACATCCTGCATTTTGCCCAAACATTTGCTTTGAAACTGGGCATCACCAACGGCTAGCACTTCATCCACAATCAAAATTTCGGGTTCCAGATGTGCGGCTACCGCAAACGCCAGCCGCACGTACATTCCGGATGAATAGCGTTTAACGGGTGTATCTAAAAAGCGATCGACTTCTGCAAAGGCAACAATTTCATCAAACTTTCGGGAAATCTCGGCCTTGCTCATGCCCAGAACGGCACCGTTGAGAAAAATGTTCTCGCGACCCGTTAATTCTGGATGAAAGCCTGTTCCAACTTCCAGCAAACTGGCTACGCGACCTCGAATGCGAATTCTGCCTTCCGTGGGTTCAGTGATGCGGCTGAGGATCTTGAGCAGCGTTGATTTACCTGCCCCGTTGCGACCGACAATACCAACGCGATCGCCCCGTTTAATGTCAAACGACACATCTTGTAGCGCCCAAAATTCTTCATGGGATGATGATTGCTGCTGTTTACCGCCCTTCACCCGTCGCTTTAGAGAACTCATTCCCGCCGTTAATGCGCCGCGCAGAGTGCGGTGATTTTGTTCTCCCAACACATACTTTTTACTCAGGTGTTCAACCTGTACCGCAATGTCTGACATAGTTTGATTCGCCTTAAATTACATCTGCAAACTTGCGCTCGGCGTTGCGGAAGAAGCGTAGACCGCCCACCAACAGCAGCACAGCAAACGCGAGCGATAGCCAAAATCCCGGCATGTACAAGTTGGCCTGTCCCCCTAAAATTGCCCAGCGAAATCCATCGATCACGCTGACCATCGGGTTGAGCGAATAGAGCCAGCGCCACTGCATCGGGATGACGCTGCTGCTAAAGCCAACGGGCGAAACATACAGCCCAAACTGAATAATAAAGGGCATCACCGTGCGAAAATCTCGATACTGCACCGTCAAGGCCGCCAGCCAGAGCCCAGCCCCCAGTGACGTCATCAACGCGAGTCCAATAAAGATGGGCAGCGTTAGAATATGCCATCCCGGCACAAAGTTATACCAGGCCATTAGCGCCAGCAGGATAATGCCTGAGATGAAAAAATCGACCAGGCTCACCAGCAGCACGCTCACCGGAATCACCAACCGAGGAAAGTAAACTTTCGCGATCATGTTGGCATTCGATACCATGCTGTTGCTGCATTCCGACAGCGCATTGGCAAACAGTTGCCAGGGCAGCATGGCCGAAAAGACCAGAATGGGGTACGGGACGCCATTGGACGGCAGTTTCGCCAATCCGCCAAAAATCACCGTGAAGACAATCATGGTAATCAACGGACGAATCAACGCCCAGGCCACCCCGATCGCCGTTTGTTTATAGCGAATTAAAATATCGCGCCAGGCCAAAAAATAAAACAGTTCTCGATAATGCCACAGGTCTTGCCAATATTGACGCTGGGCACGGCCCGACTCGATGAGAATGTCTGAGGAACTGGAGGTCATGGGTATACAACACTGAACGGGTTATTTCTAATCTGCCCCCCGGTTTGTTGCGATCGCGTATACGCCATGTATAAGTTCTACACGCCTTTCTTCTATAGCAGCGATATGCTGAAAGAGTACCTTGAGGGCAGAGTGCTTAACATGACCATTGATGCAACTCAGCAATCTCAAACAGCCGCATCCGGTTGGATACCACCTGAACCACCCACTGACCTGATTTTTGATGACGGAGAACCTTTGGAAACAAACCGCCACCGAATTGCGATGAATGTCCTGATTCGCTCGGTTCAAAAAGCGCTGGGCGATCGCAACGACTTTTTTGTGGGCGGCAATATGTTTGTCTACTACAGCCGCAATCAGGCTATGAACCGTGACTTTCGCGGGCCTGATTTCTTTGTTGTGCTAGATGTCGATGGCGATCGGGAGCGGCAGGGCTGGGTCGTTTGGGAAGAACAAGGACGCTATCCAGATGTCATTATCGAACTCCTTTCTATCAGTACGGCTACAGTCGATCGGGGAGTAAAGAAGGAGCTTTATGAGCGAGTTTTTAGAACGCCTGATTACTTTGTATTTGACCCGTTTGAGCCACAATCGCTACAGGGGTGGCACCTGGAATTTGGACGCGGCTATCAACCCTTGACGCCAAATCAGCACGGGTGGCTGTGGTGCGAATCGTTGCAGCTTTGGCTAGGTGCGTGGAATGGGGCGATCGATCGAGAGCCACCCACCGGAAGCTGTGATTGGTTGCGCTTTTATACTGCAACGGGTGACTTGGTTTTATTACCAGAAGAAGCCGCTCAGCAGCGGGCAGAGCAAGCTGAACAACGGCTCGCTACATTGATGGAACGCTTACAGCAGCAAGGTATTGATCCAGGCAAACTATAGACTATCGCCTACTGAGATAATGCTAACCGCTCCATCAGGTATCAGCAGACGGATTGGCTGTCAGGTATTATGGCACTTCTGGTCGCCATCCTGCTTTGCTCTGCATTGTTGCGGTCTGGACTGGGAATAGTAATAAAGAGAAGGTCTGAAACGTCTCGACTGTCTCAGACCTTCTCCAAACAGGGTTGTGTGTTTAACAGGTGCTTGATTCTACCAACGAATGATTTAACACCTCGCTCCGGATCGAAGCCCATCCATGACATCTCGATATCCCAAACGGGTTTGCTCAGCCGTTTTAACGATTCTGACGGTTACCGTTAGTCAGCATATTGTACCTGCTTTCGCCCAAAGCAGCGAACCCGTTACGCCTTCAAGCCTGCCACTACCGACCGTTACCCCTCCAACTGTTACGCCTTCAATCATTACGCCTTCAATCATTACGCCTTCTCCTGGAAGTGCGATCGAGCCATATACTCTGGCCGCAGGCGATCGCATCAATGTCATTATCGATAACGTTCCAGAATATAGCGGAGCCTATCAGCTTTTAGTCAATGGCAGCGTTGATTTGCCTATTATCGGCAACTTAAACGTGATGGGAATGACAGCTACAGAAGCGGCGGGAGCGATCGCCCAGCAGTATGCCGATCAGCAAATCCTGGTGCAGCCTGTAGTCAGCGTGATTCTGGCAGAAGCCAATATTGTCGAAGTGGCGGTGACTGGAGAAGTAATCCGTCCGGGCGCGTATTCGCTGCAACCGAACAATGGTGAATTGCCGACGCTAACACGAGCGATCGATGAAGCGGGGGGTATTACTCAGCAAGCCGATCTGAAGCAGATTCAAATCCGTCGTCAGAATCGTTCTGGCGAAACGGAAGTGATTCAGGCGAGCCTTTGGAAACTTTTAACTGAAGGTGATTTGAGCCAGAATATTAAGCTGCGAGACGGAGACTCGATCGTGCTGACAACAGCACCCGCCATTCCGTCCGACATGGCTGGATTGATGGGTCGCGCCAACGTGTCTCCCGAAGTGATTCAGGTGAATGTTGTCGGTGAAGTGAATCAGGCGGGCCTGCTGCAAGTACCGCCCAATACGCCTCTCAATCAGGTTTTGTTAACGGCTGGCGGCTTTACCAGACGTGCTCGCCATTCGGTTGACTTGATTCGGATGAATGCAAACGGCACGGTTTCGCGTCGCAGAATCGAGGTCGATTTTGGGAATAATGTGAATGACGAAACCAATCCAATGTTGCAAAACCGGGATGTGATCATCGTCGGGCGATCGTCCCTCGCTCGGATTGCCGACACGCTGGGAACGATTTTGAGTCCCATTGGGGGTGCCTTCTCCTTGTTCAACCTCTTTAGCCCCTTCTTCCAGGGGTCTTCCAGTCCCTAAAGAACGGGGATTTAATAAAACCCGAAACTTAATTTTGGAACGTGCGGCAGAGCCGCACGTTCCAAAATTAAAAATTTGGTTTTAATTTATCCATGATCCTAAGCCCAATCGCGTGTATCGATAATGGATTCACAGGAAACGCCCCCTCAATCCAGTCCTCAGCCGCAGCCTAACAAAGCAGAATTATCGCGGTTGCTCAATAAACTCATTCCTACGGCTGCCCCCCAGGAAGCAGATACGGCTTCTCAAGCGGGAGAGGCGGGTTGGAGTTTGCCCAAGCTCGTCGGCATGGTGCGCCGCAAAGCGTGGGTGATTGGCGTATTGGCGATCGCCTGTAGCGCCTACATGGGGTTTCGCGACTCAAAGCATATTGTTGAATATCAAAGCAGTTTTCGCCTTTTAGTAGAGCCAGTTAACCAGAAACGTGATTTGCAGCAGCTTACCGATGATAAAGCAGCTCCAACCACGCAAGAGTTAGATTACTCGACTCAAATCGAGGTGCTGTATAGCCCTAAAGTCTTAAAACCAATTTTTGAAAAAGTCAGTGAACGGTATCCAGGTACCACATTTGATTCGACGGTAGGCAAGCTATCGGTGACACGGTTGGGAGAAACAAAAATCATTGAAGTAGGTTACACCGATACCAATCCGGATAAAATTCAATATTTGTTAGAAAAGTTGTCAAAGGGCTATCTCGACTACAGTTTGAATGAGCAGCAAGCTCAACTGCGACAGGGACTTAACTTTGTTAATAAACAACTTCCGGATATTCAGAATCGGGTGAATTCGCTGCAACAGCAGATTCAAGATTTGCAGCAGAAATATAATTTCACCGATCCCGATGCGTATTCAGAACAGTTGATGACGCAATTGGGAGCGATTGCCCAACAGCGGCAGGCCATTCGAGGTGATCTGGCAGCACTTCAAATCCAGTATGCAGGATTGCAGCAGAAATTAGGTGAAACGACCGCGCTGAGTGCATCCAGCAACTATCAAACGACGCTTCAGCAGTTTCAAGTTTTAGAGCGCCAGCTTGCGATCGAATCTGCTCGATTTGGAACTCGCAATCCTTCGATCCTATTGCTACAGCGACAGCAGGCTAACCTGTTGCCCATTCTGTTGAAACAAGCTGAAGAAGCCGTTGGGATACAGCAGGCTACTGTTGCCAATCAAATTCAAATGCTGATTGCGCGTGATCAGGCGATCGCTAGCGCTGAGCGAATTTTGAGCAATCAGTTTAAACAGATGCCGTCAGTATCTCGCTTGTATGCTGAATTGCAGCGAGAATTGGGAATTGCCACCGCTAGTCTCACCCGGTTTCTAGAAACTCAGGAGCGGCTACAAATTCAGGCCGCACAGAACGAAGTTCCCTGGCAGCTGATTGCAGAACCTTCGTCACCCCAACCGAAATCCTCTAGCAGTCTCTACAAAACGTTGGTAATGGGGGCGATCGCTGGAATGTTTGTCGGCATTGTGGTCGCTTTCCTGTTGGAAAAACTAGAGAACACGTACTACACCGTTGAAGAGTTAAAAGCGCGTGTGAAGCTGCCCCTGATTGGGTTAATTCCATTTAATCCCGATTTAGAGGAAGCAGAACCACGAATTCATATTGTTGATTTAGGTCTTTATCATGAGAGCGGTCAATCGTTAATCGACACATCTAGCGATTTGAAACAGCGGGTGAAATTCCTGTTAAATGCATCAGAAAAGCCAGAGACACCTGCACCAACTGCCCCTACACTCGCCAATTCAGCAGAGCTGTTAGCATCCGATGAAACACTCGATGCTGCTGCTCAAGTTCCGTCTAGCTACTGGTTAAGTCAATCGGATGCCTACGGATTTCTGGAAGCATTTCGCACGCTTTACACCAACTTGAAGCGCCAGGAAGGTCAGACCTTTCGCGGATTTCGATCGCTCGTCATCAGTTCTGCCCTTCCAACTGAAGGCCGCACCATCGTTGCCGTACACCTGGTGCAAGCCGCCGCCGCAATGGGACGACGCGTGCTATTGGTCGATGCCCACTTCCGGCGGGCTGGGACTCAGGTGCACACATTATTAGGGCTGCAAAATACCATTGGTCTGAGTCATTGCCTGAACGACAGTAGTTTGCTGAATCAGGCGATTCAGCGGCTTTCGTGGGAGGCCAATTTGTTTGTCATCAGTGCCGGAGAAACGCCGCCCGATCCCACTCGGCTACTCGCCTCTCCGCAAATGCACGAACTGATGGCCCGGTTACGCAAAAATTTTGATCTGGTGGTTTACGATACGCCACCGCTCATGGGCTTAGCCGACGTGAGTTTGATTGCCTCTAAAGCAGATGCCATTTTGCTCGTAGCCAGTTTGGGTAAACGCGGCAGCAGCGAAGCTTTAAAGCAAACAATCGAACGGCTGCAAGTGGCCCATCTACCAGTTTTGGGTGTAGTTGCCAACCGCGTTAAAGACTATTCTGTAGACCTTTATACGCAAGGAACGTAGCTTGTCATTTTCACATCTCGAATGATTAAAGGGTGTATCCCCTCATCTCTAAAGGTCATGTTTGCCTTTAAATGGGATTGCATTTAATAACTCAGCAGCATCGGCTATAACAGGTCTTCTAACTGGATCGTAATTGCTGGGTTATATAGAACGGCTTATTCCGGATCGAACCATTAATCCTTGAATAGAGAATTATTAAAGTCAACTCAGGTTTTACAAAACCTTGAGTCAGTTTGGGCTAACCATCCCAGCATCCCCCAACGCTGATGACGTTATCAACGCCCGCTCTATTAAGTGGTTAGACATAATTAAAACCCCAAAGGGTGTGTTCCGCGCCCCTTAGGGGCGCGGAACACACCCGTTGGGGTTTTAATTATGT
>DATNPS010000149.1:0-16243 GCA_036703095.1 Crinalium sp. | reverse complement strand
ACAGCATTGGCGATCGCTTCATTTAATCCGTTGGAAGTACTGCCTTGAGTAGTTTCTAAGTCGCTCAACGTTGAGTCAATTTGGTCTTGCAAATCGCGTTCTTGATTGTCAATTCTAGACTGCAACTGTTGTACTTCAGCTTCAGCCTGAGCGATTTCTGCGCGTTTTTTGTGGCTCAATCCGTCAATGGCTGCTTCGATCGAGGCTGTAATATCTTCCTGAGATTCTTTGCCGCGCTCTCTCACGCTTTCAACGACAGCCACGATCGCGTCTCTCACAACCGAGCGAATTTCACCCGATCCTTCTTTAAACTCAGCCATTGCACCTTCCACAGCTTCCCGAACAATTTCTCGAATTCGGTCTGTTCTGAGTTGTCCTTGCGCTTTGGCTTTTTGTAAATCGGCTGTCACGCGCTCTTTAACTGAGCTAGTTTTGACAGAGTCAGACATGCTTAACTCCTTATTAAAACAATGGATTTATAGTCGTTTTGTGTAGGGTATGAACAACGCTTTGAATGGCCATCGGTCATCCGTATGAGGACGTCAGTCGCCTACAACCGATGATCTATGACTCATGACTAATACCTTTATGGTGACTTAGTGCTTTCTATTTCAAACACCGTCTTGAGGCATAAAAACTTGGTGAACTACGTCCGCTAGCCTCACCAATTCTCAGTATGCAAATCGGTGTCCAAGTGAGAATTATTGCGCAGGGCATGATTCTGTATCTCAGATCTTGAACCATTTGCAGGAGCGCTTCGCGCTGCTGCAAATGGTCCGGGTTTGGGCGGCGCGTAGCGTCGTATAAACCCGCTTATTGAGAAAGGTGCAAGATCTCAGGTATACAAAAACAAGCTGTTAGGGAAATTGCGCCTTGCGCAACCTCGGACACGCGAAAAAGTGCCCTGCGCGTCACGCAGGACACTTTTGTATACCATTGCAACCGCGCGTCGCATGGCTGTAATGGCGCTGTCGAATTGACGTTAGATTAGGACTTTGGTTCGCCCAAACCGGGAGTTTCTTCCAAATCAACTTTGGGAACAACATCAGGGCGCTCCTTGCCTTCCCATCCGGGGGGACGCTTGGAGTTGTACCAGGCAATTGAGCCAATGGTTACAGCGGCAATAAAACCAACGACATAAACTAGCGTAAATGATAGTGGGAAATGACCCGCTTGGGATGCTTCCATAAGTAAAGTCACTATAGATTCCTCCTTATTTTGAAACCTTAACTTAGGTTAAGAAACAATTTACAATGGAACATCCACCTTAAGTATGCAGTTTTTGAATGAATGCTTCAGACCCGCTTCGGGGCTTGAAAAATGGCCTGGTTGTTTCCTGCCAAGCGCCCGTCGAGTCTCCGCTCCATAATCCACTCATCATCGCGGCGATCGCCGAAGCTTCAGTAAACCAGGGTGCGGTTGGTGTTCGGATTGACACCCCGGCTCACGTTAAAGCGGTCAAGCAGCAGGTTACCGTCCCTGTGATTGGCTTGTGGAAACAGCAGATCCCCGGCTTTGATGTTTACATTACGCCTCAGTTTGACCATGCAGCGGCGATCGCTGAAGCTGGGGCCGACATTATTGCCATCGATGCGACTCAACGGGAACGACCCGCTCAGGAAACAGTGGCTTCGCTCATTGCGCAAATTCATCAAGAGCTGCAAAAGCCAGTGATGGCGGATGTGGACACATTAGAGGCGGCGATCGTAGCAGTTGCGGCGGGAGCCGATGTTGTCGGCACCACGCTGTATGGCTACACGTCTCAAACCGCCCATGATTCTCCGCCTAACTTTGAGTTGCTGGCTCAAATGGTGGCTGAGCTGAATGTGCCCGTGATCTGCGAAGGTGGGATTGCGTCCCCCCAGATGGCCCGTAAAGCGTTGGAACTGGGTGCTTATGCCGTTGTAGTGGGTACGGCAATTACAGGAATTGATCTTTTAGCCAAACGTTATGTAGCAGAATTGCAGCCCTGATGCTGAGTTCATCAGGCCCGCGGATTTAATAAAACCCGAAACTTAATTTTGGAACGTGCGGCAGCGCCGCACGTTCCAAAATTAAAAACTTGGATTTAATTGATCCATGATCCTAAGCCTTCGGGACTAGCGAGAGCGATTGGTAAAGACGGTAGTAAACATCATTAAAAAAGCGCAGATCAGGAGCGTAATTCCTAATCCACCCGCAATCCAATTCATCAATTCAGGATTATCCATTTGGCGTTTACGCAGATGTCTTACGTTACGTGTCATGGTACCGCGAATTCGATCGCATGACTTTTACAACACAAGGTGCAGGTAAAATCACGCTACCGATTTTACTCGGTATTAAAGTATATTAAGCATGGCGTTGCCAACTAACTGCGGCTAGCGGTTGTGAATCTGAGTTCAGCAACCGTTGACACCCTGGCCCATAGCTGTCTCAAGAAGGTTGACAGGCTGGTGGGATGAGCGATCGCCCATCCATTGATCCCCAGACAGACAAACCCGAGTCCTAGCAGTACAAAGGTTGGAATCATCACAACGCCAATGACAAACCATGTAACGACATGCAGAATCATCAGGAGGGCATACAGGTTGGCAAAAGCCGTGATGAGTTGAATATGGGAGGCAGGGCGACTAAACCCAACAAACAATAGGGTTTGCAGTGTTGCAAATAGGTTTGCAGGTACAAGGGCCGCACAGATTGCAACGCAATGGACGCGGGAAAATTCAAAAATAGGATTTAAATCGAGCATTCGTTAAGATTACTTTTTCCTCTATATGGATTGCAAAGCCTCTCAAGCTTATGAAACGAATCTTTACTTATATTAGTGAAACGAATTTATGGCAAAGCGCCGAATCGGTTTCAGGGCGAGGCTCTGAGCTAGAGTGCACTGAGTCAATTCGGACTTTTTTGCCTAAGTT
Source organism: Crinalium sp. (assembly GCA_036703095.1). Lineage (GTDB taxonomy): Bacteria > Cyanobacteriota > Cyanobacteriia > Elainellales > Elainellaceae > DATNPS01. The sequence continues at coordinate 13,343 of DATNPS010000149.1, read as the reverse complement.
ATTTAAGGAATTTCAGGTTGAGTCGATCCTAGACGCACCGTGCGGTGATTTTAACTGGATGCGTCATGTTCCACTCTCTGGTTTGACCTATACCGGGATTGATGTCGTTCCGGAGATTGTGAAACGAAACCAGGAGAAGTACGGTACCGATACCATTCAATTCAAACCTGGCGACATCACAAAAGACACCTTACCTAAGGTGGATTTAATTATTTGCCGCGATTGTTTGGTGCATTTACCCCTCTGGTACGGCTGTCTTGCGCTGCGGCAGTTTAAGCGAAGTGGTTCAAAATATCTCCTGGCCACTACATATCCCCATGCAACGGTTAACAACGATGCTCCACTCGGCTCCTGGCGATCGCTCAACTTAAGTTTGCCTCCGTTCAACTGCGGTGATCCCATCCTGCTAATCAGCGATCCCAGTGACGATACCGGAAAGAATCCCGACAAATCGCTAGGGCTGTGGGAATTAAACACCGTTGATCCCCAAGGCATTTGGAGCCTGTCTTCTCCTCAGGTAATGATCACGTCTCTGGTGCGGCAATATTTTGATCCGTCGTGGAAATTGTGAGTTTTTAGGAGTCAGGAGTCAGGAGTCAGGAGTTAGGAGTCAGGAGTCAGAAAACCAATGCGGCTTTAGCTGCGTGCATTGTGATGGGGTACAGGGGGGGAACCCCTGGCTGGAGGCGAAGCTTCCACACCTCCTTGGTTTTTCTGCCCTGATGGATAGGGCGACCGCTATAGACGTGAAAAATAGCAGTCAGAAGGTTTTTCTTCTGACTCCTAACTTCTCAAAATCGCGATCCCATTAGCCTTCAGGTACCCACCACTCATTTCCCCCCGTAATAAAACGCGACTTCTTTCTCTTTGAGGGGTGCAAAATCCGCGTCGATCAAAAGTTGGTTGAGTTCGTCTTGGGGAATGTGTTTCGCTCCGATTCGAACAATGCGCGATCGCATGGTGTTACTTACCCCGCTGCGCTGCCGTCCGGCTTCTAGCCCCATCACTCGGTTGTACAAATCAAGTTTGGCGACGGGGATCGGCGTTCCATCAAAGTCGATGCCGCTGGCGATCGCTACATCGATAGCATCTGCGCCAACTGTATTTGAGGGATTTGAGTTCGTTTCGGTAGACATGAAACCGTATTGAAAATTACAACCAAATCTTACCATTTCCCCTCTCGTTCCCTTCTCTTCTCTGTATTGCGCCAGCAATTCTCAGTATGCAATAAGTGGCAACGCAAGCCCGCCGCAGGCGGGCTTGCGTTGCCACTTATTGCGGTTTTTGCGCGCCCGTCGGGCGCGCAAAAACCGCAATTGGTTTCAAAATGAGAATTGCTGGTTTTGCGCTAACGGCTCTAACCTTACATCCGTTAGGACGTTAAAAACCAGACGAGTGGAGGGCTTCGCCCCTAGCCAGGAGTTCCACCCCTGCACCCCGTCCTAACACCCCACATCCCACACCCCACACCCTCTCGTCACCCCCAACCCCCGATCCCCACAACAGAGCATAAAGAAAACCTTTTAGCAGATAACCCTTCCCAAAAAGTTGTCTACCCTGGAGAAACAAACCCCCGCATTATCCAGAGGCAAGCAGAGAGAGTTATGGCACAAGATTTTGGTCTTATCGGTTTAGCAGTCATGGGAGAAAACTTGGCGCTAAACATTGAGCGCAACGGCTTTTCGATTGCGGTGTATAACCGCACCTCGACGGTTACGGATAAGTTCATGCAAACACGGGCAAAGGGTAAAAACGTTCAAGCAACCTACTCCCTGGAAGAGTTTGTGCAAGCCTTGAAGCCCCCTCGCAAAATTTTGATTATGGTCAAAGCTGGTGGGCCAGTCGATGCTGTGATCAATCAGCTCAGACCCTTGCTGCAAGATGGAGACATGATCATCGATGGGGGCAACTCCCTCTATGAAGACACGGAGCGACGCGTTAAAGACCTGGAATCCACCGGGTTGCGCTTCATTGGCATGGGCGTGAGTGGTGGTGAAGAAGGCGCACTCAATGGCCCTAGCCTGATGCCTGGTGGTACAGAAGCGGCTTATCGCGAAATCGAGCCGATCGTCACAAAAATTGCAGCTCAGGTGGATGATGGCCCCTGTGTCACCTATATTGGCCCCGGTGGATCGGGTCACTATGTCAAGATGGTGCACAACGGCATTGAGTATGGCGACATGCAGTTGATCGCGGAAGCCTACGATCTACTCAAAAATGTGGCAGGACTAGATCACCGTCAGCTGCATGAAGTATTTGCTGAATGGAACACGACGGATGAGCTAAATTCATTCTTAATCGAAATTACGGCTGATATCTTCAGAAAGCTTGATCCCGATACCAATAAACCCCTGGTAGAACTGATCCTTGACTCAGCCGGACAGAAGGGAACGGGTCGCTGGACGGTCATGAGCGCGCTGGAATTGGGTGTAAGCATTCCCACCATCATTGCTGCTGTGAATGCTCGTATTATCTCGTCCTATAAGGAGGAGCGAGTTGCTGCTTCTAAGCAACTGACTGGCCCTACGGGTTCCTTTAGCGGGGATAAGGCTGCTTTTGTGAATAAGGTGCGAGATGCGCTGTATTGCTCTAAGATTTGCTCTTACGCGCAAGGGATGGCGCTGTTGGGCAAAGCGTCTCAGGAGTTTAATTACAATCTGAACTTGAGCGAAATGGCACGCATTTGGAAAGGTGGATGCATTATTCGGGCAGGTTTTTTGAATAAGATCAAGGATGCATTTATTCACGAACCGAATTTGCCGAACCTGTTACTGGCTCCTGAGTTTAAGCAGACCATTCTGGATCGTCAGGAAGCTTGGCGTGAGGTGTTGGCGACAGCCGCAACGCTTGGAATTCCGGTTCCCGCTTTTAGCGCGTCGTTGGATTACTTTGATAGCTATCGTCGCGATTATCTACCACAAAATCTGACGCAGGCTCAGCGCGATTACTTTGGCGCACACACGTATCAGCGGACTGATAAGGAAGGTGTGTTCCACACGGAATGGACGGCTGAAGAACCACCGAAAGTTCCTGCTAGCGTGTAATGGTGCGATGTTGGTCGCATTATTTTGAGTGGTTGAAATAATGCAAAACTGTGTCCTACATGAGATGTGGGACACAGTTTTGTGTTTGTCGATTTGGATGGTTTTGCTGAGTTGGAAGTGTTTCTGGGGGCTTGCCCCCAGACCCCCATTGGGGAGCGAGCGGCGCTCCCCAAACCCCTTCCGCAAGGTGTTAATGGTGAGTAGGATAGGGCGCTTCGCATTGCTGGTGTGGAAGATGTAGAAATCGTTTCACCTTAAAAATTTGTTGAAAGCTTTGCTTGGCTGGATTGTTCTGTTGGTTATGTGAATATGATTCTCGAAACGTCTCAGTTTCTCCAAACGCCTCACAGTGGCTATCACTGGGATGGTGGCGATCGCCGTTTCTTTGAGGGATGGTATTACCGGGTGACGCTGCCAGATGTGGGGCAAACCTTTGCGTTTATGTATTCGATTGAAGATCCGATTGGTGGAAAGCCGCATAGCGGTGGTGGTGCTCAGATTTTAGGGCCAAATGACGAGTATCTGTGTCGCACATTTCCAAATGTGCGTCGCTTTTGGGCCTGGCAGGATGCGCTGGGATTGGGGCATTGGGGAAATCGGGATAGCAGCTTGCAGCCAACGTATCTAGAGCCGGACGTTTTTGATCGGCAGATTAGTGAAGGCTATCAGGGAACGGCAACCTGGCATCAGGGGAAATTGTCTGATCCGGGAACGGGCTATCGGGCAGAATGGCAGTACCAGATTCAGCCGATTTATGGATGGGGCGATCGCCACCAGCCTCAGCAATCCACGGCAGGATGGCTGTCGCAGTTTCAGATCTTTGAGCCAGGTTGGCAAATTCTAATGGCGCACGGATTGGCAACCGGATGGATCGACTGGAATGGACAGCGTTATAGCTTTCGGGATGCGCCTGCCTATGCAGAGAAAAACTGGGGCGGAGCGTTTCCAAAGCGATGGTTTTGGCTGAACTGCAACTGTTTCATAGACGAGCCAGATTTAGCGCTGACGGCAGGTGGAGGCCGACGAGGCGTGCTCTGGTGGATGGAGTCGGTCGCGATGGTAGGCATTCATTACCGGGGCAAATTTTATGAGTTTGTACCGTGGAACGCTCAGGTGTCCTGGGAAATTCACCCCTGGGGATTCTGGAAGATGCAGGCTCAAACTCAGGACTATGAGGTTGAGCTGATCGCTACTACAACCCTCCCCGGTACTCCCCTGCGTGCCCCAACGGCTGAAGGGTTAGCGTTTGCCTGTCGCGACACGATGCAAGGGGAGTTGACGCTACGACTATGGGAGAAAACGGGTATGCATTCCAACCTAATCCTGACGGCAAAAAGTGTGCTTTGCGGTTTAGAAGTGGGGGGTGGCCCTTGGGATGAGGTATGGCGATCGCGCTAGCTAATTCTCTATGAAACCGATTGCGGGTTTTGCACGCCCGTCGGGCGTGCAAAACCCGCAATCGATGGCAAGCAAGATCGCCTGCGGCGAGCTTGCTTGCCATCGAGCTGCATAATGAGAATTTCTAGATCGCGCCGATCGGCATTCATTTAGCGGCGCTTTGGGGTTTAATGGTGGGTATTTCTAAAATGCAAGTTTCATGCGTTCGTCGGACAAGCTAACTTCTCTTGAAACTCATCGTCGCACTCTACATCGTCCTGACCTCCAGTTGAATTATTGGGAATGGAATCAAGCTTCGGAACCGCTGCTGTTGCTGCATGGAATGACAGATCACGGATTGATCTGGGCGAATTTGGCAGAGGCAATTGGCGATCGCTATCACATCATTGCACCGGATCTGCGAGGCCACGGCGACAGCGATAAACCCAAACAAGGGTATGACTGCAATGTGATGATCGAGGATGTAAATGCGTTGCTAAACCAGGTGGGATGGACGTCTGCGCATATCGTGGCTCATTCGTGGTCGGTTAAAGTCGCCGCCATTTGGGCAGCCCGTCAGCCAGAGCGCTTTCGTAGTCTTGTGATCATTGATCCCTTTTTTACGGGCAAACTGCCCGGTTGGGTGAAGCTGACGTTTCCTTTTTTGTATCGAGTCCTGCCTTTCCTGAAAACGATGGGGCCATTTGATCGGTTGGAGCAGATCGAACAGGTAGGACGCCAGCTCAAGCAATATCGCGGTTGGAGCGATTTGCAGCAAATGGCGTTTTACGCTGGCATTGAGCAAAAGTCTGATGGTCGCTGGGGCAGTAAGTTCGTCGCCCAGGCGAGAGACGGAATTTTTGAGGATGTGTTGCGGGTAAATGGGTTGACGCAGGCGATCGCCATTCCCACGCTATTCCTCCAGCCTGAACAGGGGCTAAACCGCACGGAATGGCAGATTCGGCCTTATCGCACCTATCTGAAAAACCTGCGCATTCAATCGATCCCTGGCAATCACTGGTGTTTTTTAGTGGAGCCAGAACCGTCGAATCAGGCGATCGCCACCTTTTTAGACCAGCAGAGGCATCAGTAAATCGGTGGTCGTGCAAGCTCGCCTGCGGCGAGTCTGCACAACCCGCAATCGGTTTCAAAATGAGAACCGCTGAAAAATCACCGAAAAAGTTACCAAAGGCACCATTTGAGATACTATAATCGTTAAATCGCTAAATAGTGATTAAAGGATGCCTCATGTCTCAGCCGCTTTCACCGCTTCGGATTGGTCAACATATTGCTCGTCATCCCATCGTTCAGGGGGCTATGGCAGTGCGGGTATCGGGCGGCAACTTGGCCGGAGCCGTCGCGAATGCAGGGGGTGTGGGTGTGATTTCCACCCTTGGGCTGGGATTGATGCGCGATCGCTCCCACTCCCAAAAGTCTCAGGGACAATTTTTTGAAGCCAACCGTCTGGCTCTGATTGAGGAACTACAAAAGGCTCGTGCTATCAGCCCCGATGGGGTGATTGGTGTCAACATTATCACCGCAACGCGAGATTATCCTGAACTGGCGCAGGTTGCGGCTGCCCATGGGGCAAACCTGATCATCACCGCTGCCGGATTGCCGCTGCAACTGCCGGAGTATGTGAACGAGTATCCAGAGGTTGCGCTGGTGCCGATGGTGTGTGGAGTAGAAGCGGCACAAAAGATCTGCCAGGCGTGGCAAACCAACTATGGCCGATTACCCGATGCCTTTGCCGTAGAAAACTCCAGGGCTGTAGGGGGACACTTTGGCACGACCTGCGATGACTTTAGCAATACGATCAACTACGTTCTTCCCGCTATCCAGCAGATGCTTCTGACCCAGTTCGGTCAGGATATTCCCCTCATTGCGACGGGCGGCGTGTGGGATCGGGCGGATGTTGATGCCATGCTGGCGTTGGGAGCGAAGGGTGTGCAGGTGGGTACCCGGTTTATTACGACCCACGAATGCGATGCTGACCCACGCTATAAGGAATTTCACCTGAAGGCACGAGCGGACGATGTGATGATCGTACCCAGTCCGGTTGGCAAACCCGCGCGTGCCTTGGGAAATGCATTTGCGGAACGGGCGATCGCCAAAGAGTCTTCTCAGTTGGAACGCCAGTGTGTAGCCAACTGTTTAGAAGCGTGTCTGTGTCGCGATCGCCGCGCTACATACTGCATCATTCAGGCATTGGCAAAAGCGGCCAGTGGCGATATTGAGAATGGATTAGTGTTCTCAGGGGCGAATGTGGGACGAGCCGAGCGATTGATGTCGGTGGTCGAAGTCATGGATGAATTAACCCAAAGCCCTGTAGCATTTAATTTTCATGGAGTTTATCATTGAAACCCTAATCTCGCTCTACGCTAGGAATAGAAGCGCACAGCGATTCCAGCACAAGCCACCTTTGATTATGGATGTTCATGCAATTTTGCAGCGATATGCGGCAGGAGACCGAACTTTTTCTAACCTCGATCTCCGAGAAGCAGACCTGATTCACGCTCACCTTGAAAATGCAAACTTTAGCCACACTGATTTTCGACAAGCCCGTCTGGGCAAAACCAATTTTAGTCAGACTGTGCTCACCCAGGCAGATCTGAGTGAGGCCATTCTGTGGGGTACCGATTTTAGTCAGGCAGATTTAACTGAGGCGGTGCTGCGGGAGACCGACTTAAGCGGAGCTAAGCTCACGTATGCCATTCTAAACAGAGCCAATCTCAGTAAAGCGAGCCTGGGTGGAGCCAATCTGGCCCATGCCAATTTATCCAACGCGATTCTTTTTGATGCCGATCTGCGGCCCAGTTCTGACCAGCGAACGGATCTGGGTTATGCCGTTTTGAGCGGGGCGGATTTAAGCTATGCCAATCTCAGCGAAGTGCTGCTGTATCGAGCTAATCTGGATGGCGCAAAGCTCTGTCGGGCGAAACTCAACCGTCGCTCGTCCCCAACTACCTGGATTACTGACCTGAGTGAGGCCAGTCTGCGCAATGCCGATCTGAGCTATGCCGACTTTACAGGTGCCATCTTACGCAAGGCTGACCTGAGTGGAGCAGACATCACGGGTACCATTTTGGCGGACGCTGACCTGAGTGGGGCCATTTTGCCGGATGGCACGGTGCATGAATAGAGCCGATTTGGCGTGAGATGCGGCGGTTTTAACCGCCACTCTCATCCCTGCTTAAGGGGAGGCTCACGGTGAACGTAGTTCCCTGATTCACAGTGCTCTCTACAGAAATCTCGCCTCCATGCAGGTCTACGCACTGTTTGACGATGGATAATCCAAGCCCGGTGCCGGGAATTTTGGCCACATTAGTCGCTCGCTGGAATACTTCAAATAAATGTTGCTGATCGACAGCAGGAATGCCAATTCCTGCATCCTTAATTTGAAATTGCGTGAAGTTACCCTGTTGCTCAAGCGTAAATTGAACGACCCCTCCGTCAGGAGAATATTTAATAGCGTTTGATAATAAATTATTGAGAATATGATGCAGCAAATTAGCATCTGCATAAACGTGAGTTAAGCCTTCTTTGCAGGTGAAGGTTAAGGTGTGTTTACTCGAAACGCTAATTTGTAATTCATCGACTAATTCTTGACAAAATTCTTGTAAGTTCATCTGTTGAGGATGAAAGGCCAGCTTGCCTCCTTCACCCTTGCTAATCAGCAACACGTCTTCGATTAAACGATTCATGCGCTTGGCTGATGATCGAATTTGCTGAAAATAATGGTTTCTCTTTTCAACCGTTTGTTCGTGACCGCATTTTTCCAGCAGTTCTGCTGCCATAACGATACTGGTCAGGGGAGTGCGAAATTCGTGAGAAACAATTGAAATAAAGTTCGATTTAAGTTTATTCAGCTCTTGTTCTTTGGCTAACGATTTTCGTATTTCTTCTTCAGCTTGTTTGCGTTGGATAAATAAACCCAGTTCAGTAGACACTGAAATCAAATCGATTAAGCGTTGATCTTCGTCGCGTGCTTCAAACCTGTAGAAAACAAACACGGCGACTACTTCATCATTGGCGATCAGCGGGATACCCAAAGCCGCTTTTAATCCGACGTTTAAGGCGAGTTGGGCACGGAGGTATCGCTGCTCTGATTCGTGGGAAACGTCTTTATGCCACTCTGGCTGTTTTGATAGCCAAATGCGGCCTGGTATGCCGACTCCTGGAGGAAACGCAAAGGATTCGCTCTGCTGTCTGAATTCCAGCGTTTGATCGGTTGTGCTGTACCAGGCAAGGCTGCATTCCATCCCGGTTTTATCGTCATTTGGAATCCAGGCTTCACCAAAATCCCAATGAGTCGCTTCGCATATTGTTTGCAGGGCGTTTCCCAACGCAGAATGAAAGTCATGGGAGGCCGCGATCGCCTGTGTGACCGTTTGAAGCAACTGACTATTTTCTTCAGCAATTTTGCGATCGTGAATATCAACGCAAGATCCGGTAAATCCGGCAAAACTTCTATCGGCTAAAAAGCGAGGCACACCCGTTTCTAGCATCCAGCGATATTCTCTATCGGCTCGGCGTAAGCGATACTCCTGACTGTAAGGCTGGATTGCGCTGAATGCGTTTGCATAGCAGCGGCTTAAATTTTCCAGGTCGTCTGGATGGACATTCTCCTGCCAGCCCGTGCCGAGTTCTTGCTCCAGCGATCGCCCTGTAAAGTCAAGCCAGGTCTGGTTCAAGAAAATCGTGTGTTGATCTAGATCATCGACCCAGATTAAAACAGAGGCACTGTCTGCGATCGCGCGAAACCGCTTTTCACTCTCACGGAGCGATGCCTCACTGCGTTGATATTCTTGAGTTAGAGACTTAAGATCAACAATTTTCCGCCGTAACTCAAGCTCTTTAATGACTTGTCGCCCCAAGGTTTGCAGGGCATTGATTTGGTCAGGGTTAAGCTGGCGTGAGATAAAATCGACCACACAAATCGTGCCGATGGCGTGACCTTTGGGTGAGATCAACGGCACGCCTGCATAGAAGCGAACGTAAGGGTCATTAGTGACCGCAGGATTATCTGAAAACCGCTCGTCTGTGAGCGCATCCGGCACGATAAAAATGTCGGATTGCAAAATTGCGTGGCTACAAAAAGCAACTCTGCGGGGTGTCTCTGTCGCCTCGATTCCTATTTTCGCCTTAAACCACTGCCGATGCTGATCCAGTAAGCTAATCAGCGCAACGGGCGCGTCACAAATGCGGGCTGCTAGATGGGTGAGGTCATCAAACGCTGCTTCAGGCTCAGTATCGAGGATACAGTAGTCATAAAGAGTTTTTAACCTGTCTGCCTCATTGGGCGGTAGAGGTGCTTCTTGCATAGGGTATTTTGAAGAGGAAATTTCAAATCTAGCCAAGGAGCAACATGAGGAACCTGGAAAGTAACCGCTTGGAATGAGGGAAGGAACACAACGTTGAAATTTATCTACAAAGAAAATAGTTTTCTTAAAAGAGCCGAGCGTCCTCCTTTACGCTTGCTGTATCCTCAATATAGTAGTTATCTTAGGAGAATTCATAGTCATCTATCATTACGCATGATTACCTAAATTTCAACCTGGGACCCACCCATAGCCATTATTAAACACTTCTATGAAGCAACCATTAAATAAAACTCGAAATTAGAACCCAAAATTTGAAGAGAGAACTATCGCGCTGCTTTTCTTCTAAGACTTCGGGTTCTGTCCAAAACTTGCCTGAAAGGTGCTTGATAGAAATCCTCTCTAATTTTAATAGGTATCTATTCATGTAAAGTAATTCAAGTATTTATTTATTGACAGGAATTTATTTTGTGGTGTTGCAATACAACACAAAACACCATTAATCTCAGGAAACTTATTGAACCTCTGACATGAAAAGAATTCTGATCATTGAGGATGATTTAGCGATTGGTAGTTTGATCCAAGAATTACTAGAGATGGAAGGATTTCATGTTACGTTAACTGAGAGTGGTAAGACTGGTGTGCAATTGGCTCAACAACATTGGCCGGATTTAATTATCTGTGATGTAATGTTGCCTGATTTGGATGGATACGGTGTCCTATCTGCGTTACGGGAACATGATGTCTTTACGACCGTACCGTTTGTTTTTTTGACAGCCAGGGCGAATAAGGCGGATCTGCGGGAGGGGATGCGCTTAGGTGCAGATGATTATCTCACTAAGCCATTTGCACCACAAGAACTTCTGGATGCGATCGCCACTCGTCTTGCTAAACATGATGCGGCTCAACGCTTTTATACTCATACCCCTTCAACGGATTCTACAGAATAACAGCTAACCTAACGATGAGTAGCTATTGTCAAGCCGCGCCGAGCCATCCCTTTCATGGCCCTTATCACGCTCACGAGTATGGATTTCCGCTACAGGATGATCACCTGTTATTTGAGCGATTGATTCTCGAAATCAATCAGGCTGGATTGTCCTGGCTCACTATCTTGAAGAAGCGGGAAGGATTTCGACGTGCGTATCATGACTTCAACATTGATGTTGTAGCCGCGTATGGAGAGAGCGATCGCCTCCGGTTGCTCAACGATGCCAACATTATTCGCAATCGCCTGAAGGTTGATGCAGCAATCGAAAATGCGCGTCGTTTAGTTACGATTCGACAAGACCATGGTTCATTTGTCGCCTGGTTAGATCATCACCACCCGCTCACTAAATCAGAGTGGATAAAGCTGTTCAAAAAAACTTTTCGATTTACAGGTGGCGAGATCGTAGGAGAGTTTCTGATGAGTACAGGATACTTGCCCGGTGCCCATCAGGAGGATTGCCCAGTGTATGCTAAAGTGGCTGATGTGAATCCGCCTTGGATGAGGGGTTAGGTGTTGGGTGTTGGGAGAATGAGGTGTGGGGTATAGGTAGAAACGCCTTGATCTCCCCTATCTTCCCCCTCTTCCCTACCTTCCCCCTCTCCCTCGTCCCCCTTACCTCCCCCTAACACCCAACACCTTCCTGCTATCATTCCCTAATAGTGCATCGCTAACCCCATAACATTATGGCAACGCTACATCGGCCTATTTGGGAACTGCCTGTAGATGCGGTTTACGAATCGTTAGGAACGATCGCCAACGGGTTATCTGACCATGAAGCGACGATTCGATTAGAACAGTATGGGCCAAATGAATTGCCGGAGCCGCCCCGTCGGCCTCTGGTGCTCCGGTTCGCGGATCAGCTCACTCACTTTATGGCGCTTTTGCTGTGGGTGGCGGGCATTCTGGCGTTTGTGTCGAATACGCCACAACTGGGTTGGGCCATCTGGGCGGTGATTTGGATTAACGCCATTTTTAGTTTTTCTCAGGAATATCAGGCAGAGCGGGCGTTAGCGGCATTACGAAATGTCTTGCCGATGCAGGTGCGGGTTTACCGAGATGGCGAACTGAAGCTGATTCCAGCACGCGAGCTGGTTCGCGGTGATGTGGTGCAACTGGAGGAAGGCGATCGCATCTCCGCCGATGCCCGGTTAGTCTCGGCAGATAATTTGTATATAGATGTGTCCGTCCTCACGGGCGAATCATTGCCTGTGGCGCGCAATCCCCACCCGGTTCGACCCCGTGAAGTGGTGGCGGTGCGGGGAGGAAAGACGCTATTGCAACCGGGAGAACAGCCGCTCCAGGAAAAGGTGAATCCGTCTGAAATTGCCAACCTGGTCTTGGCAGGCGCGAATGTAGCCGCAGGACGAGCGATCGCAGTGGTGTATGCAACGGGTGCACAGACGGAATTTGGACAGGTGGCTCACCTGACGACGATGGTAAAACGCGACATCAGTACGCTAGAAGTGCAGATATCGCAAATTGTCCGAATTATTACGGCGATCGCCATCGGCACGGGTGTTTTGGTGTTTCTGCTCACCTCGCTGCTGGTGGGCATGGAAGTCAAGGAAAGCTTCATTTTTGCGATCGGCATCATTGTTGCGCTGGTACCCGAAGGTTTATTGCCAACGGTAACGCTGGCCCTGGCCTTGGGAGTGCAGCGAATGGCTCGTCGCAATGCCTTAGTGCGTCGTCTATCTGCGGTAGAAACGCTCAGCGCAACTACTGTCATTTGCACCGATAAAACAGGCACGCTCACGAAAAATGAAATGACCGTGCGCTATCTGTGGTTACCCACCCAATTGCCACCCAACCTGTCGCAGACCTCATCACAGAAATTGTCACAAAGCAACGGTTCTGCCAAACCCCTCAATTCCCATAACGGCAATTCCCACAACGGTCACGCTCTCCCACTGTCCTCTCTTTCTCTTCCACTCCTGATTGAAGCGACTGGAGAGGGATACGATCCCACCCAGGGGCGGGTTGTCTTGCCCAAAGCCTTGGATGCACCCTGGCAAATGCGATTGCTGTTGGCGGGGGCGGCCCTGTGTTCCAATGCCAGACTGGTTCACCTGACCACTCCTAGCCGATGGCAAGAAATTGGTGACCCGACCGAAGCGGCTCTGCTGGTCGTTGCCTCCAAAGCAGGACTGAATCTGGAAGATCTTCAGCGTCAGTTTCCCCGACAGCGCGAGGTGCCGTTTGATTCGCGACGACGAATGATGACGGTGGTGTTGGACTGGCACACGTCGGATCTGTGGCCTAACGAATTTCCCTATCTCAGTTTTACCAAAGGTGCCCCGCTAGAAGTGCTGCGGCATTGCCAATCGATTTTGCGGAGTGGCACGGTTCAGGCGCTAACGCAGACCGATTGGGATGAAGTCGTGAATGCCAATGATGATTTGGCGCGCCAAGGGTTTCGCGTGCTGGGAGTGGCGGCTCGCAAAGGCGACGATACGTTACTGAATCTGCGATCGCAAGACCTGGAACAAAACTTGATCTTCATTGGCCTGGTGGCGATGTTTGACCCTCCCCGTCCCGAAGTGCAGGATGCGCTTGCGGCCTGTCATGTGGCTGGTATCAAAGTCACAATGGTTACGGGAGACTATGGCT